>PLMA01000033.1 GCA_003141455.1 Chloroflexota bacterium | reverse complement strand
CCGCCTGATCGCCGCCTACGAGCTAGGCCTCTCGAACGCAGTCGCGGGGTTCGCGCCGGGAGCCTGAGGCCCGACCGTCCCCATGGCGTCCGGACGGGCGGTCCCGCGACTGCTCGAATTGCCGCCGGGCTGCGCAGATCGATGGCGAAGCGTGGCGGACGACGTACGATTCTCTGGCTTTACCGAGGCCGGACCCGGAGGCCCACGAATAGGGGGCCGATGGCATCGCGTGGACGCCGTGGCGCCGCGCCGTATTCAGTTCGAGAAGGAGCCGAGCGTGATCCCAGCCCCAACGATGACGGACGTCCTAGAGGCGAGGCGGCGGATCTCGACCTACCTCAGGCCGACTCCGCTCTACTCCCATCCGGCCCTCTCCGAGCTGGTTGGGGCGGACGTGTGGGTCAAGCACGAGAACTACCAGCCATTCGGCGTCTTCAAGGTGCGGGGCGGTATCAACCTCATCTCGCGGCTCACTGACGACGAACGGCGGGCCGGAGTCACCACCGCCTCGACTGGCAACCACGGGCAATCGATCGCCTACGCCGCTCGGCTCTTCGGCGTCAAGGCCGTGATCGTGGTGCCGGAGGGGGCGAACCCGGTCAAGGTCAAGGCCATGGAGCGTTTCGGGGCGCAGGTGGTCGCCTCGGGCAAGGACTTCGACGAGGCCCGCGAGCTATGTGCCCGTCTCGCCGCCGAGAAGGGCTATCGGATGATCCACGTCGCCAACGAGCCGCTCCTCGTGGCCGGCGTCGCCACCGCGACCCTCGAGGTGCTCGAGGAGCAGCCCGACATCGACGTGATCATCGGTCCGGTCGGAGGCGGCAGCGGCATGGCGGGCGCCTGCATCGTAGCCGGCGCCATCGCCCCGAACGTTCAGCTCATCGCCGCCCAGGCGGCGGCTGCCCCAGCTGCATACCGCTCCTGGCGAGAGCGCAAGATCGTCGAGGATCAGATGGGCACCGCTGCGGAAGGCGTGGCAACTCGAATCGGGTTCGAGTTCACGCAGCGGATCCTCTGGGACGGCCTGGACGACTTCATCCTCGCCTCGGAAGAGGAGATTCGCAGCGCTACCATCCTCATGATCGAGGGCACCCGGAGCGTCGTCGAGGGAGCCGGCGCGCTCCCTCTCGCGGCGGCACTCAAGATCCGCGACCGCCTCGCGGGTCGCAAGGTGGCTCTGATGTGCACGGGTGGCAACATCAGCCCGGACCAGCTCAGGAGCCTGTACTCCTGATCGCTTCTGCCGGTTCGCCCACAACAGCGCCTTGGGGCGCTACGAGGCACCGGCGGCTCACCGTCGCCGCGCCGATCAAGGCTCGCCGGAGACCCCCGCCGCAGCTAGGCGTGCTGCCCACGCCTCCAGGGCACGCGGCAACTCCTGCCGGACCTGGTCCCAACCGTGTGGCAAGGCGGCGTTCAGGGACACGAACTGATACCCCTCCGTGTACAGCAGGCGCTCGAAGGCGGTGGCCTCGTAGCCGTAGACGGGCTGGCTCGGCTCGGCGACTACGATGAAGTAGAGCTCCGCGCGCTCAGCCGGGGTCAGCTTGGCGGCCAGGATCATGGGCGAAGCTTCGATGAGGGCAGCCTGGCTGCCGCCGAATGGGATCACGGAACTCGCATTGCCCTCACCCGCGAAGAAGTAGGCCGAGAACGGGATAGACGTGCCAAACACGGCCGGGTGGCGGAGGGCCAGGATGGCCGCGCAGTAGCCACCTTCGGAGAGGCCGATGATGGCGCGGGCACTTGCCTTCACGATCGTCTTGTAGGTCGCGTCCACGTACGAAACCACGGTCGAGCTGATGAACGTATCCATCCACTGCGATCCATCCGTCGAGTTGGCGCACTCGGTATCGAGGATCGGGGCGTTGTAGTCGTTGACGAAGACGACGATCGTAGGCGGAATGGCGCCGGAGTCGATGAGCGTGTTGAGAACGACTCCGATGTTGACGCTCGAATCCCACAGGTCGTAGGGGAAGGGCGCTTCGTACAGGACCGGATATCGCTTCTGGCCGTCCGGGTCGTAGCCGGGTGGCAGGTAGATGTCGACGCGCTCAGTCGCGGACGACGAGTTGTTCCAAGGGGCCGGCAGATCCGCCGCGTAGACGAAGCCACCCTCCGACGGATGAGATGATCGCGAAGGCTGCTGGCCGGGCGTCGCGGCCCCACCATTCGGGGGCGCCGCCTCGTGGACGAGCCCCACGCGCGGGGGCGCGCCATGAAGCATCCTCGCGTCGGTCGTGTAGTTGACCATGTCGCCGAAGACCGGCACGGAGACGACGACCAGGACCAGCACGAGCAGCACGCCCATGGGCAGTCGGAGATGCGCCAGGTCAAGGCGCCGAGTCCGAACGGCGTCAAAGGCGAGGCGGCCGGCCTCGGCCAAGCGCGGGCGCACTGCCAGGGCAAGCGTTGCTCCGGCCCAGCTCGAGATGACGCCGGACATTACCAGCGCCAGCAGCGTCAACGCCCACTGATTGAGATCGAAGAAGCCGTTGGTGCCGTTCGAGTTCAGCGCGCTGCGCGTCTGCGAGATGAACGTATAGCCGAATAAGGCGGCGAATCCACCGAGGCCGGCGAGCGTCGCCGAACCAGTTCGATTGGTCGCCAACGCCGCCGCGGCTCCGGCCACTCCCCCGACCAGAAGGGCCGTGATCAGCCGGGCGCGATCCGCGTCGAAGCCCATGAGCATCAGCGTCGTCGAAGCAGAACCAATCGCGCCCGAAGCGAGCGCGGCCACCACTACGACCGCGGCCGCGATCGCTGAGGCCGCGCCGGCGATCACCGGCCTACTGTGCGGCAGCCGAAGCGCCGTCTCGGCTCGGCTCATCGGTGGAACCAGGCGAACCACAACTCGGCGGCCGAGCGCCGCCACGACATCCACCTCGATGCGCGCCGGTCGCCCAGACGTCCGCCGGTGCTCACTGACCCCTCCATAGTGTTCGACGCGATTCCGGTGGACGCCCTCAAGTAGCACCGGGTCCCAATTATCGCCCGCCTGTGCCAGCGCAAGTGGGGCGTTGGCGCGCCCGAGAGATCGGGTTCGGGTTCGGGCGTTCGGGCGCGCCCGGTCGGATGCTTGTGATCGGCTTGGAGCCTCAGCCCGCCGCGGACCGCCTGATCAGGCTCGTTAGCTCGCGGTGCCAGGCCACGTCGCGCCACATCCCGACGAACTGCGGCTCGCAGAAGTTGCTCGTCGCGATCGCCGCCCAGCGGCCCGTTTCCGCGGCGGTCCGCACGCCAAGCTCGCACAGCTCTTTGATCAGGGCCCAGTCGAGCCCGGGCAGGTCGCGCCATTCGACGAGCGCCCAGCACTCGGTCGTCACCACCGGCCGATCCAGCTCGACCGACAGGTCGGCGGTTTCGCGGATGAGCCGGACGAGCTCGGCGCGCCAGTGGTCGCGTTCGGCCTCATAGAGCGGCTGGGCGTGCTCCTGGAGCATCCGGTAGCCACGCAGGCCCTGGGTCGGATAGTCGTAGTTGAACCGCTCGTAGAAACCCGACGCCTGGGCCATCCATATGTGCGGCTCGAGGAAGTCCAGGAAACCGAGATCCCGACGCGCCCACCGCTTGTTCGGCAAGACGGAGAAGGTCAGTGGCAAGCCGCGCGAGTGAGGGCGGAAGGCCGCGATGGCGGCCCTCATCCAGGCCATCGCCGGTTCGGTGCTCCAGTCGTCCTGGCCGGCACCAGCCGGCTGCTCCTTGAAGAACGGGGCCCAGTTTGGGTGTGGCCACTCGTTGCAGAGGTCTACGTAGAGCAGCGCGTCCAGGAGGCCTTCGTTCTCGAGTAGGTCGAGCGTGCGCGCCCAGGCCGCCGCGTGATCCTGGGGCGACTGGATTCGCAGCCGAGCCTCGGTGGCGTCCTGCGGGAACCAGGTCGACAGCCCCACGGCGATGCCCCGGTCACGGCAGAGTCGGATGAAGTCCGCCAGGGCGGGCCACGGCCGAGCGCGCACCGGTAGAGGGGCAGCCCAATCGTGGCAGTCGGCGCCGGGTATGAACTCCCATTCGGCGTCGGGATTCACGGCCAGCAGGTGCGGGAAGGCCTCGAGCCGAACGGCGTCGTACCCGCGCTCGACCAGCTCGTCGAGGGCCCGGTCCCAGTCCTCGAAGCCGGCCCCCGGCCAGCGACGCAGGAGCCAGGAGATGTCCCACATGGTGATCGCGCGCGGATGGCGGAGATCCAGGTCTGGCATGACGTCGGGCTGCGGGAAGAGATGGTCCGCCAGAGATTATCGGGTCGGCGATCTCCAGTCGAGTGCGTGAGAGCGACGGCTGGCGCCGGTCATTGGCCGGCGCGTCAGACGGCCAGCTGTCGAGAGTGCTAGCTCGTGACGCGGATCATGGCGAAGCCGTCGTAGCCCTTCACCCCGACGGTTTGAATGGCAGTTGCCTCGAGCCGTGGCTCCGAGGCGAGGAGCTCGAACATTCGGCGAACGCCCCGAACGTTCGCGTCGGGGCTGGTCGTGTCGACCACGGCACCATGGCGCACGATATTGTCGACGACTATGACCGTCCCCGAGTGTGACATTCGAAGCGCCCAGGCGACGTACTCCGGGATGTTCTCCTTGTCCGCGTCTATGAAGACGAGGTCGAACGGTCCCGCGCCTTCGGCAGCCAGGCCAGGAAGCGATTCCAGGGCGGCGCCGACACGGACCTCGATCATCGAGTCGAGACGAGCCAGCCGGAAGCTAGACCTGGCAACCTCGGCGTGATTCGGGTCCACCTCGAGGGTGATCAGGCGCCCGCCCGGCGGCAGCGCCCGGGCCATCCAGATCGTGCTGTAGCCGGCCAGCGTCCCCAGCTCCAGGATCTTCCGTGCTCCCAGCACTCGAGCCAGGAGGTAGAGGAACCTGCCTTGCGTCGGCGACACCTGGATCTGTGGCATACCCGCGTCGACGCCGGCTCGGACAGCCGCGTCCAGCGCGGCATCCGACGGGATCAGCGCGCCCGCCAGATAGTCGTCTACCTGAGTCCAGCGCTCCTGGGCCATTCATCCGCTCCGATCGGTGGGGTGAGATCAGTCCGTAGCCCGGACCGTCGACCCGCAGTCTTCCGCCAATGTTGACACCGGGAAGGCCGGCGGCCGCGGTGGCCGAAGCAGTGTTGCGACTTCCGGACGGCACGCTGCGGTGGCAATTAAGACGAGAGGGCTCCGGCCGAGTCAGGCTGGGGGATCCGGCTCCACTCGTTATCCTGGGAGAAGATCGCGGCTGGCCGGCTCTTCACCGAACCCTGGAGGCCGTGCCGCCCATCGGTCTAGGAGGATATTCGTGAGAGTCCTGTTCGTAGGTGGCACCGGCCTCATCAGCACAGCGTGCACTCGCCTGGCCCTGGAGCGCGGGATCGAAGTCGTCCACCTGAACCGCTCCAGCGGCGACCATCCGATCGAAGGCGTGACCACTCTCGTCGCCGACGTGCACGACGAAGCAGCAGCCGAACGGGCGCTGGCCGGCCAGAAGTTCGATGCCGTCGTGGACTGGATCTCCTACGGCGCCGAGGACATCGAGCGCGACATCCGCCTCTTCCGCGATCGGACCGACCAGTTCATCTTCATCAGCTCGACGAGCGCATACATGAAGCCGCTCGGCCAGTGGCTCATCCGCGAGGACACGCCGCTCGCCAACCCCTACTGGGACTATGCGCGCGGCAAGATCGCGGGCGAAGAGCGCTGCATGCGGGCCCTTCGCGAGGAGGGCTTCCCGATCACGATCGTGCGGCCGGGGCACACCTATGGCAACTGGTCGATGCCCATTGCGGTGAGCAGCTGGCAGAAGCCCTACAGCTCGATTGCGCGGTGGCGGGCCGGCAAGGCCCTCATCGTCCCCGGCGACGGTCAGACGCTATGGACGCTGACGCACAACAGCGACTTCGCCGTTGGACTAGTCGGACTGCTAGGTCGCCGGCAGGCCATCGGCCACGCGTTCCACATCGTGTCCGACGAGGCCCTGACCTGGGACGAGATCCACCGCCAGACGGCGGCCGCGGCCGGTGTGGAATGCCAGATCGTCCACATCCCCACCGACTTCATTGCCGCCTGCCGTCCAGAGATGAGTGGCCGGCTGATCGGCGACGCCTCGGTCTGCACGGTGTTCGACAACAGCAAGATCAAGCGGTTCGTACCGGAATTCCGGCCGGTTATGCCATACGCCGAAGGGATCAAGCAGACAATCGCCTGGTACGACGCCGATCCGGCGCGCCAGGACGTGGATACCGAGATGGACGAATGGATGGACCGCCTGATCGCCGCCTACGAGGCCGGCCTGGCGAACGCGCGGGCAGCCTTCGGCCGCTGACGAACCCGGGTATCCGGCGGCCGCCGAGACAGTGCGGGACACGAAAACGCCCGAAGGAACCTCCGATCACTAGATGCCCCGTCCCTGTAAACAAAGACAGATCACTAGATGTTCGTGGCCCCTTCGGGCACTGTTTATCCTGCGTCCGGCGCGTCGCCCAGTCAAGTCACAGCGGCATGACGAACGAGGCTGGCAGCTGCCGACGTACGCGGCCGAGCGTCTCGGCCGTCGTGTGGGCTCGTGGGGATCACGACGCGCTTTCGACGACTGGGGCGCAGCATCGTCGCGGGAGTTCTCGCGGAAGTCGGGCACGAAGTGGCCGCCCTCCCGAAGCATCTATGGGCGCCCATCAGCCGAGCGCAAAGTCGGATGCGGCGGCGACCCTGTTGTCGTTCGAGGGATCTTCCGGCGGCGGTCAGATGCTCCCGCTGAACGTGTCGCACTTGCCCGTAACGCCCGACTCGTAGCCGGTCGTGAACCACTGGCTGCGTTGGGCAGACGAGCCATGCGTCCACGACTCCGGCGTGACCCGACCCTGGAACTCGCTCTGGATGCGGTCGTCGCCCACCGCGGCAGCCGCGTCGAGCGCATCGGCGATGTCGTTCTGGGTCAGAGGCTCCAGGTAGCCCGTGCCGGCAGCATGGTTCGCCCAAACACCGGCATAGCAGTCGGCCTGTAGCTCGGTCCGCACCGACTGCCCCTGGGCTCCCTGCTGGCTGGTGCTCGACCCCAGCACCCCCTGCAGATCCTGGACGTGGTGGCCGTATTCGTGGGCTACGACATAGGCCTGAGCAGTCGGGCCGCCGGTCGCCCCGAACTTGGTATGCAGCTCGTCGAGGAACCCGAGGTCGATCCAGACGAGCTTGTCGGTCGGGCAGTAGAACGGTCCGACCTCGGTCGAGGCCGTCCCGCAACCGGTGCTGGTCTGGTTACTGAAGAAGACCGTGCTAGCCAATTCGTAGGTCTGCCCGGACTGGGCGAACTCCTCCTTCCAGAACGCCTGAACGCTATTGACGTAGCCCAGGATTCGACAGTCCTGGCGCGCGTTCGCATCGGCGCCTGTCTTGCAGGTGGTGGCCAGGAAGGTGCTGTTCGAGCCCTGGTCCGCACCCTGACCCGCGACCTGGTTCAGGAGATTGGAGAGGTCGTCGGCTGACGGCGTGCCGTTGGTGCCGCCGCCGAGGAGCGTGTATACCAGCAGGAGCACGATCCCCAGGGCGCCGCCACCACCACCGATGGCCAACCCGCGGCCTCCGATACCGCTGCCGCGTCTGTCCTCGACCTGCGAAGCATCGAGCCGAGCGTTTGGATCGAACGTCATCTGTCGACTCCCCATAACCATTCAGGCCGGTGCCGCGTCCGGTCGACGGGGGGAATCGACCTTGCGCCGACGGGCGGTGGCCGGGGCGGGGTGCTGCCTCGACGCCCGGCGGCCTGCTATTTGCGGCCTGCTATTTAAGGTGTAGGTCGACGCCCAAGAGGACGAGCGGCCACAGCAGCACGGCGAGGACTGCCGAGACGATCGGCATCACCTGGTTGAGATTCGTGAAGAAGCCGTGACCCGACGCCACGATCAGGCCAATGACGAGATACACGATGCTGACGATGGACGAAGTCGAATCGGATCTCATGCCCACTCCCTTCTGTCCGCTGATCGGGTCTCGGAGGGCTCACGATCGTTCCTAGATACCCGGAGGGTAAGCGTACAGCGACGGTTACTCGTGTCCAGAGCCTTGGCGGCCGCTTGCGAAGGTGGCATCCGGGCAGGCCGGCGCGAAGCGTCCGAGGCCGCGACGCGGCCGCTCAAACTGGCCGGACTACGCGGATCGTCGGCAACCAGCGGAGCGGGAGCCAGACGAGACTAGCAGGGCTGGCTTATCTGCGACTTACTACGCGGTCAGCCGTCGGCGGACGTGACGACTCGGGCCGGACCGTATCCCGCGGCGACCAGTCTTACCCGCGAAACCTGCCCCGGCCGAAGTAGCCCAGAACAAAGAGCACGATGAGGACGATTACCACCACGATGATGATGCTGTTCGCATCCATGAGATGTACCACCTGCTACTGGAAGCCCGCGAAGGCAAGACGCCGAACCAGGGCCTCCTGACGTGGAGGATACGAGCGGACGAGCCGGGCTGCAATGCCCGCCACGCCTCGCGAAGTTCGGGTTCGAATTCCGCGACGAGGTCATGAACCCACGGCAGATGAGGTCGGCGGGCACGCCCGGGGCGTACGCGTCGGTGATCCGCTGTTGCGGCCGTAAGTCGGGGCGCCCCTACGAGACACCCGTCGTGCCGGTGCCTACCGACGACGGGTTCGTGATCGCGCTCCCCTACGGCTCACGAGTCAACTGGCTGAGGAACGTCCTGGCGAACGGGTCGGCAACGATCGTTCACGAAGGGTCCACCTACGCGGTCGACCAGCCCGAGGTCGTCCCGATGCGTGCCGTTGAAGCCTGCTTCTCAGCCTCCGACCGGAGGAGCCACCGCCTGTTCGGCGTCGAAGAGTGCCTCCGCGTCCGCAAGGCGGCCGCCGAGCCGGCGGCATAGGATCCGCAGCGGCCGTAGGTAAGCCGCACGCCGGTACAGGAACTGGCGCGCCCGGAGGGGTTCGGGCGCATGAGAACAACAACGAGTCACCGGACCGCCGGGCCGGCAGGCCAACCTAGCGACCGGTGTCCGATACACTCGTCGGACTCGCATCGCCGGAGCAGCCACGTGGGAACCCCTCGGTTCTGGAATCGGATCCCGTTCCTGAAGCCGCTCCCCGACAAAGAGGCGTCACCGCACGAGACGCAGGCCACCGCCGTGCTTCGTCCGGTCGTCTTCGGTGCGAATGACGGCCTCGTCAGCAACCTGGCCCTGGTGATGGGCGTCGCAGGCGCAAACCCGGCGCCCGGGGTGATCGTTCTCGCGGGCGTGGCCGGGCTGCTCGCCGGCGCCTTCTCCATGGCCGTCGGCGAGTACATCTCGGTCCGATCGCAGCGCGAACTCCTCGACCACCAGCTCGCGTTCGAACGGACGCAGATTCGCGACACGCCCGATCAGGAGCGCGAAATCCTCGCCCGCGTGTACCAGCAGCGCGGGTTTACGAAGGACGAGGCCTCCCGCTTCGTGGACCGCGTCTTCGCCGACCCGGAGCATGCGGCCACGCTGCTCATATTCGAGGAGGTCGGACTCGACGCCCGCTCTATCGGATCACCGGCCGCGGCGGCGGGAAGCTCGTTCGTCGCCTTCACGATCGGCGCGCTCGTGCCGCTCGTCCCGTACGTGCTGCTCGCCGGCGGGACCGCGTTTGGGACGAGTCTGGGCTTGAGCCTTGCGGCGCTCGCCCTGCTCGGCTACGGCATCAGCCGTCTGACGCACCGCCCGCCGCTCTACGCAAGCGCGCGCCAGGTTCTTCTTGGTGCCGCCGCCGCAGCCGTCACGTTTGCCGTCGGCACGATCATCGGCGTTCAGACCGGGGGCTGACCAACTTAGATTCCGGCGGCGATCTTCTTCGCGGCCGCCACGACGGCATCCGCGTTCACGGCGGTCGCCGAGACTGCCAGTGTGACCTGGTTAGTGCCTTTGAAGAAGGCGACGGTCACGTCAGCCGAGGTCTTTGTCATGAAGCCTCCCACGTCGCCGAGGCCGTCAATGTTCTCGGTGATCGAGCTCGCCATCGCGGCCTTGATGTCGCTCATCGGTGCAGAACTATTCAGCTCGTTCGCGACGAGGAAGATGTGACCGATCGCGACCGATCCCCACGTGCAGGAAGTCACTTTCGAGATCGGGCCGTCCACCACGGCAACCTTCACGGGGCCGGGGTTCGCGACCAATGCCGCGGCGTCGGATGCGCTCAGGAACTTGCAGGTGTCACCGCCGGCAACGGGCGCGGATGTGAGTGTCGCGGCTGAGGTGGTGCCGACGGCCGTCGTCGCGCCGGACGCCGCCGTCACATCTGCATTGGTGGCCGCCCCAACTGACGCCGCGGCACCGGCGCTCGAAGTGCTGCCGCTTGCGCCGCATCCCGCGATCACGGTCGCAAGGGCAAGCAGGACCGCGCAGGTCATGAGTCTCTTCATGTTCGACTCCTTCACGAGATGCGTATGCACCGTGTTCCGGCGTTCAGCCGGCTCTAATCGGGTCAGACCCGCGCTCTGACGGTCGACCGCGCGAAGGATGGCGCGGGATCTGAGCCCGCCCCTTGCACCGGGGATTCCCCCGGATGCTGCGGCGCGTCGCCGAGTGGATCACCGCCACTGTGCCCGACTCCAACCTGGAACGACAGCTCCGGTAGGTTCAGTCCCACCTGATGGTGTAGCGGTCGCATTGTCCACGCGCCCTTGCGCGGGTAGCTCGCCACCAGCTGGGCGCGTCGGGCATAGACTCGTCGGCAGGATGGGTAGGGCCGCTCAGGTAGGTCTCTAGTACTAATGAAGTACTACCGGCCCTTCCGGGATCGCTCGGCCCGGACTAGGGTCGACCCCGGAGCCGGTCGCCCGATCTCGGTCGATGGAACGCCCGGCGTACCGAGAATCGAGGCAGGCTGAGCGTGGTTGCGCTTCCTCCGGCGTCGTCCGGTGCGTGCGCGACGAGGGGGGCGGACATGCGTATGGGCGGCTCAGGTTTCCACGTCGCGCTGGTGGCGATCATGCTGGCGGGCAGTGCGGCGCTCGGGGCTGTTTCCGCTTCGGCCGTCGCCGCCGGCGACCCCACGATCGCCGCCGCCGGCGACTACGGCTGCGATCCGTTGGCACCCGACTACCACAACCTGGACGGCAGTCTCAACGGCGGCCAGTGCCAGCAGAAGGCGACTTCGAACCTCCTGGTCAACGGCGAATTCAGTGCGGTTCTTGCGCTCGGCGACCAGCATTACTGCGGCAGCCTTGCGGAGTACCAGCAGGCTTACGATCCCACCTGGGGCCGCGTTAAGTCGATCACGCACCCGATCCCCGGCAACCACGAGTACCTGACGGCGGGCGGCTCGACGCCCACGATCGGCTGCGATAGTTCCAACGCGGGGGCCGCGGGCTATTTCGGCTACTTCGGGTCGGCGGCCGGAACTCCGGGTCAGGGCTGGTATAGCTACGACATCGGGGCGTGGCACCTTATCGCACTGAACTCGAACTGCAGCGACGCGGGCGGCTGCATCCCCAGCTCACCGCAAGGCCGGTGGCTGGCCGCAGATCTAGCGGCGCATCCGAACCAGTGCATACTCGCCTACTGGCACATCCCGCTCTTCAGCTCCGGCGGCCGAGCCTCACAGAACGGCTACTGGCTTTGGAAGCAGCTGTATGCGGCACAGGCCGATCTGGTCCTCGACGGCCACGACCACATCTACGAACGGTTCGCTCCTCAGGATCCGAATGGCGTCGCAGATCCGAACGGCATTCGCGAGTTCATCGTCGGTACCGGCGGAGCCAACCACACGTCGATCGCAACTGTCGCTGCCAATAGCGTGGTTCGCAATGCCACCACATTCGGGGTGCTGGGCCTGACGCTGCACCCCGGCGGATACTCCTGGAACTTCGAGCCTGCGGCGGGCAGCTTCACCGACAGCGGCTCGGCCTCGTGCCACAACACTGGACCTACGCCGACCGCCAGTCCGAGCACGCCTCCGTCCGATGCGCCAAGCACTTCACCCGGCACCAGCCCGAGCGCTCCGCCCAGTTCCAGCTCCCCGACGGGCGGCTCCGCGACATTCAACCCGGTGGCCGATAGCTACGTGGACGCATCGGCCGCAACTACGCCGCACGGGACACTCACCAGCCTTCGACTCGACGCGTCGCCGATAGTCCGCCCTTATCTGCGCTTCAACCTGAGTGGAATCACCGGCGCCGTAGCCAGCGCCACACTGCGAGTCTGGGCAAACACCGCTCAGACGACCGGATACGACGCCTATTCGGTCGCGGACAAGACCTGGGGAGAAACCACCATCACGGGCGCCAACTCGCCACCGTTCGGCACGACCAAGCTCAGCAGCTCGGGCAAAATCACGGCCGGCGGCTGGACGAGCGTCAATGTCACTTCCGCGATCGCCGGCAACGGAACCTACAGCTTCGGTCTATCGACTACCAACAGCACCGCCGTCTCGCTCTCGTCGCGAGAGGGCGCCCATCCGCCGCAACTGGTGATCCTTTCGTCGGGCTCTGGGTCGAGTGGTTCGCCGACGAATCCTCCGACCAACCCGCCTACCGCAGCCCCGACTGCCCCGACTGCCACGCCGGCCCCGACGGCGACGCCCACGGCAGCCCCGACTGCCACGCCGGCACCGACGCCGAGCCCAACGGCTTCTCCGAGCGGATCAACGGGCAGCGCCACGCTCATTCCGGCCACCGACAGCTACGTCGACGCCTCGGCTCCCACGTCCAACTTCGGCCGGCTGACTCAAGTCCGGATCGACGGCTCGCCTTCGGTCCGCACATTCCTACGCTTCAGCGTGACCGGAGTGAATGGGACCGTGCACTCGGCAGTGTTGCGTGTGTACGCCAACACGGCCCAGACGACAGGCTACGACCTCTACTCGGTCGCGGACAACACCTGGGGCGAAGCCACGATCACCGACGCCAACGCTCCGCCTTTCGGTGCCCCCAAACTCGGGAGCTCGGGCAAGATCACCGCGGGCACCTGGACGAGCGTCGATGTAACGTCCGCGATCACCGGCGACGGAACTTACAGCTTCGGTCTATCGACGACCAGCGGCACCGCCGTCTCGCTCTCGTCGCGAGAGGGCGCCAATCCGCCCCAGCTCATGATCGACTGGGCCGCGTGAAGCCTCGATCGTTGTGCCAGCATCGCCGAGCCGGCCGATGGCGCTGCGAGTGCCCTTGTTGATCTGGCGCGCCCGGAGGGATTCGGCGCGTGAGAACAACAACGTCGCGCCGCCCGACTGGCAGCCAAGAGCCCCCAGGCCGGTTCAGACCAAGCTGAAGGGCGGGTAGAGATCGGTGACGAGCAGCGCGACGTACGCGTTCACGCGCAGACCCCATCGCATGAGCCCGACCACGTAGTCGAAGATCGGCCGCGGGTAGCGTCCGGTGAACAGGATGGCGAACCAGGCCACGATCAGAGCCAGGACGGCCACGATTCCGAGCACGAAGAGAACGATGTAGTGGGGGATGGCGAGGAGCCACTTCACGAGCGGCAACCAGCGGTTGAGGTCCCGTTCGGCGTCCGGGTAGTCGAGCTCGACATGCACGGACTGCTCATCGACGGTCGACGGGTAGCGATCGGTGAGCAGGACGGCGTAGGCTCCCACGCGCATGCTGAAGCGCGTCAACTCGCGCGCGAAGTCGAACCACCAGCGTGGATACCGCCTTCGAAACACGATCATCAGCGCGGTGGCGCCGGCCAACCCGCTGGACACCAGTCCAAGGACGATCGCGATCGGGATCATCGTGACCAGCCGGAAGAAGGTCGTTAGCCGGCTGAGCTCCTCTGGATAGTCGACGTTCAGCCGCGCGGCGTAGGTAACAGATGAGTCGGTCACGTTATCTCTCCTCATGCTATGACTGTAGCTTCAGACTACGGCTTTGCCTCTCGGAAGTCGACGGGGATCGCGTCCGGGCATTCCCGCAGGGCGATCAGCTGCCAGATCGGCTGCCGGGCCACCAGCAGGCCGACGCACGTCGACAGTCTGGATGCCCTTCTGTCCCTGCAATATCGGAACGTTCAGCTCGCCGCTGAACTCAAGAGGAGTGAGCGGCGCCACCCCGTCGCCCGCCGCCGCGCACAATGGTCCTGACTGTCCCGAGCGCTGGATCGACGACTCAGGTCGCCGAAACAGTGCTCGCAGCGGCGGTCTGCCGCCTCGACGTCTCACCGGCAGACTCGGCAGCGAGGGCAGATGGGTTGAAGCCCTTGGCGATCAGCCAGACGGCCATGACCATCTCCTGCACCGCGAGCGGGCCCATGAAGACGCCGAGCGAGAGCCCGAACATGCTCCCAAGCGGCGCCACGATGTAGAGCGCCGCCCCCACGAGCGCCCAGGTGGACAGCCACCGGGGCACGAGTCGGTACTGGTAGAGCACGAAGTAGAACATCAGCGCGCCGAGAACGAACGGGATGGCGATCAGTTGATCCCAGATCACGGTCTCGGTTGTCCGCACGAAGCCGGCGATCGGTCCCGCATCCGGCTCCTTGCTGAGCGCGATGAGCAGCAGCCATAGGAGCGCCGTGACGATGTAGAAGATCGTCTCGAGCGCGCCGCGGAAGACGACGTACCCCATGGCCAGGGTTTCGTTGTACCTCTTGCCGATCGGCCAGAACACGACCGGGACCATCGCGAGCGAGAGGCCCGCCACCAGGAAGAGCAGGACTCCGAGCGCCATCCGGTTCGGTTCTGCGGCGACCTGGGCCAGGTAGGCCGGGCCCGACAGGACCGCGCCCGTGACGACCACGCTGAGTACCATGCCAACGGTTCCGATGATGTACAGCACGCCGATCCAGACGGCGGCCTTCCGATCCGCGCTCATGCCAGGGTTCTCCGTAGCTACGGTGATCGTTCGGTTCGAATTCCTTTCTCTTGTCTCCTATTCGGGTCGCGGCGACAGGATGACGACCGCGGTCTCGCGTGATCGCAGCGCGGCGTAGGCATCGAGATCCTTGTCGTAGGTGGCCTGCATGGCCCAGAGGCGCGGCCGCTCGTCCTTGTCCGCTGCACGGGCGTGGACGGCGCGCGACCCACCGGGCAGATCGACGGTGACGTCGGGCTGAGCCTGCAGGTTGAGCCACCAGGCGGGCTCGGCGTCAGCCCAGCCGTTCATGGCCATGGTGACCAGGTCGGGTCCGTCCTCGAAGTAGCCGAGGATGGCCTTTCGCTCCTCACCAGTGCGGCGCCCGACCGTGTGGAGGCACATCATGCCCCAGCGGTCGGCCTTCGCGGTCCGGAGGCCGAGCCGGCCGCCTGTGACTGAATAGAGGCCACGCTGCACCACCCAGAACGTGCGGATGAACCAGCGCGGCGGCAGAGACGGTGCCTTCGTTGACGCTTCTGAAATCATGGTGTGCTCCTGATCGGTGTGAGGGTTGTTGTGGCGTCCGGCGGGGCCGGGGCCGGCGGTCGGCCGGTCAGCCCTGTTCGGCCGGGTACTGGAAGACCTCGTCGAGGCGAACGTTGAAGACCCGGGCGATCTGGAAGGCCATCTCGAGCGAGGGCGAGTATTTGCCCTGCTCGATGGCGATGATCGTCTGGCGGGTGACACCGACTCGATCGGCCAGGTCCGCCTGGGTCATCTCGCCGTTGGCGAACCGCAGCGTCCGTATCGAGTTGGTGACGTGCGTGGGCTTTACCATTTCTGGAACGGCCCGTGATAGGCCGCGATCTTCGTGACCGACGCGCCCAACGAGCCGAGGATGCCGGCGAAGTAGATCGCGTTGCCGATCCAGAACCGGTCCGCCGCGGCCATGGTCAGCACGAGGGCCCCGATGGCGCCGGCGATGATCAGGTAGTTGCCGACTCGCTCACCGAAAGCGTTGATCTCCTTGTCACGCTGATCCGACTTATCGGCCTCTTTGGGGTTGGTGGCGGCGGCGATGACGTTGCCCACGACGTTCAGGACGACGAAGCCGACGATCGAGTAGATCATGGGCTGGACCCAATCGATCTCGGCCACCGGCTTGCTCAGCGCCTGCGCGAGCGTCCACGTCCCGTACGTGGCCAGAGTAGCCACCGCGACCACCACGACGACCCAGTTGCTCTTCTCCAGGAATGCCATCTGCCTCTCCCATGTAAAAGATTGCTGACATCGCCCAAAGTAAAGCACAGCAGACAAGATGTCAAGTATTCTGTACACTATCGTCCGCCCGGTCCGATGAGTCGTCGGGCCGGAACCACAAGGAGACAGACGTGTTCGGACAAGTCCTGGCGCTCGTGGCGATCCTGCTCATTGGGCTCGCCGCGGTCGCGATCCTCTACCTGCTGGGAATGCGGACCAAGTTCCCACCGTTGATGAAGGCCATGATCTGGTTCACCCGCACGGTCATGAACCCGCGCCAGATGAAGTCGGCGGGCACGCCCGGGGCGTACGCGTCGGTGATCCGCTGTTGCGGCCGGAAGTCGGGGCGCCAATACGAGACACCCGTCGTGCCCGTGCCCACCAACGACGGGTTCGTGATCGCGCTGCCCTACGGCTCACGGGTCAACTGGCTGAGGAACGTCCTGGCGAACGGGTCGGCGACGATCGTCCACGAGGGGTACACCTACGCGGTCGACCAGCCCGAGATCGTCCCGATGCGTGCCGTTGAAGCCTGCTTCTCAGTCTCCGACCGGAGGAGCCACCGATTGTTCGGTGTCGACGAGTGCCTCCGCGTCCGCAAGGCGGCCGCCGAGCCGGCGGCATAGGATCCGCAGCGGCCGTAGGGTCATCCGCACGCCGGCACAGGAAGTCCCCTCCGGTCCGCCCGCGTCCGGGACCATCCGTGGGCGATCCGCTGTCAGATCCGCTGTAGAACTGGCCTCTCGAAAACCGGACTCGGTCACCGGACTGTGCCGGGCATCTAATCTGGTTCCAGCCCTTGTGGGGAGCCTAGATGACGCCAGAGGCGGCGGACGATCTCAGCGGGCACGAGGCCGCGCGAACCGATATCAGTACCGACTTCACCGCTCCATTCCCAGGTGTCCTGCTTGAAGAGTGCATAGGACCCCCCAATTTCGGCAGTAGTTAGCGCGCGGCCGCGAACTCCGCTCAGTTGCAAAAGCAGGAAGACCTGATGCACCGGGGGTCGTTGGCTGGCCGACACCGCCAGCATGCCGTCCAGAAGATCGCGGATCGTGGGTGCCGGGACAGGGGTCCGGGCCCACCAGAGCCGAGCGTAGATCGATCCATCAGTGCGTCTGCCTGCGACCACGAGCCGATTTCGGTAGTCGACTCCATCCTCTCGGAGATCGAACGACCGCAGGTTCGCAAGCAGAGATAGACCAGAGGCGTCAAAGACTTCGTGCGAGCGGGCCTTGCCATCCGGAGTAAGGATGGAGAGCGTTTGGTCCGCGAGAGCTGGCGATGGGACCGCTGCGATCTCAACCACGCACAATCTGCCTTCCGGCAGGTCGGCGAGCTGGAGAAGCGAAGCCTCCCGCAGGATCCGCCTGGCCCTGTAAGGTGCGAGGTCTGTGCCGCTCCTACCGCGGCTGACTAGAGCATCGAGCGACGCCTTGTCTTTGATGGGTTGCGATTCGTTGGGCACGCGGACGTAGATGGTGCCCGTCTTTGTCACCACGTGAGGCGTTCGGACTGAGGGCTCGACTCGGGTAACCACGACTCGCCGGGTTGGATCATCCGGCGAGTCGATCACGACCGTATCCCATGCAGGGAGCGGGCTGATGTGACCGACGATGTTGTCGGAGACCCTGCTAGGCCAATCGTCAGCGGCTTCAAGTCCCGGAAAAGCAGCGATCCGGTTCTCCGTGTCGGCCGTTACACCGAGGAGCAGGAAACCGCCAAGTGCATTGGAGAAGGCGCAGACGGCCTTCTCGACGTATTCGCCTCGGAAGTCCCCCTTGAACTCGAAGAACAGCGCCTCGCCCTTGCTTTCGGCGCGGAGGCGTTCCAGAACCTCTCCATTCCACGTCGCTAGCGGTTCAGGGATGAAGTCGTCCAGCGTGCTCATCCGGCTCGCCCTCCGCGCGACGGCGCGCGGCACCCGCGCAACCAAGATGGTAGTGCGCCCCAATTGTAGGTCGAGGGGCCCCCGACGCAGCCAGCCTAGCTGTCAGGACGTGGTCGACCAGCGGAGCGGGGTTACATCGCCCAAATACGATTGGCTGTCAAACCGACCAGATTGTCCCCTCCTGGAAGGTCCGGGAGGGGCGTTCTCGCGCTCAGGAAGTGGCGCGCCCGGAGGGTGTCGGACGCGCGTTAACAACCTGCCGCATTCCGATCGAGGGTCGTGAGGAGTGGGAAGCCGCCGCCCGGGCTAGATCCGCATGACCAGCAGACGGCGGAGGCGCACCGGCGTGGTCGCTGGCAATGATCAGCCGCCTTCCGGCGCACGCTACGAGCTCCACCGGCGGTACGTCGTGCCCATGGCCGCAATCGAGCTCGACGAGCTCGTCCTGGCGTGGGTCCGCCGGTACTTCCCGGGCGACGCCGCCGAGCCTATGGAGGGCTACCAAGGGACGACCTATCCCGTCGTCGAGCGGGGCGACCGGCTCGTGCTCGTGGCCGGGTTCAGCACCTTCGCCGCCCTTCGCGAGGCCGGCGCAGCGTGGGTCACTGCCTACACCCTCAAGGCGGCCGATGAGCGCGAGCTACTCGAGCTGACGGGGGCATTCGCCGTGGGCGGGGGGTCGTCAGCTCCGGCGCCGCCGACAGAGATTGACGTGAACCGTAGAGGACGCCGCCCATGAAACTCGACCCCACGATAAGCGTCGAACAGGTCCCTATCGACGAGCTCCTCCCCGATCCCGCCAACCCCCGTCGTATCAGCGACGAGGAACTCGATGCTCTCGAGCGGAGCATCCGACAGTTCGGCTTCGTCCAGCCCGTCCTGGCCCGGCGAGAAGACAGGACCGTCATTGGCGGCCACCAGCGCCTGCTCGCAGCGCGCCGACTCGGCTTGACTAGCGTTCCGGTGATCTGGCTCGACCTCAGCACCGAGCAGGCCCGCCTCCTCGGCCTTGCCCTCAACAAGATTTCGGGGTCCTGGGACGACGCGCTCCTGGCACGGCTGCTCGCGGACCTCGGGGCAACGCCCGACCTTGACCTCTCGCTCAGCGGTTTCGGGGAGGACGAGATCAAAGACATGCTGCGATCACTGGAGACCCGCGAGAAGCGTGAGCACGTGGAGAGCTTCGACCTTGACGAGGCCCTGGAGGAAGCGCGGCGGGCACCTCGTGCGAAGCCCGGTGATCTCTGGGCTCTCGGGGACCACCGCTTGCTATGCGGGGATGCCACGAGCGCCGACGATGTCGGCCGTGTGCTCGGCGGAAGGACGGCGGCGATGTCCTTCGTCGACCCGCCGTACAACGTCGACCTCGGCAACCACGGTGGTCAGCAGCGGGGAGCGAGGCGTCGACGGATCGCCAATGACGCTCTCGATCCTCTGGCCTGGGAGGGGTTCGTCCGGGCCTGGGCGCGGAACCTGCTTACCTCGGTCGATGGGGCGATCTACTGCTGCATGAGCAGCAAGGAGCTGCCCCTGGTCAGCCGGGTCCTCGCGGAGGAGGGCGGCCATTGGAGCGACACGATCATCTGGGCGAAGGACCGCTTCGTCCTGGGGCGGGCCGACTACCAACGCGGGTACGAGCCGATCTGGTATGGCTGGAGGGAGGGTGCCCCACACGAGTGGTGCGGGGATCGGGATCAGTCCGACGTCTGGAACATCGATCGACCTTCGGAGTCGCCGGTCCATCCGACGATGAAGCCGCTCCCGTTAATGGAGCGCGCGATCGAGAACAGCAGCCGGGCTGGTGACCTCGTCCTCGATCCACTCCTCGGCTCGGGTTCGACCCTGATCGCGGCAGAGAGAACTGGCCGGGTGTGCGCGGGGATCGAGCTCGATCCGATCTACGCCGACGTGGCCGTGAGGCGCTGGGAGCGCTTCAGCGGCCAGATCGCGGGCCGCCTAGATGGCTGAGCCGCGGTCGGTCCCGTTCGCGCACACGGCGGCTTCGTGGCCCCGTCGGGCCCTCGTCACAGGGCCGCTGACCGGCGGTTGCGGACGCCGTCGAGACCCACACTATCGCCAGATAGTGTCCGACTACCGGCCAGTCTCGAGCGGTGCCGAAGCATGGTGAACCGCGGCTGCTCCTTCGAGATGCCCGACGGCCTCCTGTGCCGGGCGCCGGCGATGCGCGGTCAGAGCCACTGCTACTGGCACGACCCGTCCCGCCTCGAGGAGGCAACCGATGCGCGTCGTCTGGGAGGGCTCCATCGACGCAAGGCCACGAGCGTCGCAACCGTCTATGACTTCGCCGGACTCCGCACAGTCGAGGGGGCCCAGCGCCTCCTCGAGACCGCCGCGATCGAGAGTTTTGCGCTCGACAACTCGATCGCCCGCAACCGCGCCCTCATCGCCGCCGCCAAGGCAGCGCCGAAGCTCATCGAGAACGCCGAGCTCCGAGCCGACGAGGTCCCGGCGGCTCCGCTCACCTTGCGCCAGCCCTCACACCTGCCCGAGCACATCCGATCCGATGCGCAGAGTGACCGCCTGGCTCCAGCCTTGTGGCTCGGGACGCGGGTCAGCCGGTTCCGCTCCCTGATCGAGCATCCCCTATTCAGCCAAATCTACGGTCGCCTGATCAACGGAGAGAGCCCGATGCGCATCGCCGCTTGGGTACAGGCGAGCGTGCCAGCCGACGATCCGTTTGGCCCGAGTCGGATCACATACCCGGCACTCTGGCGGCGGCTCTACCGCTTCCGCGACGCGTTGCCCCCCGACACTGTCATCGCCGCTGGCTACATCAGCAGGTTCGCCTCGGCCGAAGCGTCGCTCAACGTGCTCACCGAGTTCGATACCCTGATCCGGCTACAACGCGCCCGCATCAGCAAGTTCGCCGAGAAGGAGACCGGCCTCTCGGCTCCGCTCGAGCAGGTGCGTCGCGAGATCGAGACGCTCGGGCAACTGCTGGCGCGTCGGCTCTCGGTGGCGATCGCCCTCGGGTTGCATCCGGGAGTGGTCGATCCATCACGGCCGATGTACGTCGGCGGCACCACCGTCCAGGTCAACGTCGGCGGGCCGACACCAGAGGCGCGCCGCTACGCCGAGCTCCTGGAGGAACGCCCCGATCTCGTGGTCTCGATGACCGAGCTGTTCGATCGGCTCGACGGGATCATCGAAGGGAAGGCGGTCGGTGACGGCACTGAACCCACGTGAGCTGAGGCCGACTGACGTTCGCTGGCTCCGCTCGCTATACGACCCGTGGCGGTGGGCGTCGGAAACGGCACGCATCCGGCTGCCCAAGTCGGCGGGCGTCATGGATCTGTCGTCCCGTCCGTTCTTGCGGGACGTGTACCGCGACATGGCGCCCGAGATCGTGGTCATGAAGGGCGCGCAGCTCGGCATGTCGACCACCGCGCTCGTGCGTGCGATGTGGATGCTGACCTCGTTTGCCACGACGGCCATCTACACGATGCCAACCGCCCGCGACGTCGGCAAGTTCACCCAAGGCCGGATCAACCCGATCGTGCGATCCTCCCAGTACCTGCTCGACCGGATTATCGACGTCGACTCGGTGATGCAGAAGCAGTTCGTCGTGGCACCCCGGCAACTCGAGGAGCGCCATCAGCGCGGCCTGGCGTTCGAGGGCCCGCGCTCGACGATTTACTTCTCAGGCGCATCGAGCGAGAAGGACGCGGTCTCGATCGATGCCGATCTGCTGATCCACGACGAGGAGGACCTCAGCAACCCGCAGATCGTCGACCAGTTCGAGCACCGTCTGGATGCCTCGCGCTTCGGCTGGAAGTTCCATCTCTCAACCCCGCGACTGCCGGGGGCCGGCATCGACGCGGTGTTCGCGCTCACCGATAAGCGCCGCTGGCTGGTTCGCTGTGGGGGGTGCACGGCCGAGTTCGAGATGGCGTTCCCCGGTGGGCCTTGGCCGTATGCCAACGTCGAGCCCGACCCGACCGGCTGGACCGAGAACGACTGGCTGCGCTGGGAGCAGGACGGACGACCGGCACGGTTCTTCTGCCACCGTTGCGGACGCAGCCTGACGCCCGAGGATCGGGCCTCCGGGCGCTGGGTCCCCGAGGCGCCGATGCCGGGGCGAGCGCACGGCTACGCGATCAGCCAGCTCTCGGCCCCCTGGCTGGACGCCGCCAAGATCCTGCTCTCGTTTCGGAAGCACCCGTGGCGCTCCGACTTCTGGAACCTGACGATGGGGATCCCCTGGGACGAAGGAACGAACGCCTTCACGGAGGCCGCGATCACGTCGCGCTGCGACGAGACGAACCCGATGGCACTTACCGGCCGGAGCTGCACGATGGGAGTCGACGTCGGCGCGAAGTTCGACGTGGTGGTGGGCACACGCGATCCTTCCGGCGCGCCCCGCACCATATGGTTCGGCCGGGTCGACAGCTACGAGGACCTCGACGTCCTCATGCGCCGGTATGCCGTCGCGACCTGCGTGATCGATGCGGCACCAGAGGAACACGCCACCCGTGCCTGGGCGGCTCGGTACAACCGCATGTCCACGTCACCCGCGGTGCGCTCTCACATCGTGATATGGCGCGCCTCATATGGGTCGAGCCTGCGGCCTGGGGTGGCGGCGCAGGTAAGCTGGAACCAGGAGACCGGGGTCGTCGTGGCGCCGCGGACGGAGATCCTGTCGCGTTCGGCGGACGAGCTGCTCGAACGCCGGATCCTGCCGCGGTATGAGCCTACCGAAGCGTGGCTGGCGTACATCGCCCACCACATCGCCTCCAAGAAGGTGCCGATCTGGGCCCGCGGTCTCGAAACTGAGCGGGTGCTGGACCACTACGAGTGGCACGAGGTCGGCCCAGACCACCTCTTCCACGCCGCCACCTACGAGATGATTGCGCGGCAGGCTCCCCACGCTATGGTCGCGCCGGTCGTGGGCCTAATCACGACCCGGCGCGGCAAGGCCCTTGAGGGGAGGTCAAAGGTTGGAGCAAGACCTTTCGACGCTGCCGTTCAGCGAGGCCCAGCCTTCATCGTCGGTTTTCGGAGAGGCACACGATGACTTGAGTGTCACTCTTCAGCTTGTCCGGCGGCCTGACTCTCACTAGGACTGCCCGCCGTGTGGCGTGGCCAGGATGGATTCTGCCGGCCGCCGGACATAGCGGACCGGCCGACGTGACTTGACAGGAGCGTGGTGTCAACGCCCCAACTCAGGTGTGTCCGCCGACCGGCCCTAGTCCACCCCAGCGAAGAGGGAGACCAGGGATATCGTCGTCATTGGAGTCGATTCGCACAAGCGGACACACACCGTCGTCGCCGTCGACGAAGCCGGCCGCAAGCTCGCCGAACGGACTGCCGCCGCGACTGCCGAAGGGCATCTGGATCTGCTGATCTGGAGCCGCTCCTGGCCCGACCGCACCTGGGCTCTCGAGGACTGTCGCAACCTCACCCGGCGCCTGGAGGCGGACCTCCTAAGGGGTGGGGAAGCAGTCCGGCGGGTACCCACCAAGCTCATGGCCGGCGCACGACGTTCAGCCAGAGAGCCCGGCAAGAGCGATCCAATCGATGCCCTCTTGGTCGCCAGGGCGGCTCTGCGCGAACCGAACCTGCCTGTTGCTCACCTCGATGGCGTCGAGCGCGAGGTTCGTCTGCTCGTCGACTATCGGGACGTTTTGATCTCAGATCGAACGGCCACCAGTCTCGTTTGCGCTGGTTCCTCGTGAAACTTGGCATCCCAGAGCCCCCCGCACGGAAGCTCATGATGCAGGTCGTGCTCGCGGGGGTCGACCGCCAGCTCGTCGGCCGGACCGAGCCGTACGCGCGTGTCGCGAGAGATCTCGTGGCCCGGATCTCAGAGCTCACGGTGGCGATCGATGACCTGGCACGGCAGATCGGCGAGTTGACCGAGACACTCGCGCCGAGCCTGCTGGACCTGTTCGGCTGTGGTTCGCTGACCGCCGCCAAGATCGTGGCCGAGACGGCCGGCATCGGCCGCTTCCACTCGCGTGCTGCATTCGCGGCCCACACCGGAACGGCCCCCATACCAGTCTGGTCGGGCAACATCGTCCGCCATCGGCTGAGCCGTGGCGGCAACCGTCAGCTCAACGCCGCCCTGCACCGTATCGCCATCACCCAACTCCGATGCCCCAGCCTCGGGGAGGCTTACGTGGCCAAACGCCTCGCCGCCGGCGACACCAAGACCGAGGCCATCCGGGCTCTTCGTCGACGACTCAGCGACGAGGTGTACCGTTCCCCATCCGCTCAAGCCCGACCGCTGCGGCCAGCAGGGCGGTCACGATTGGCCCGGTCGCAGTGAGCAGAGCGGTATCCGAGGCACTCGTGTTCTTCAGCGCGAAGACGATGCGAATGTCAAGCGAAAACAGG
>PLMA01000026.1 GCA_003141455.1 Chloroflexota bacterium | reverse complement strand
TCCTGGCAGTCGGCCAGCTTGCCCGGCAGGGACATCCCTTCGAGGGCGCCCTTGCGGATCACCAGGTCGCGGGCCTTGCGGGCGGCTTCTCGGGCACGCGCGGCGATGAGCGACTTCTCGATGATCCGCCGTCCGTCGGCCGGGTTCTCGTCGAGGTGCTGGCCGATCCCTTCGGTCACGGCCGCTTCCACCTGGCCCTTGATCTCGGGATTGCCGAGCTTGGCCTTGGTCTGGCCCTCGAACTGGGGATCGACGAGCTTGACGCTGATCACGGCCGTCAACCCCTCGCGGACGTCGTCGCCGCTCAGGTTGGCATCGGAGTCCTTGAGGATGCCGGCCCGGCGGGCGTAGTCGTTGAGGGAGCGGGTCAGGGCGGCGCGGAAACCCGTCATGTGGCTCCCGCCGTCGATCGTGTTGATGTTGTTGGCGAAGCTGAAGACGTTCTCCGCGTACGAGTCGTTGTACTGGAGCGCGATCTCGATGGAGGTCGAGGACTCCCGGCGTTCCACGTAGATGGGTCGGGCGTTGAGCGTCTCCTTGTTCTTGTTGAGATGTCGAACGAAGGAGACGAGGCCGCCCTCGAAATAGAACGAACGTTCACGCTGGGCCCGATCGTCCAGCAGGCGGATCCACAAGCCCTTGTTCAGGTATGCCGACTCGCGGAGACGCTGGGCGATGGTGTCGAACGAGAACTCGGTGGTCTCGAAGACGCTGGGATCGGCTTTGAAGGTCGTTGTCGTGCCTCGCCGGTCGCCCTGGGGGCCGATCTTGCGGACGCCGATCGTCGGCTCGCCGCGCGAATACTCCTGGGCCCAGATTGCCCCATCGCGCGCAGATTCGACGCGCAGCCACTCCGACAAAGCATTGACGACGCTGACGCCCACGCCGTGCAAGCCACCGGACACCTTGTAGCCGCCGCCGCCGAACTTGCTGCCGGCGTGGAGCACCGTGTGAACGATCTCGAGTGCGTCCTTGCCGCTCGGATGGCGTCCGACCGGGACGCCACGGCCGTCGTCGATGACCCGCACGGACCCGTCCTCGAGGATGCGGACCTCGACGTTGGTTGCGTACCCGGCCATGGCTTCGTCGATCGAGTTGTCGACGACCTCCCAGACCAGGTGATGCAGGCCGCGTACGTCGGTGGAGCCGATGTACATGCCGGGTCGACGGCGGACCGGATCCAGCCCTTCGAGGACCTGGATGCTCTCGGCGTTGTATTCGCCGGTTGCGGGCTTGCGAGAGCGACGACCCGCTGCCGGTTGAGTGGCAGGGTTCGCCGATCCGTTGGCGGCGCGCTTGGTGAGTTCCTGGGTCAAGAGTTTCCTCCGGTCAGGCGGTCGAAGAGGCGGGAAAACTCCTCGTCGCTGTAGTACTCGATGACGATGCGTCCGCCCTTCCGCGATCGGGCGAGGAGCACCTTCGTGCCCAGGGCTCGACGCAGGTCCTCCTCGAGACGTTCCATCTCGACGTCGGAGTCCGTCGCGGTCCTGGTCTTCGATGCAGGGCGATCTCGCAGCCTTCGAACGAGCTCTTCCGTCTGGCGCACGGACAGCCCGCGGGCCACCACCGTTTCGACGAGCTGACGCTGCGCCGCGGGTGTCGCCCCGGCCAGGGCGCGGGCGTGGCCCTCGGTTATGTCGCCGCCACCGAGTGCCTGCTGAACCGAAGGCTCGAGCTCCAGCAATCTGAGGGTGTTGGCGACGGTCGAGCGGGCGCGTCCGACGCGACCGGCAATGTCGTCCTGGGTCAAGCCGAACTCATCGGCAAGCTGGCGGTAAGCGTGCGCCTCCTCCATGGCGTTGAGGTCGGCGCGCTGGACATTCTCTACGAGGGCGACGGCAAGCTGGTCACGCTCGATCAACTGGCGCACGATGGCCGGAACGTGGTCCAGGCCGGCCATCTGCGCCGCTCGCACCCGTCGCTCGCCGGCGACGAGTTGATAGCCATCCAGGATCTCAGTCACGATCACGGGCTGGAGGACTCCGTGAGTGGCGATGCTGCTGGCGAGCGACTCGAGAGACTGCTGCTCGACGTGCTGGCGTGGTTGGTAGGGGTTGCCGCGAATGCGAGAGATGGGGATCTCGACGGCCGCCGCTCCGGTCGGGTTGGTCTGAGGGATCAATGCTCCAAGCCCTCGCCCCAGTCCGGTGTGCCGCTCGACGTGCAGTGGCGTCACTGTGAGCCCCCATCGGCTGCCGCGGCGTCGGCTGTGCCGCTTCCACGAGTCGGCGCCGCCGTGGGACGCGGCGCCGCGCGCCCGTCGCGCTCTCGCAACTCGGCGGCCATCGAGGCGTAGGCCTCCGCCCCTTTCGAGTCGGGCCGGTACAAGGCGATCGGCAGCCCGTAGCTGGGCGCCTCGGAGAGACGGACGCTGCGCGGGATGACCGTCCGGAAGACGGCAGATCCGAGGTGCTTTCGGACCTCCGCGTCGACCTCCGCCGAAAGGTTGGTCCGTGCGTCGTACATCGTCAGCACCACGCCCTTGATGGCCAGGTCGGGGTTGAGGTGGTTCCGTACGAGATTGATGGTGGCAATCAGCTGCGACAGGCCTTCCAAGGCGTAGTACTCACACTGAATCGGGATCACGACCGCGTTGGCCGCGGTGAGTGCGTTGACGGTCAGCAGGCCCAGCGAGGGCGGGCAGTCGAGGATGATGTAGTCGTATTCGGCCACCAGCTCGGTCAGGATGCGGGCAAGTCGCCGTTCACGCTGGGGCAATGGAGCGAGTTCCACTTCCGCGCCGGCCAGAGAGATGGAGGACCCAACGATCGAGAGGCCCGGGACGACGGTCCCAACGACCAGCTCGGACACGGGAGCGTCCTCGATGATCGCCTCGTAGATCGAGTGCTGGATCTGGCCGCGATCCAGGCCGAAGCCGCTGGTGGTGTTGCCCTGAGGGTCAAGATCGATGACGAGGACCGTATCTCCGGCCAGGGCCAGGTATGTCGCTAGGTTGACAACCGTGGTCGTCTTGCCCACGCCACCTTTTTGGTTGGCGCAGGCGATGATCTGGCCCAATCAGGTCCCCATTTCTATCGGCGGCACGCTCAATTCTAGCATCCGGGGCCGGCTATCGGGTTGGAGTGAGTCCCAAATGGGACCCCTGAAAGGCCCCATCCGTCAGACCGCCCGGACCGCCCAGTGACGCCCCGAAGATAGGCCTCGCCGCTTATGGCGGGATCATCGGCGACCACTCATTCGGCCGGCGGGCTTGATAGCGTGGCGGCGAGGTTCCGCAGACGCGGCGATGACTGCGAGGTTCGAGTGTGCACCACCCGGGGATGCCGAGTGGCGCCGCTAGCAGAGCGGCCCGACACTGCGTGTTGACGAGCGTGCGGCCTCATCGGGCAGTGCCCCGGGGCCAGTCGGGCTCTGTTTCACGTGCAACCGTGTCTCCGTGACTTCGGCGTGACGCCCTACGAAGCAGTCCTCGTCGCGCGGTCCGTGCTGCTGCCGCTCTTCACCGTTCCACGTGAAACAGGGGGCCGGCGCGAGCTCCACCCGCTCCCTGGCCGATCTGCCCCGGAAGTAGTCGGAGCTGTCCCGGGCCCGCTCCGCTCGATCCCCGTCCATTCCGCTCCGAGCTCGAGACCAACGGGGCGACGACGGCCGCGGGCGAAGTCCCGGCGTTGTTCGGATCCTGCGGACGGCCCTATACTCCCCCGGTTGATGCCTATACGAAGTCGCATCCCTCACGCCGGGGTGTCGCTCCCACACTGTTTTGAGGGCTGACCGCCATGGGTCCCGCGTTCGCTGCGGTCGGTGCCGGCATCGCGGCGCTCTTGGAGTCATCGATGGCGTCGCGATATCAGATCGCTGGCGCACAACTTCAGATCGTCCTGCTATGCGGAATCGCCATCACCCTCGTGTATGGCTTCGAGGAGGGGATGGCCTGGGCTTTCGTGGGCGGCCTGTTCCTGGACTTCCTTGCTATGCGGCCGCTGGGCTCCACGGTTTTTGGGCTCTTGATTGCGATGGCCGCCACGGACCTGGCCGTGCCGCTCCTTTCCCGATCCCGATACCCTGGCGTCATTGGCGCCGTCCTGGTGCTGACCCCAGCGTTTCTGGTGATATCCAATGTGGTCACGGGACTGCTCCGTCCCCCTGCGCCATCGATTCAGCTGACCAATCTCATCGCCGCTGGGATCGTCAACGCAGCCATGTCCGCGTTGATCGCACCGCTGGTGATAGGCCTGAAGAGACGCGCGGAGCAGCGGGAACGCGTACTGTGGTGGCGGTGACGCTATGAGCGTAAAGACCGAAGACCGACCGGCCGAGCCCCGAAACATCTACCGATTCGGCGCGTTCGTCCTGGCTGTGGTCGTCGGCGTGACCTCCCTGAGCGCCCGGATGTTCTATCTCCAGGTCGTCAAGGGGCAGCAGACGGGCCAGGGGGCGAATGCCGCGTTGACGGCCACCCAGAGCGTTCCTTCCACGCGAGGCCTTATCTACGATGCATCGGGAGCGCCGCTGGTCCAGAACGTCGTCACCTACTCGGTAACGGTGACTCCGATCGACCTGAAGCTCTCAGAAAAGCCCCTCGTAGCCGAACGGCTGGGGTCGCTCCTGAACACGAGCCCCGTCGACATTGAGACCAGGATCGACAGCGCACCCGGGTCGCTCTACGAGCCGGTGAAGATCGCCGACAACGTCCCCGTCGAGGTGGCGAGGTTCATCGAGGAGAACGGCGATTCTCTCCCGGGCGTGAAGGTGGTCGTCATACAGCATCGCCAGTACGTCACCGGTCCCCTCTTCTCCGAAATTCTCGGCTACACCGGCCAGATCACGCAGGCGCAATACGACAACCTGAAGAGCCAGGGCTACTCGAATTCGGACGTGGTTGGGCAGAATGGGCTGGAGGCGTCCTACGAGCAACTGCTCCGGGGCACATACGGCGACGAGAGCGTGGCCCTCGACGACTCCGGTAAGGCCATTCCCGGGTTGCTTACGAGCCACAAGCCGCCTATCCCGGGTGAGTCCCTCACCCTGACAATCGACACCCATGAGCAGCAGATCGCGCAGAAGGCCCTCCAGTGGGGCCTCAATGGCTCCAGCGTGCCGATCGCGACGAGAGGCGTGATCATCGTCGAGAACCCCCAGAACGGGAACATCCTGGCGATGGTCAGCCTGCCGAGCTACGACGACCAGAAGTTCGCCGATGGGATCGGCGAAACGGACTTTCAGAAGCTCCTGACCGACCCGAGTCAGCCGCTCCTGAACAAGGCGATCGCAGACCAGTACGCGCCCGGATCCACCTTCAAGCTGGTTACCGGTACGGCCGGCCTTCAGGACAATCCTCAGTGCAGTTTCGCAGGGGACAAGGTTCGAGATAGTTTCGACTACTGCAGCGGCACCTTCGATGCCTCGACGACTCTCCTCTCGCAGCCCTTCATCCAGATCGGCGCGTTCAAGTTCTGGGAGTGGGACAAGCAGGGTTGGGGGCCCCTGAACATCACTCAGGGCGTTGCCTACTCGAGCGACACCTTCTTCTATCAGCTCGCGCAGATGGTCGGTCTCGACCGCCTGACTTTCTGGGCCACGCAGTACGGCTTCGGGGCTCCGACGGGCATCGACCTCCCATTCGAGGCCAGCGGCATCGTCCCGACCAACGACTGGAAGGAGAAAAACACAGGCCTGCCGATGTACACCGGCGAAATCATCCAGGCAGGCATCGGTCAGGGCTATGACGCCTCGACTCCGCTCCAGCTCCTGAATGCATACTGCGCCCTGGCCAACGGCGGCAACCTCTGGCAGCCGCACGTCGTGCAATCGACCACCGACTTCGCCGGCAAGGTCACGCCGATACCGCAGAAGCTTCTGAACAAGCTGCCGGCGTCGCAGGAGACCCTTCAGCAAATGCGCTTGGCGACGCGGGCAGTCGTCACGACACGACACACGTACAACCTCGTGGACCTGCCGATCAAGGTCGCGGGCAAGACCGGGACCGCGGAGTTCGGCGTCAACGACAAGTACGGGCGCCTGCCATACCACGAGTGGTTCGTCGGCTACGTCCCGGGGGATCCCTACAACGGCGACTTCACGAAGCCGGACTCACAGCTCGCCGTTATGGCCTTCATCTACGGTGCGGATACCTGGGGCAACGTGGCGACGGAGGTCGTCAAGTATTACCTGATGATGCACTTCGGCTTGAAAGGCGATCCTTTCAATATCCGCACTCCTGGGTACATCCAAACCTGGACTCAGCGAGTGACCAACTTCTACGGCAGTCCGAACAGGGACTGACGGTATCGACTGACCCATGAGCATTCTGCGCGGCGAGACACTCAAGCTCCGGGGCTGGGCCCCCAAGGCCGGCTGGTTGGCGTGGCGCAACTACGACTTCCAGCTCACGACGTACGCGGTGCTCCTGACGATCTTCGGGCTGGTCATGGCGTACAGCAACAGCGTCGGATCGACCCATGAGTCGCTGTCCCTGAGTTCACCGTTTGTGCGTAGTCTGATGTGGGGCGTCATCGCGGTCGTTGTGCTGGGCCTCACGACGGTCTTCGACTACAGGTGGCTCCGCTCGTTCGCCTGGCCGCTATACCTGGTCAACATCGGCCTCCTGATCCTGACGCTTCGGATCGGCAGGAGTACCGGTGAAGCCACCGCGGCTCGCTGGGTGACCATCGGCGACTTCCAGTTCCAGTTCAGCGAGCTCGCCAAGATCGTCATGGTCATCGTCTTCGCGGCGTTTCTGGCGCATCGCGAACGGAGCGCCAAATCCCTCTGGACCATACTCGGGACGATCGTGATCATGGTGCCGCCCTGGGTGCTGGTTATGCTCCAGCCGGACCTCGGCACGTCACTGGTTCTGGTGGCCCTGGTTGCCGGCATGCTCTTCATGTCCGGCGCCAGCCTGTTCTGGATGGGCACTCTGCTCGCGGGGGTTGCGGGAGCCATCCCCATCGTGTGGGCCAGCCTGCGCGACTACCAGCAAGCTCGCCTGCTGACGCTCTTCAACCCGAGCGCAGATCCCAAGGGCGCCGGGTACCAGGTTGGGCAAGCCGAGACGGCGGTACATGCGGGCGGCTGGGGTGGTAAGGGCCTCACCAACGGGACGGTCTCCCTGCCCGTCCAGTCCACGGACTTCGTGTGGGGAGTCCTGGCCGAGGAGCTGGGTTTCATCGGCTCGATGGTTGTCCTCATCCTGTTCGTCCTGCTCCTATGGCGGCTGCTCATCTGCGCTTGGCGCGCCCCGGACCGGTTCGCGATGCTCATCGGCACCGGTCTGGCGACCATGCTCCTGTTCCAGGTCCTTGTGAACGTCGGCATGGTCATCGGTCTGGTGCCCGTTACGGGCATCCCTCTGCCTTTCATCACCTACGGCGGCGCCTCGCTCGTCAGCCTGGCCGCCGGCCTCGGCATCGTTCAGAGCACGAATCTGCGCCGAGAGAAGCCCGAGTGGTGACCCCTGCCTCCGAAATCTGATACGCCCGGCCGCGGGTCGGTCCAGCGAGCTAGACCATGACGACGGCACTCTCAGGCCAGCGCTTACCCGCCCGGATCGAGGCTGGCCCCTTCAACGCTCCGCGGCCGCTCCCGGCTCTGACCATACGGCAGTTGCTGAGTCGCGTCCGCAAGCCGGGCCGCTACTCGGGCGGGGAGTGGAACTCGGTTCGCAAGGACTGGGCCGAAACCGCTCTCAAGTGGTGCTTCGCGTACCCGGATCTGTATGAGATCGGGATGAGCAATCTCGGCTTGCGGATCCTCTACGAGGTCCTCAACGACAGGCCCGACTGTCTGGCCGAGCGCTGCTTCGCCCCGGATGTCGACCTCCAGGCCGAGTTGCGAACGGCCAGGGTGCCGCTGTGGAGTCTCGAGACATGGCATTCTCTCCGCGACTTCGACGTGTTGGGCCTCAGCCTCGGCTATGAGCTGGTGGCTACGAATGTGCTCGACATGCTCGATCTGGCAGGCATCGGGCTCACGACCGGGGAGCGCTCTGGGACGGATCCGCTGGTCATCGCCGGCGGCTCCATCGTCCTGAACCCCGAGCCGTTCGCCGACCTGACCGACGCGGTGGTCCTTGGCGAGGGCGAGGACGTGGTGCNNGCGCGGCGGAGCTTGCCGGCGTCTACGTGCCCTCGCTGTACAAGCCGCGCTACGAGGCCGACGGCACGTTCGCGGCGCTGGACCGCCTCGACGAGGCCGCTCCGACCAGCGTCGCAGGACGTATCGCCGCCGATTTCGAGACCCGGGTCCGCGGCATCCGCCAGATCGTCCCCAACATCGGCATCGTCTTCGACCGGGCCCAGCTCGAAGTCATGCGTGGCTGCACGCGCGGCTGCCGCTTCTGCCAGGCGGGGATGCAGTCCCGGCCCCTCCGAGAGCGCGCGCCGGACGTCGCGGTGGCCGCTGCCGAGGCGATCCTGCGCGCGACCGGCTACGAGGAGGTAGGGCTGACGAGCCTTTCCACCGCGGACTACACGTACGTCCGGCAGGTCGCCTCGGCTCTGCACCGGCGCAATCCGGGGGTCGTCATCTCGCTTCCGAGCACGCGCGTAGACGCCTTCACCGTGGAGCTGGTCGACGCCATCGCTCCCGGCGGCCGCCGCTCCGGGTTCACGTTCGCGCCCGAGGCCGGAAGCCAGCGCTTGCGCGACACGATCAACAAGGGCGTGAGCGACGAGGAGATCGTTCGCTGCGCCGAACTGGCCTTCGGCCGCGGCTGGAGCGCCGTGAAGCTCTACTTCATGATCGGCCTGCCGGGGGAGACGACGGAGGACGTGCTGGCCATAGCGGGGATCTGCCGGCGCGTCCTCGAGATCGGGCGACGGCGCCACGGCGGCCGGGCTCAGGTCAAGGCCAATGTGTCGACGTTCGTACCCAAGGCCACGACCCCGTTCCAGTGGGATGGCCAGGACAGCACCGACGAGATCGAGGCCAAGGTTGCCCAACTGCGGAACGCCCTTCACGGCAAGGGCCTCGTCTTGTCCTGGCACGATCCGCGGAGCTCGCTCCTCGAGGCGGCGCTCGGCCGGGGTGATCGCCGGCTCAATGCTGTGATCGTGCGAGCCTGGCGGAACGGGGCGCGCCTGGACGCCTGGGACGAGCACTTCAAGTTCGGCGTGTGGATCCAGGCGTTCGCCGACGAGGGTCTGGACCCGGCCTGGTATGCCCAGCGCGACATACCCACCGACGAGCACCTGCCGTGGGAGCACCTGGGCGCCGGCGTCTCGACCGACTTCCTCCTGCGCGACCGAAAGCTCGCCCTGGCCGCTCGGACCACGGCCGACTGCCACTGGGGCCCGTGCTCGAACTGCGGTGTCCCGGCGGCGACCGGCTTTGGCTGCGATACGGGCGATCAGGGTCCGCGCCAGATGCTCATCAGCCTCGGCGGTGACACGGACGGCGGCGAAGCGGGTGCCGGACCTCCGTCGAGGCGGTGGCGATACGTTGGCCCGCCCGGCGATGCCCGCCGCTCCCACGCGGACGGGACCGCTTCGATTGGCGCCGTCGCGTCCGCCGCGGGTGCTAACGTGGACCGCGACCGCGCCGGGAGACGCGGCCGGCCACACTACATGCTGGGGATGCAGATGCAGTCGAAGGACGCCGAGCCCAACGGTCTCGCGTCGCCGGTGGAGGCGGCCGGTGGCGAGAAGTCTGGGTGACGCCGGCAAACACTGCAGGCTCGGGTGAGACGACCCTCGAGCTGATTCGTCTGTTCGTCCTTCTTGTCGGGTCCGCCGCGCTGGTGACCCTCCTGGCCCGTCGAATCCAGCTGCCGTACACCGTTGCGCTGGTTGCGTTCGGCATCGCCGCGGGCACCCTGGCACCCCTCCGAATCGAGATCACCCCCCAGCTCGTGCTGGTGGTCCTGCTGCCGGCCCTGATCTTCGAGGCGTCCTACCAGACCGACTTCGGCAAGCTGCGTCCTTCTCTTGTGGGCGTGAGCCTGCTGGCCGGCCCCGGCGTCCTGGTAAGCGCGTCGATCGTCGCGGCGGCCCTGCACTTGGGCGCCGGCCTAGCCTTGCCCCAGGCGTTCGTGGTGGGGGCGATGCTCTCGGCCACCGATCCGGCAGCGGTCATCGCCACCTTCAAGCGTCTCGCGTCACCGCGGCGTCTGGCCACGCTCGTCGAAGCGGAGAGCGTCTTCAATGACGGGACCGGCATCGTCGTCTTCGCCCTGGCGGTCGACTTCGTCTCGCGCCCGGTCGGTCCGGCGGAGATCGGGTTCACGTTCGTCTGGGTGACGCTCGTAAGCAGCGCCCTGGGCGCGGTCACCGGATACGTTGTCTCTCGGATCCTGCCGAGCGTCGGCGATCATTTGATCGAGATCAGTCTCTCGGTGGTCCTCGCCTACGGCACCTATCTGACGGCCGACGCGTTCCACCTCTCGGGCGTGATCGCTACCGCCGTCGCCGGAATCGTCCTGGGCACATACGGCCGCAAGAACGGCCTTTCGCCTCGGACGGAAGAAGCTCTCGACACGGTCTGGGAGTTCGTCGCCTTCCTGGCTACCGCCTTCGTCTTCCTCGTCGTTGGGTTCGCGATATCGATCCGAGCCCTGGCCGATGTGGCGTCGCCGATAGCCTGGGCGTTCGCAGCAACACTGGTCGGACGGGCGGTCATCGTCTACGGCTTGTTGGGCGTCTGGCGGCTCGTTCAACGGAGGACGCGTCCTCCGAAGCGCACCCGGAAGCGGAAGGGTCGACCGGCGGCAGGTCGTGACGAGGCGGCAGGTCGTGACGAGGCGGCCATCCCGCTCGACTGGTTGCACGTTGTCTTCTGGTCCGGTTTGCGGGGTGCCGTGTCGACGGCCCTGGCGCTCTCTCTTCCGCTGGACTTCCCGAATCGATCCGCGATGCAGGGGATTACGTTCGGAGTCGTTCTAGTCACCCTGCTGCTGCAGGCGACGACGGCGGAGCTGGTCGTGGCCAGATGGGGCCGCGATCGATCCAGGTCGGAAACCGGCGGCAGGGGAGGGACCGGCTCATCTGCCCGGAACCGCAGGGGCCGGCAGCATACGGATCCGCCGGGCGGAGAACCTGGCAAGCCCGGTGCGCCCGGCAAACCCGGCGCGTCGGGCGGGGCGCCGACCGAAGGGGGAGTGGAGTTGATGCCGTGAGCGATGCCGTGCAGCGGTGGCGGATCGTCTTCACCCGCGACGAAGAGGCCCGCTATCTGGCCCACCTCGACGCGGTCACGCAATGGGAGCGTGCCTTTCGGCGGGGAGCGATTCCCGTGGCCACGACGGGCGGGTTCAACGCCAGGCCGAAACTGGTCTTCGCCGCCCCTCTCCAGCTCGGCATGCTCGCGGAACACGAGCTGGCCGACCTGTTCCTGGCCGAGCGCCTGACCGCTCCGGCTTTGCGAGCGCGCCTGACAGCCGGGATGCCGGCCGGCTACAGGGTCATCGGTCTACACGATGTCTGGATGGGGGCGCCGGCCCTCGCTCCGCAGCTCGTTGCCGCCGACTACCGCATGACCTTGTTCGGCGTGGAACGAGAGGACCTCGCGTCCGCGGCGGCCCGGCTGATCTCCGCGGAGCGGCTCCCTCGCGAGCGGCGCCGCGAGACGAAAACCGTCGCCTACGATTTAAGGCCGCTCATTATCGATCTCCGGGTCAGAGACTCAGACGCGGCGATCTCGGTGCCGGACGGGGTCCCGGCCGGGGCCGCGGTGCTGTGGATGAGGCTCCGCCACTCGCAGGAACGGGGCAGTGGCCGGGCCGACGAGGTCGTGGCCGCTCTCGCCGACGAGCTGGGCCTGACGACCACCGAAACGCCCGGCACCGCGGAAACGCCCGAACCGTCTGGTGCCGCCGAAACGCCAGGCGCCGACCGGCCGCGGATCGAGTCATTGATCTCCGTTCGCGAGCGCCTGTGGCTGCCGGAGGAACTGAACGAACGCGGGGACCGCGACCGGGTTCCTTCTTCCCCCGAGCGGACGGCCGAATAGGCTGCCCCGGGGCCGATCGAGCTGGCGACGGGCCCGCGCCTGAGACCGATCGAGCTGGCGACGGGCCCGCGCCTGAGACCGATCGAGCTGGCGACGGGCCCGCACCTGAGACCGCCTGACCGCGCAAAAGCCGCTCCGCGTCCCCTACGCAGCTCCCTACGGCTCGACCAGTACGGCGCTGCGGATCTGGGCAACTCGACCCGCTCCCTTGACGTCGAAGCGCCCTGTCTCGCGCATCTCGCCCGTCGAGAGTGGCTCGAAGACAGAGAACTCGCGGTCCGGGTCGACCAGCGTGACCAGCCAGAACACGCTTCGAGGGCCGATGTGGACCGTCTCCCTCCAGCCCTGGCGGGCCACCGTCGCCGGCTCGAGGATGCCGGTGTCGTCTATGTCCTTCCAGCCGGTGAAGAATGCGGCTGACGGCCGGTGCCAGTCATACAGGCTTGTCCCAAGACTCCGCTCGAGTTCGCCGTCGCGGAGGTAGTAGCGCAGCGGGAAATACGTTTGGGCGTTGAGGGTTATGACCACGTCGCCCGGGTGGACGAGCCCGGACAAAGTCGCGACGACCTGCCGCGCGGGCTCGATCTCCTTGTCGTGGCTGGAGTCATCGACCGCGACACTTGCGGGTATCGCGATGCCACACACGAGAGCCAGCACCACGAGAATCGCGAGCGCTCTCGCCGGCACCGGCTGATTGGCGCCGAACTGCGATCGCGCTTTCCGAGCTACCGAAACGACACCCGCCGCTATGGCGATGGCGAACGGCGGATACGCGGCCCCCAGGTAGCGCGGGTCATAGACGGAGTTGAGCTGCGAGTAGATCCAGACCGCCGGCACCAGGCCCATGCCCAGCGCGATTGCCACTGCCAGGAGTCGATCGCGCCGAACGCCGCCGGGGACTGCGCCCCGATCTCCGATATCGGTCGACGGACGCGACAGCAGACCGCGGGACGCGGCAGCGAGCCCGAGGGCCGCGCCGGCCGCCGCGAGCCCGGCGCCCAGCCACCACAACCCTCCAAGTCGCAGGGACAGCCAGTAGCTCAGCGTGTCCGCAGCCGACCCAAGATCCGGGCGCGGAGTCCAGAAACGCTGGCCGTTCGAGGCTACCGCGAGCAGATTCGGCAGCCAGGGTGCCAGGCTCAGGACGCCGAGCAGAACGCAGCCGGCCGCAATGGCGGAGACACGGGTTCGGAGCCAGAGGAGCCCGAAGACGGCGAAGGCGAGTTGCAGCCCGGCCACCGGTAGGCCGAGCGACATGGTCCAGACCTCGCCGGCCACCCCCAGGACGAGGCCGACGGCTGCCGCCGCTCTGCGCCGCGCGGACCACTCACCGCCCCGGGCGACAATGAGCCACACCAACCACCACGCCAGGGTGGCCAGGAGGGTCTCCAGGCTGTACATCCGCGCTTCGCGGTCGGCGGCAACCATCGCCGGAGACAGGGCGACCAGGGCAGCTGCGACCAACGCCCCGGTCCTGCCCAATGCGTCCCCGGCCCATCGCCACGTGACGCCGATGGTTCCGATGCCAGCCACGACGGAGAGAGATCGAAGCGCCGCCTCGGAGTCGCCGAAGGCCGCCATCCAGCCCTTCAGAAGCAGGAGATAGAGGGGCGGTGCGGTCTCGTTGGCCGCCAGGCCCAGCATGTCGCCGAGCGAGTGACTCGCCAGGTACCACGACGTCGCCTCGTCGCGGAACAGCTGCTGCTGGCCGAGGAGCACAGTCCGCAGGGCAACGCCAGCGACAAGGAGCACCGCCAACGGGAGAGCTTCGACCAGCCGTCCCGACGTCACCAGGGTCGTCACTCGGACGGCCACCGAAGGGCGTCTGCCTGAAGCCGGCTCCGGCCTCGTCAAGAGGGCTCCTCGCTTTCCTCGGCCTGTCGCTACGGTGGGCCGCATGATCTTAGCCGCGAGAGCACGGCCTCAACCCGGCGACAGGGTCTTGCCCCGTCCTAGCGGCAGCCAATTGTCCGGGCGACACGGACCGGCTCGGGCGTGCCGGGCCCGATTCCGCGTTTGACGAGGCCGACCTCGCGCCGTACACTCGCACTTCGCGCCCCGGGGAACCCGGGGGCGATTTCGTGTCATGCACCAGAGGGCCTCGCGCCCGTCAACTTCCCGAGGGCCAATGTACGCAGTCATAGAGACCGGCGGCAAGCAGTACCGCGTCGAACTCGGAACCGAGCTCGAGGTGGAGCTGCTTGATGTCGAGCCGGGCCAGGAGATCAACCTCGACCGCGTATTGCTGGTCGTCGACGGCGACGAGTCGTCAGTAGGCCAGCCCGTCGTGGCGGACGCGGCCGTGAGCGCTCGGGTCCTGCGTCTGGATCGCGGCGAGAAGACGATCTCGTTCAAGTACCGGCCCAAAGCCCGCAGTCGCGTCAAGAAGGGGCATCGCCAGGAGTTGACGGTCCTCAAGATCACCGACGTGCGGCTCGGCGCCAAAAGCGCCGCGGCGGAGGCCCGGGAGGCCGAAGCCAAGGCCGAGGAGGAGCGCGCCAAGGTCTCCAAGGCAGCCGCCCGTCAGGCCGCCGAAGACGCTGCACTGGCCGAGAAGCTCAAGGCCCGCCAGGCTGCCGCGGACGAGGCCAAGCCCAAGGCGAAGGCATCCAAGGCTGCGGCCAAGGCCGTTCCCGCCAAGGACGCTGCACCCGCCAAAGCGAAGGCCGCGCCCAAGGCCGCGGCTCCGGCGAAGGCCGGGCCCAAGGCAGCCAAGACCGACGCACCGGCCGGCGAGGCTGCTCCCAAGCGCCCCGCTCCGGCAAAGAAGGACAAGTAAGCGATGGCCCACAAGAAGGCAGGCTCGAGTTCCAAGAACGGCCGCGACAGCGTCGGCCAGCGACTCGGGATGAAGGCCGGCGACGGCCAGTTCGTCACCTCCGGCTCCATCATCGTCCGCCAGCGGGGAATGACCTTCAGGGCCGGCGAGGGCGCGGGCCTGGGCCACGACTACACCGTCTTCGCGACGGTGGATGGAACCGTCCACATCGAGCACGAGACCCGTCAGAAGAAGCGAATCCGAGTAGAAGCCCTGGCCGGCGAGTAGCCAGCGGGACAACCTTGCGATACGGCGCCAGGACGCCGATCGCGCCACCGACGACCACCGGCGGAGAACCGTGCGGAAGGCGCCTGGAGTAACGAATGAAGCCCAAGATCCACCCCACCTACCAGCAGGCCACGGTTCACTGCGCCTCGTGCAAGACGGTATTTGAAGTTGGTTCCACCAGGTCGGAGCTGCGAGTCGACGTCTGCAGCAACTGCCACCCCTTCTTCACGGGCAAGCAAACCATCATCGACACGGCCGGCCAGGTCGAGCGGTTCCAGCGGCGTCTCGAGCGCGCCGAGCGGGCCTAACCCGCGCCAGGCCCGGCTCCGCGGGACCGCCGCGTGGGCGGGCCGATCTTTCGACAGGCCTCCTTTTCGCGGCGCTGCCCGTCTCGCACGCGACGTTCGGCGGTCGGTCCTCATGAAGCGGCCCGGCGCCGCGCGACCCAGAGGCTAGACTTCCCCCATGGCTAGCTACCAATACGGCGGCCAGGCGCTCATCGAGGGTGTCCTGATGCGCGGCCGTCACGCACTCGCGGTTGCACTCCGCCACCCGGACGGCTCCATCGTTTGGGCCACGGAACGGCTGGATCTGGGGTTGCGCGCTCGCCGCGCGCTGAAGCTTCCGTTCCTGCGGGGCCTGGTCGTCCTGTACGACACGCTTGTCACCGGCACGCGCTGGCTGGTCCGGTCGGCCACGATCCAGGCCCTGGCGCTCGAGGACGCGGACGACGGCTCGGGCAACGGCGCGGACGACGGCTCGGGCACCGGGGCCGGCAAGAGCGGCCAGGCGGCCGCCGGGACGGGGACCGTCCTGCACACGTTGCTCCTGGCGCCAATCCTCGCGGCGGTGGGTGCGGCGGAAGGCCACGACTCCGGATACACCGACCCGGACGCGCCAGGCGGTTCGTCCCCTGCGACCAGCGGCTCCAGTCGCGGCCTCGGCAAGGGGTATTCGGTGGCGGTCGGCGGCATGCTGCTGTTCAGTCTGGTGCTCGGTATCGGGCTCTTCTTCCTGCTGCCGCTCTTTCTGGCTCAGGCCACCGTCGGCCGAGTGAGCCAGGGCTTCGCCTTCCAGCTATCCGAAGGCGTAATTCGAGTGGCGATCTTCATCGGCTACCTGATGCTCGTGGGCCGGGCCGCGGACGTTCGGCGCACGTTCCAGTACCACGGCGCCGAGCACATGTCGATCCACACTCTCGAGGCTGGCGACCCGCTGACCGTCGACGCGGCCCGCAAGTACCCGACGGCCCACCCTCGCTGCGGGACCGAGTTTCTGGTGGTCGTGCTGATCGTCTCGATCCTCGCCTTCGCCGTGGTCGGGAGTCTGCCCCCGCTGTGGCTGGTCGTCTCGCGTGTCGTCCTCGTTCCGGTCATCGCCGCCGTCAGCTACGAGATCCTCCAGCTGGGCGCCCGGCATCGCAGCCATGCCGTGGTGCGGTGGCTGTGGTCCCCGGGTATCTGGGTCCAGAAGATCACAACCCGCCAGCCGACCGACGCGATGATCGAAGTCGCCATCGTCTCGCTCCAGCAGGCACTTATAGCCGATGGCCGCGAGATCCCGGAGGGCAGCGCGCAGTTCGCGTCTCGGCCCATCGAATCGGACCTGGGCGGCCCGAAAGACGACGCGGCCGGATCTCCCGGACCGAAACCGTGATCGACGCCAAGCTCATCGAGATCGCGGCCCGATACGACGCTCTCCAGAACGAGCTGGCCCAGCCAGAGACAGCCGCCGACCCCGCAGCGCTGAAGCGCATTGGAAAGGAGCTGGCCCAGCTCGAGCCGGCCGTCTCCGCGTGGCGCGAGCTGCTGGCGGCTCGCAAGGAGCTGGCAGAGGCGCTCGAGATGCGCGACGGCAGCGACGTAGAGATGCACGACCTGGCCCAGGACGAGGTTCGAAGGCTCGAGACCCGCGAAACGGAGCTCATCGAGCTGCTGCGTCTCCAGCTGATCCCGCGCGACCCCGCCGACGAGAAGAACGTGATCCTGGAGATCCGGGCCGGAGCCGGCGGCGACGAAGCCAAGCTCTTCGCCGCGGAGCTGCTCCGGATGTACCTCCGTTACGGCGAGCGGCACCGGATGCAGGCCGAGATCCTGCACGCTGAGGAGAACGGCATAGGCGGCATCGGCGAGGCCATCGTCAAGATCGACGGCCGCGGCGCATATAGCCGGCTCAAATTCGAGGCCGGAGTTCACCGGGTCCAGCGCATCCCCGTGACGGAGTCGAGCGGTCGAATCCACACCTCGACCGCGACCGTGGCGGTCATGCCGGAGGCCGAAGAGGTCGACATCCACATCGACGAGAACGACATTCGAGTCGACGTCTACAGGTCCACCGGCCCGGGCGGTCAGTCGGTCAACACCACCGACTCGGCGGTCCGGATCACCCATAAGCCCACCGGCATAGTCGTCGCGATCCAGGACGAGAAGTCGCAGATCAAGAACAAGGCCAAGGCCATGGCCGTGTTGCGCAGCCGCCTGCTCGATCGGCAGCGGGCCAAGGCCGCGGAAAAGGAATCGGCGCTGCGGCGGAGCATGATCGGCTCAGGCGACCGATCCGAGAAGATCCGAACCTACAACTTCCCCCAGGACCGGCTGACCGATCACCGAATCGGGCTCGACCTGCATAACCTGCCTGGGGTCATGGACGGCGATATCGAGAAGCTGATCGACGCGCTCAGCTCCTCGTACCAGGCCGAGCAGCTGCGGCTGCTTGCAGACGGCTCGGAGTCGTGACGTCTCTGGACGCGTCGCGGGCGCGGCGGTAGTCGCGGGCATCGGCATGGCGACGATCGGCGATCTCCTGGCGAGTGGCACGACGCGACTTCGCGCCTCCGGATCGGAGAGCGCCCGTCTCGATGCCGAGCTGCTGCTCGGCTGGGCCATCGGCGCGGCACGCACCTCTGTCCTGGCTCATCCAGAAGCTCCGGTGAGGGCGGACGCGGCGGCAGCGTACGAGGCGGGAATCGTCCGGCGCGAGGCCGGCGAACCGGTGGCCTACATTCGCGGCCTCAAGGAGTTTCACGGGCTGGCCTTTGGTGTGGACCGGCGGGCGCTCATCCCACGGCCGGAGACGGAGCTGCTCGTCTCGGAGGCGGAGGGGGAGATCGCGTGGCGACTCACGTCGGCGCCGCGGCCGGCGGGCACTCCGCAGGTTCGCGTCATCGACGTCGGGACCGGCTCGGGCGCGATCGCCGTCGCGCTGGCGACTCTTCTGCGCACACGGCGGATGCTCCCCGAGGTCTCGTTGCTGGCCGTCGATTGTTCGTCCGACGCTCTGGACCTGGCTCGAGAGAACGCGGTCGCTCACTCAGCCGCCGACGCCATAGTCTTCGCGGAGGCCGACCTGGTGCCGGTGGCCGAAGCTCCCTTCGACGTCGTCCTGGCGAATCTGCCTTACATTCCTTCCGCTGAGATCGATCGGCTGCCGGTGGCGGCATCCTTCGAGCCGCGCCTGGCGCTCGATGGCGGGCCCGACGGGCTGGCCGTCGTGCGGCGACTGCTCGAAGCGCTGCCGTCGGCCCTGGCTCCCGACGGAGCGGCGCTCCTCGAGATCGGCTTCGACCAGGGGCCGGCACTCACGGAGGCAGTGGCAGCCCTGCAAGGCGAATGGTCGTGCCGGATCCAGCCGGATCTATCGGGCAACCCTCGCCTGGCGTACGTCGAGCGCTCGACCGGCTGGAAGGTTCGGGGATGATCGAGCCGGTTCTCCCGATACGCCTGATCGCACTGGACATCGACGGCACCCTCGTCGGCGAGGGCCTGGTCATCGGCGAACGCACTTCTGCGGCCGTCCGCGAAGCCTCCCGGCGGGGGATCGCCGTCTCGCTCGTCACCGGCCGTATGGCCACCAGCGCGATGCCATTCGCGGAGGCGCTCGGCCTGACCGGGCCGCTCGTCGCCCAGCAGGGAGCCCTGGTCCGGGCGATGCCGACTTCGGGATCGAGGCGCCCGGGCCGGCTCCTGTACCACCGGCCGCTGACTCCCGCCGTCACGGTCGAGATCGTCCGTTGGTGCCAGGAGCGGCAGTTGATCCCGCACTTCAACTACCTGGAGTGGATGATCGTTGCCTCGGACGAGTCCCGCCTGGATGAGTACCGCCTCTTCGTCGGCGACAGGCTTCGGACAGTACCTGACATAGCCGCCCGAGCTCTGCGCCCGGTGACCAAGGTAGTGGCGATCGGAGAGGGCGAGCACTCACTGGGGCTGCTGGACGAGGCGCGAGCTCACTTCGCCGGTCGGGCCGCGGTCACCCTCAGCCACCCTCGCTTCCTGGAGTTCCTGGCGCCCGGCGTCTCGAAAGGAATGGCGATCCGCTGGCTGGCACGGCGGCTGCGTGTGCCCCTTGGGCAGTGCATGGCCGCGGGCGATCAGTACAACGACCTGGAAATGATCGCGGAGGTTGGTCACGGAGTGGCGATGCCCAGCGCCCCGGCCGCGGTCCAGGCCGTGGCGCGGTTCGTGGCGCCGCCGGTTGCCGAAGAAGGGGTCGCGCAGATGATCGAGCGGATCGCCCTGCGCAGGTGGCAGGCGCCGACGTCCGGCGCTTCGGCCGGAGTGCGGGTCGAGCGGCGATGAAGCGCCTCGGCCGATCGCCGGGTCGGGCGCGGCTGCTCCTCGATGACGCCTCGGGGCGCGAGGAGGCAATCGAGGTCCTGCGGGCCGGCGGAATCGTCGCCATGCCCACCGACACGGTCTACGGTGTGGGAGTCGCCCTGGAGGCGCCTGGCGGTCTGCAGCGGCTCTTCGCGGCCAAGGACCGGCCGCTCGATCGGGCGATCGTGCTGCTCGTCTCGGACATCGCGCAGGCCGCGTCCGTCGGCGCGATGTCGCCGGCGGCGCGAGTACTCGCCGAGCGCTTCTGGCCCGGCGGCCTCACGCTCGTTCTGGCCCGTGCGCCCGGCGCGGATCTTCCCGCGGCCCTGACCGTCGGGGCGACGACCATCGGCGTGCGCATTCCGGACCATGACTGCCCGCGCGCCCTGGCTCGCGCCCTTGGTCCATTGCCCGTCACGTCGGCCAACCTGTCCGGCCAGCCCGACGCCCGCGACGCCTCGGACGTCCTCGCCCAGCTGGGCTCTCGCATCGACCTCGTCCTCGATGGCGGGCCGGCTCGCGGCGGGATCCCGTCCACGGTCGTCGATTGCTCGGGCGAATTGCCCAGAATCCTGCGCGTCGGCGCCATCGACCGCCCCGATCTGGACGCGGCACTCGGCGAAGCCGGACAGCACCACGGCGTCTGACCTTCTCGGCGGAACGCCCCACCCAACCCGCGGCCGTTGCTGGCCCGACGCCGCCCGCCCGCTTCGGCGACAATAGGCCCGACCCGGTTCTGCGCACCTCGAAGAGGACGGTGTGGCGCCGCCTGCTCTGGGCCGGGCAAGGAGTCGGCATGACGATCGCGCGTCGAGAGGGAATCGCCTGGGCCCGGCTGGCCGATGTCGACCCCGAGCTGTGGGCGGCCATTCGCGGCGAGACCGATCGCCAGCGCTGGAAGATCGAGCTGATCGCCAGCGAAAACTACACCTTCGCCGCGGTGATGGAGGCGCAGGGATCGCCTCTCACCAACAAGTACGCCGAGGGCTTGCCCGGCAAGCGCTACTACGGCGGCTGCGAGTTCGTGGACGTAGCGGAGCGCCTGGCCCAAGATCGAGCTCTGGCCCTCTTCCCCGGTGCGGAACACGTCAACGTCCAGCCTCACTCGGGCGCCCAGGCCAACATGGCGGCGTACCTGTCCGTGCTCGAGATCGGCGACAAGATCCTGGGCATGAACCTCGCCCACGGCGGCCACCTGACCCACGGCTCGCCGGTCAACTTCAGCGGCAAGTGGTTCGAGGTCCATGCCTACGGCGTCGACCCGACGACCGAGCAGATCGACTACCACGCCCTCGAGAAGCAGGCGGCCGAGGTTCGGCCGAAGATGATCGTCGCCGGCGCCAGCGCCTACCCGCGTACGATCGACTTCGAGCGCCTCGGCCGGATTGCCCACGCCAACGACGCGCTCCTCTTCGTGGACATGGCCCACATCGCCGGCCTCGTGGCGGCGGGGCTTCATCCGACACCGTTCGGCCACGCGGACATCGTCACCACTACGACCCACAAAACCCTGCGCGGCCCGCGCGGCGGCCTGATCTTCTGCCGCGAGGAGCTGGGCAAGGCCGTCGACAAGAGCGTCTTCCCGGGCACGCAGGGCGGACCGCTGATGCATGTCATCGCGGCCAAAGCCGTAGCTCTCAAGCTCGCCGCCACTGACGAGTTCCGCGACGACCAGCGCCAGACGATCGCCAACGCCAAGTTCCTGGCGGCCACGCTGACCGTCAAGGGCGCCCGCGTCGTCTCCGGCGGCACGGACAACCACCTCATGCTGGTCGACGTGACGCCGCTCGGCGTGACGGGCAAGGAAGCCGAGCACCTCCTCGACGAGATCGGCATCACAGTCAACAAGAACGCGATCCCCTTCGACAAGAACCCGCCGAATATCGCGTCGGGGATCCGGGTTGGGACGCCGGCGACGACGAGCCGCGGCTTCCGCGAGCCGGAGATGCGACAGATCGGCGAGATGATCGTGGAGGCCATCGTCGCCCGCGACGACCCCTCGGAGCAGGCCAAGCTTGCCGCACTGGTCCACGACCTGTGCTCGCGTTTCCCGGTTCCGGGACTTCTGGAGGACTGAGCGACGGCGAGCTGCTCGCGCTCAGCACCCGGCGTCACCCGAGCCATGGGTAGAGTGCCTCGGGCGGTGAAAGAGGTCCGAGCAATGTCGAAACGGCCGACGACGAGCCACCCTGCCAAGACGGGCTCCCGGGCCGGCCATCGATCGGGCGTCCAGGCCGCTCCGTGAACCTGAACGAACACGCCATCCAGGTGCTCCCGGCCCTGCTCTTCGGGTTCGTGGTAGCGGGGGCGATCACCCTGGCGGCGACGCCGGTCGTGGCGCGCTTCGCCCGGCACTTCGGCATGGTCGATTGGCCCGAGGCTCGGCGAGTCAACAAGGAGGCCGTAGCTCGGGGCGGCGGCATCGCCATCCTGCTGGGGTTCGTGCTCGTGGCGGCCGCTCTCCTATTCGCCAACACCGTCATCGGCATGCACTTCGTCGACGAGCCTCAGATCGTCAAGAGGCCCCAGAGCCTGGCGCTGCTCGGTGGCGCCGTACTGGCCACCGGTCTCGGCTTCCTCGACGATTGGCTCCAGCTCCGCGCCCGCTGGCAATTCGTGACCCAGATCCTCCTGGCAGGCTTCGCCGTTGCCCTGGGAGTGGTCGTCGCCCGCTTGAACGATCCTCTGAACGCCAGCGGAACTCTCGAGATTACTGGCGTCGTTGCCGTGGTGGCGAGTCTGCTGTGGATCGTCGGCATGATCAACAGCATCAACTTCATCGACGGCCTGGATGGGCTTTCGTCCGGCATCGCCCTGATCGCCTCCTTGACCCTCGGCGTGATCAGCCTGACCGCCAGCCCGGTCGAGCCTTACGTGGCCCTTTTCTGCTTCGTCCTGGCCGGTGCCCTCGCCGGCTTCCTGCGCTGGAACTTCCATCCGGCGTCGATCTTCGCCGGGACCAGCGGCATCATGCTGGTCGGCTATTCGCTGGCGGTGCTATCGATCCTGGGCACGGCCAAGATCGCCGTTGTTGCGCTCGTGCTGGGCGTGCCGATCATCGACACTTTTTGGATCATCGTGCGACGCCTAGCGGCACGCAGGTCGCCGTTCGCGCCGGACCGCGGCCACATCCACCACCGCCTGCTGGACTTGGGCCTGTCGCATCGGAACACCGTGCTGGTCATCTATGGGGTCTGCGTCCTGCTCGCCCTGCTCTCCCTGGGCCTCTCGGGACGGAACCAGATGTACGCGTTCATGGGACTTGTCGTGGTCTTTGGCCTCGTCCTGTTGCTGATCGCGAAGCTGGGCGGTGGCGCCACCGTGGTCGGCGAGGATCTCGATCGCGACTCGTACGATCCGTCGGAGCAGGAACCGCCAGAGGATGCGGACTCGCCGGACGCGGCCTCCGAGGATTCGACGGACAGCCTCTAGCGACTCGCGGCTGGACGTCCAGTGGGCTGCTTTCGCGAGGTTGGGCGTTTGAGTAGGTCGACTGCTACACTCACGGCGCCCTGCCAGGGAGACGATGAACGACCTCGGAAAAGCGTCCGCATACATCGCCCTGTTCTCCGAGATCGCGTTCGTTCTGCTGGTCGCCGTTCTGGCGGGCGTTCTCGGCGGTTACTGGCTGGACCAGCGCCTGGGAACTATCCCGATCTTCGTTCTTGTTGGCTTTGCGATCGGAACCACCGGTGGAGCGATCGGCTGCTGGCGACTGATCGCCCGGTTCCTGGCCCAGCTGGACGACGATGACAGACGATGACGCGGCACCTCCGCAGGGCCGCTACGTAGCGGAGCGAGTGTGACAAGCGATCCCGGCGGCGCGCCCGCGACCACCCAGGAAGAGCGTCCGGTCGCCGCGGCGACTCCGCTCAGGAAGCGCTTCGGCGTCAAGGGCTTCCTGCTCCTGGGTGCGGCCGTCATTGCGCTCGACGTTCTTGCGGCCATCCTCGTGCCGCCTTTCCCCAAGGGCGGCGCGCCCGGCCAGGCATGCGACTACCCGGCGTGCTTCATCAACAGCGTGATCGAGTTCCCGCCCCCGGCAGTAGTGCTGGACCTCTCGCCGGCCACGGCGCCCGCAGTCGCGCCGATGGTCTACTTCCACCCGAGCATCAGCTCCACGATCCTGACGATGTGGATCGTCATGGCCCTCGTTCTGCTGCTGGCCTTCCTGGCCACGCGACGGATGAGGCAGAAGCCCGGCCGGGTGCAGAACGCTGTCGAGTGGGCCTACGAGTTCGGCTCCGACTTCGCCGTCGGAATCGGGGGTGAGGGAGCCAGGCGCTACTATCCGATCTTCGCCGCCTTCTTCCTCTTCATCCTGTTCTCGAACTGGAGCGGACTGGTCCCGCCGGTCGGCAGGATCGAGCAGCTCCGGGCTCCGACCAGCGACGTGAACATCACGATCGGCCTCGCCTTGACATCCTTCGTCTTGTTCCAGGGAGAGGGATTCCGGCGCCTCGGCCTGCGAGGCTACCTCGGCAAGTTCTTCCCGATCGGCGAGTTCCGCCACGGCATCGGGGCGGGCATTCTGGCCATGTACGTGGGCATAATCGAACTCTTCCTGGAGTTCGTGAAACCGGTCACGCTCTCCATGCGACTCTTCGGCAATATCTATGGCGGCGAGGTAGCCCTGGCCGTGATCTCGGCCCTGACGCTGGCGATAGTGCCGGTCGCTCTCCTGGGGCTCGAGGCTTTGCTGAACCTGATCCAGGCCCTGATCTTCTCGGTTTTGACCCTGATGTTCATCCTTCTCGCCGTGGAGGGTCACGAATCCGAAGAGCACCGTCCAGCCGCGGCGGGCGGCGTTTCCGTAGATCATCCGGCGCCCCGCAGCGCCGACAACCATCAGCCCGTGGCGGCCTGACCGCCCACAAGCGCGACTACCCGGCCGTGGGTCGGAGTAGAGGAGGTTCCAACAAATGACCCCGGAGCACATCGGAGCCGGACTGGCGGCGCTTGGCGTCATCGGCCCCGGCATCGGCATCGGCATCCTGGCCGGCATGTCCAGCAACGCGATCGGGCGCAACCCCGACGCAGCCGGTCAGATCCGCGGCCTGGCGATCATCCTGGCCGGCTTCGCCGAAGGCCTCGGCGTCCTGGCGATTGTCATCGGCCTGGTCGCCCTCTTCAAGTAGGCCGGACTCTACGGAGCACGCACGGTGCATCTTCTCGCGATCGCTGCGGCGACGGCGCCGACATCGGAAGCCTCGGGGCTGTCGATCAATTTCTTCTGGATAATCGTCGCCGCCCTCAACTTCATCATCTTCCTGGCGCTGATCTGGCGATTCGCCTTCGATCCGATTGCCAGGATCCTGGCTGATCGCAGGGCTCGCATCGATGAGGGCCTGGCGGACGCCGAACAGGCCCGCAAGGATCGCGAGGCCGGGGTGGTAGACCGTGAGCGCATGATCAGCGAAGCGCGACGAGAAGCAACCGCGCTCGTCGCCGCGAGCCAGCAGGCCGCGCAGCAGCTTCGTGAGGCCGACATCGCCGCGACCAAGGCCGAGCTGGAGCGCATGCGCGAGAAGGCGCTGGCCGACATAGCCGCGGAACGGGACCGCGCACTGGCGGAGCTGCGGGGCCAGGTCGCCGACCTCGCTCTCGAGGCGGCCGGCAAGGTGGTGGGCGAGACGATGTCGAGCGCGCGCCAGCGGCGTCTTGTCGAGGACTTCCTGAGCGACGAGGGCGCCGTCGATCCGAGGCGGGCCAACTGATGCCGCGCCCGGGTGCCGGCCGACGCTATGCGGAGGCGGCTTTCCAGCTGGCCGAGCGCGACGGGACCGTCGACGCGTGGCAGAAGGATCTCGCCGGCGCCTGCGAACTGGCCCAAGACGAACGCGTCGCCCGTGCCATTGACAGTCCGGCCGTGGCCTTCGTCCATCGTCGCAAGGCAGTGGAGGCCCTTCTGGGCTCCCGCGTCTCGCGCACGGCACTGAACCTGGCCCTCGTCCTGGCGCAACGCGGGCGGTTCGCGCTGCTGCCGCAGATCAGCGCCGAGTTCGATGAGCTCGCGCGCCGGTCCCGCGGCGTCGTCGCGGCGATCGTGACGTCGGCCGCGCCGCTGTCGGCCGGGGAGCTGGCGGCGGTTCAGGCACACGTGGAGAAGCTGGCAGGCTCAAAGGTCGAGCTGAGCGCCACGACGGATCCGGCGTTGATAGGCGGTCTCTGCGTCAGGATCGGCGACTGGCAGATCGACGCCAGCGTAAGCACCCGCCTCACGCGGCTGCGCAAGCAGCTGCTCGTGGGAACCAGCTAAGGCAGGCGCCGCGACAGCGGCAAGACACGCGGCCCAACGGAGAAGGCATGGCCAGTCGCTCAGACGAGATCGTCAGCATCATCAAGNNAGGTCGGCGACGGCATCGCCCAGATCTACGGCCTCTCCGGCGCCCTCTCCTCCGAGCTGCTCGAGTTCCCAGGTGGCGTCATGGGGATGGCTCTGAACCTTGAGGAGGAGACCGTCGGCGCGGTCATTCTCGGCGACCCAACCCATATCAAGCAGGGTGACACCGTCAAGACTACCGGTCGCGTGGTTGAGGTGCCGGTCGGGGCCGGTCTCCTGGGCCGTGTCGTCGACCCGCTCGGCCGGCCCCTGGACGACAAGGGTTCGATCGCCCATACCTCGACCCGCCCCGTGGAGCGCATCGCACCGGGTGTCATCGCCCGCCAGGCGGTCGATTCGGCGGTCCAGACCGGCATCAAGGCCATCGACGCCCTGATCCCCATCGGACGCGGCCAGCGCGAGCTGATCATCGGCGACCGTCAGACCGGCAAGAGCGCACTCGCCATCGATACGATCATCAACCAGAAAGGCAAGGGCCTCGTCTGCATCTACGTCGCCATCGGCCAGAAGCTCTCCACCGTCGCCAAGGTCGTGGCCGTGCTCGAGCAGCACGGGGCGATGGAGCATACGATCGTCGTCGTAGCCGGGGCCGAGGAGTCGGCCGCCCTCCAGTTCCTCGCCCCGTACTCGGGCTGCGCCATGGGCGAGGAAGTCATGGAGAAGGGCGTCGAGATCGACGGCAAGCTCGTGAAGGACTCGCTGTGCGTCTACGACGATCTTTCCAAGCACGCCTGGGCCTATCGCGAGATGTCGCTCCTGCTCCGCCGGCCACCCGGCCGCGAGGCGTATCCGGGCGACGTCTTCTACCTTCACAGCCGACTGCTCGAGCGGGCAGCTCGCATGAGCGACGCGAACGGCGGAGGATCGCTCACGGCGCTGCCGCTGATCGAGACCCAGGCGGGCGACATCTCGGCCTACATTCCCACCAACGTGATCTCCATCACGGACGGCCAGATCTTCCTGGAGACGGATCTCTTCAACTCCGGCCAGAGGCCCGCGCTCAACATCGGCGTCTCGGTGTCGCGTGTCGGTTCAGCGGCCCAGACCCCGGCAATGAAGAAGGTGGCCGCGCCGCTCAAGCTCGAGCTGGCCCAGTACCGGTCTCTTGCGGCCTTCGCGCAGTTCGCGTCGGACCTGGACAAGGCCACTCGCGACCAGCTCACCCGCGGCGAGAAGCTGTCCGAGGTCGTCAAGCAGCCGCAGTACCAGCCGGTCCCCCTGGAGCGCCAGGTGGCCATCCTCTACGTTGCTACCAAGGGCCTGCTGGACGACATCCCGACGCCGCGCGTCCGCGATTTCGAGACGCAGTTCACGCTCTTCCTCGATGGCGAGCACAAAGAGATCATGCGCAAGATCGCCAAGACCAAGACCCTCGACGACGATACCGCCGCGGCCCTGGAGGCTGCGGCCAACGACTTCCGCAAGACCTTCCTCGCCTAGGGCGGGGCGGCCTTTCGAGATCAGGCGACGATAGGAGCCAGGCGGAGCAAGCGTGCCAAGTCAGCGAGACATCCGAAGGCGTATCACCGCCTCCCGGAACATCAGGCAGATCACCCGGGCGATGCAGTTCNNTCGACGAGATCCTGGCCGACCTGGCCGCGGTCCTGGGCGGCGACGAACATCCACTCCTCAGCCGTCGCGAAGACGGGAAGCGCCTCATCGTCCTCGTCACGAGCGATCGCGGCCTGGCCGGACCGCTCAACACCAACGTCGTTCGCTTCGCGGCCAAAGAGATCGTGGACCATCCCGGGGAGCTGGAAGTGGTCAGCGTCGGTCGGAAGGGCCGCGACGCAATGCGCCGCGCCCGCGTTCCGATCGTGGCTCACTTCACGGGCTTCGGCGACCGGGCCTCGTTCGATGACATCTTGCCTCTGGCTCGGCTCATCTCCAACGAGTACGCCTACGGCACCTACAACCAGGTCCACATCATCTTCACGCGGTTCGTCTCGACACTGGTTCAACGTGCCGACATGGTCCAGCTCCTACCGATCAGACCGAGCACTGACACTCGAGGCATTCCCGGCGCGCAGTTCATCTTCGAGCCCGAGCCGGCGGCGGTCCTGCAAGAGCTTCTGCCCCGCTATCTTGGCACCAGGCTCTACCAGGCGGCGCTCGAGAGCTGTGCCAGCTTCTTCTCCAGCCAGATGGTCGCGATGAAGAACGCCACGGAGAACGCGGACGAACTGATAGACGACCTGACACTGAGCTACAACAAGGCCCGCCAGGCCAACATCACCAGAGAGTTGATCGAAATCGCGTCCGGCGCACGGGCGCGTTAGGCTGAAACCAGGAGGCTGCGACACGACCATGGCCACCGGCGCACCTGCCCCGACCGGCCGCAAGGCCACCGGCCGCCCGGCCACCCGCCGCCCGGCCGCCGGCAGCACGGCCATAGGCCGCAAAGCCACCGGCCGCAAGGCCTCAGGCCGCGTGATCCAGATCACCGGCCCGGTCGTGGACATCGAGTTCCCCGCAGGCCAGCTGCCCGCGATCTACAACGCCGTCGACATAACCCGAGGCGACGGCGTGAAGATCGTCTGCGAGGTCCAGCAGCACCTGGGCAACAACTGGGTCCGCAGCGTCGCAATGACCACGACGGACGGTCTGGCGAGGGGCGTGGAGGCGGTGGACACCGGGGGCCCCATCACTGTGCCCGTCGGCCAGGTGACCCTGGGCCGGGTCTTCAACGTCCTGGGCGAGCCCATCGACGAGAAGGGACCCGTGGGCGAGTCCCAGCGGCTGCCGATCCATCGTCCGGCTCCCGCGTTCGACGAGCAGACAACGGAGACCGAGATCTTCGAAACCGGCATCAAGGTCATCGACCTCGTCTGCCCGTTTGCCAAAGGCGGCAAGATCGGCGTCTTCGGCGGCGCGGGCGTCGGGAAGACGGTCATCATCCAGGAGCTCATTCGAAACGTCGCCTCCGAGCACGAGGGCTACTCCGTCTTCGCGGGCGTGGGCGAGCGGTCGCGCGAGGGCAACGACCTGATCCGCGAGATGACCGAGTCGAAGGTCATCGAGAAGACCGCGTTCGTCTTCGGTCAGATGAACGAGCCACCAGGCGCGCGCCAGCGGGTCGGACTGACAGCACTGACCATGGCCGAGTACTTCCGCGACGAGGAGGGCCGCGACATCCTCCTCTTCATCGACAACATCTTCCGCTTCACCCAGGCCGGCTCGGAAGTCTCGGCGCTGCTGGGCCGAATGCCCTCGGCGGTGGGCTACCAACCCAACCTGGCCACGGAGATGGCAGCCCTGCAGGAGCGCATCACCTCAACCAAGAAGGGCTCCATTACGTCGCTGCAGGCGGTCTACGTACCGGCGGACGACTACACCGACCCAGCCCCTGCGACCACCTTCGGCCATCTCGACTCGACGATCCGCCTCGAGCGGGCCATCGCCGAGCTGGGCATCTACCCGGCGGTCGATCCGCTCACGTCCACCTCCCGGGTGCTCGATCCGCTGGTCGTTGGCCAGGAGCACTACGACACGGCCCGCGAAGTCCAGCGCGTCCTGCAGCGCTACCGCGACCTGCAGGACATCATCGCGATCCTGGGGATCGACGAGCTCTCCGAGGAGGACAAGGCCACGGTTGCGCGGGCTCGGCGCCTGCAGATCTTCAGCAGCCAGCCGTTCCACGTGGCCGAGGTCTTCACCGGCCGGCCCGGGGTCTACGTGCCGGTCCGAGATACCGTGGCCTCGTTCAAAGAGATCCTGGAGGGCAAGGTGGACGACCTGCCCGAGCAGGCCTTCTTCCTGGCGGGTACCCTGGACGACGTGCGCGCCAACGCGGCAAAGCTGGCGGAGTGACACCTGCACTCGGGCGCCGCGACCGGCCCGACTTCGTCGCTCCGCGCAAAGCCGCAAGCGGCCCGAGCGCTTCGCGAGCGAAGCCGGTCCGTTTCGGCACCGCAGTCTCAGCGCCGGGACTGCCGCCGCTCGCGGAGAACTCAGCCACCGCTTCAGTGCGGAGCGACGGCGGACAGCGACAAGGCGCCGCAGACCGCATGAGTAAGGACTAGCAATGCCTCTGCATCTGGAGATCGTCACTCCGGAGCGGCTCGCCTTCGAGGGCGACGTCGATGAGGTTATCGTGCCCGGCAGCGAGGGCGAGATGGGGATCCTGCCTCATCACGCGCCGCTGATCTCCCTGCTCGGCCAGGGCGTGCTGCGTCTGAAGCGGAGTGGGCAGGAGGAGGTCTTCGCGATCTTCGGCGGCTTCCTGCAGGTTCGGCCGGACCGCGTCGTGGTGCTGGCCGAGACGGCGGACATGGCATCGGAGATTGACCTGGAGCGCGCCGAACGTGCCCGAGCCGACGCTCAGGCGGTCCTCGAGGGGGTTTACGTGGAGCCGGCCGATCTCGCCGCCGCCCGGAGTGCGCTGCAGCGGGCCCTGGTTCGAATTCGCGTGGCCGAGCGGGGGCCGCGAGGTATGGCCCGGAGCGAACGCGACGCGATGCGGCGGGCTACTCCGGGTCCAAACGAAGAGCGGCCGGACGAGTAGCGGATGGCCGACGCTCGCCCGTTCCACTGGGAGTTCAACCCGGAGCCCGTCGATCGCGAGGTCCTGCGGATCGAGGGCGGTCACCGCTTGGAGGGGTCCGTCGCGATCAGCGGGGCAAAGAATGCCGCCCTGAAGCTCATGGCCGCGGCAACCCTGACCGGCGAGCGCTGCCGGTTCACTAACGTCCCGGAGATCGAAGACGTCCGCGTCCTCGCCGAGGTGCTGGGCGACATCGGCGTGGCCGTGGATCATCCGGCGCCGAACGTCTACGAGGTTGCCTCCGGCGACGCCGAGTGGCTCTTCGTACCGCTGGAAGCCGCAGCCAAGATGCGGGCGAGCTTCATCCTGCTCGGGCCACTGCTGACACGATTTGGGCGAGTGATCATAAGCAACCCCGGCGGTGACCGCATCGGTCGGCGGCCGGTCAACCTGCACGTCGACGCGATGCGGGCCCTGGGAGCGGAGATCGAGTACCGCAATGGCTACTACTTCGCAAAGGCGCCGGGCAGGCTTCGGGGCGGCCAGATCACGTTCCCGCATATCACCGTGATGGGCACCGAGAACGCGATGCTCGCCGCGGTCCTGGCCGACGGTCACACGGTCATCGAGCCGGCCGCGCGGGAGCCCGAGGTCGACGACCTCATCGCCTTCCTGCAGAAGATGGGCGCGCAGGTCGAGCGCACGGCCCCGCACCGGATCGAGATAGAAGGCCGCCGGCGCCTGCGCGGTGCGGATCATTCGGTCGTGCCCGATCGCATTGAGGCCGGGACCTTCATCGTGGCCGCCGGGGTGACGCACGGCCGCATCACCCTTCGGGGCGCCGAGTTCGACCATCTGGGCGCCTTCCTTGACGTCATGGCGGAGATCGGCGTCTCGGTGAGCTGTACCGCCGACAAGATCGAGGTCGATGCCACTGCGGCCGACCTCAAGCCCTTGCGGTGTCGCGACATCGAGACCCAGCCCTATCCGGGCCTCGCCACGGACCTCCAGCCACCCACGTGTGTGCTGTTGACGCAGGCGGATGGCACGAGCCACGTCCACGAGACCGTCTTCGAGGACCGGTTGGAATGGCTTGGCGAGCTGCGCCGCATGGGCGCCAGCATCGAGATCGTGGACCAGCACCACGCCGTCATCGACGGCCCTTCCCAACTCCACGGCGCGGAAGTCGAGATCGGCGATCTTCGGGCCGGCGCGTCGCTTATCCTTGCTGCCCTTGCCGCCGGCGGCGTGACGACGATTCGAGGCGCCCACCACGTCCAGCGCGGCTATGAGAAGATCGACGCGAAATTCCTGGAACTTGGGGCCAGTATCGAACGGATTTCGGAAGGGACGTAGCACGTCGGCATGAAGATCGGAATCGACCTGGGCACGGCCAACATCATCGTCTACGTGAAGGGCCACGGAATCGTCATGCAGGAGCCCTCCGTAGTCGCCGTCGACGACCAGAACCACATCGTGGCGGTTGGCGAAGAGGCCCGCGAGATGATCGGCCGCACGCCCGGCAACATCCAGGCCATTCGGCCGATGCGGGACGGCGTCATCGCCGACTACGTCATCACCGAGGCGCTCCTGGACCACTTCATCCACCGCGTCCAGCAAGGGCGGCGCTTCGGCTGGGGCAAGCCCGAAGTCATGATCAGCGTTCCCGCGGGCGTGACCAGCGTCGAGAAGCGCGCCGTTCGCGATGCGGCCCTCAAGGCCGGCGCGGCGGAGGCGTACCTGATCGAGGAGCCGCTGGCGGCGGCGATCGGTGCCAACGTGCCGATCAGCGGCCCATCGGGATCGATGGTCATCGACATCGGCGGCGGGACCAGCGAGGTCGCCGTCATCTCGTTGGGCGCGATCGTCGTGTCCACCAGCCTCCGCGTCGGCGGCAACAAGATGGACGAGGCGATCGCCAGCTACGTCCGCAAGAAGTACAACCTCATGATCGGCGACCGAACCGCCGAAGACATCAAGATCCAGATCGGGACGGCCTTGCCACTCGAGCGTGACCTCACGATGGATGTCCGTGGCCGCGACCTCATCGCCGGCCTGCCGCGCACCATCCCGATGGACAGCACGGAGGTTATGGAAGCCCTGGAGCCGCCGCTTCAGCAGATCATCGGCGCCGTCCGACTCGTCCTCGAGCAGACTCCCCCTGAGCTCTCCAGCGACATCATCGACAAGGGCATGGTCATGTCCGGCGGGGGCTCGCTGCTGCGCAACGTCGACAAGCTGCTCACCCAGGTGACCGGCGTACCCTGCCACGTCGCCGACAACGCGTTGCATTGCGTCGCGCTGGGAACAGGTGTAGCTCTCGAGCACTTCGAGTTCTTCAAGAAGTACCTCGGCTCCCAGGCCTGATGGCCGCGCCCGTGCCGGACTCGACCCAGGAAGGAGTCCGCGCGTTCATCGATCTGCACTGCCACACCAGTGCCAGCTTCGACTCGCTGGCGACATTGGGCGCAGTCGTGCGTGCGGCGGCATCACGAGGCCTGACCCACCTGGCCGTCACCGACCACGACCGGATCGACGCCGCCCTCCGAGCTCAGGACGCGGCGCCGCCCGGGCTGACGATCATCGTCGGCGAGGAAGTCAACACAGCAGACGGCGACCTGATCGCCGTCTTCCTGCGTGAACTGGTGCCGCCGGGAATGTCTGCCGCCGAGACGATCGCCGCGGTTCGCGAGCAGGGCGGGCTCGTGGGGATCCCGCATCCGTTCGACCGGCTCCGAGGCTTCGGCCGCAAGAGCGGCGCCCAGATCGAGTCGATAGCCGGCCTCGTGGATTGGATCGAGACCTATAACGCCCGCGTGATCGGCGGATCCGCCAACGAGCGAGCTGCGCGCTTCGCGCTGGAGCACGGTCTGCCGGGCCTGGCCGCCTCGGATTCGCACACGGTGGTCGAGGTCGGTGTCTCCTACAACGCGGTCCAGGGCGATCCGAGCACACCCGCCGGGCTGCTCGCCGCCCTTGGGGCCATCGACATGCATCCCGCACGAGCCACGTTCTACGTGAGGGCGTGGACGCCGCTCGCCAAGATCATCCAATCGATGCGGGGGAACGGCCGTCGCCGGGCGCCCGGGACCGTGAAGGAATCCCGATGACGGACCAGCCGGAGCACCACCGCCACCCGATCGGCGATTCACTCGGCCAGGAGGCCGACGCGCTCATCAATCCCGATCTGCCCGTCGAGGTCCCGCAGGCCGAGCAGATGTCGCTGATCCGGCGGCTCCGTCAGCCCAAGACGATCCTTTCGTTCGCGGTCCCGCTGGTGATCATCGTGGTCGCGATCTTCTTCAACAAAGACAAGCTAGCCGAGGTCCCCAGGGACGTCAGCCAGGCAAACCTGTGGCTCATCTTGCTGGGCTTCGCCGTCTACTACCTTGGCTTTCCGTTGCGCGGTCATCGATGGACGGTGCTGCTGAGGGGGGCGGGCTACCGGATCTCGACGAAGGACGGGACGGAGATCCTGTTCCTCTCGTGGCTCGTGAACTGCGTCGTTCCCGCGAAGCTGGGCGACGTATACCGAGCCTATCTGCTCAAGCTCAACAGCTCCGTGTCGCTGACCAAGACCCTCGGGACGGTCTTCATCGAGCGGATCCTGGACCTGTTCGCGATCGCCACCCTCGGCCTTGCCGCCGGCTACATCCACTTCCGAGACGGACTGCCGCGCGACGTCCAGATCATCTTCGCCTTCGGCGTGGCCCTGGTGGTTCTGCTGGCACTGGCGCTGATCGGCATGCGCAACTTCGGCCGGCGCCTCGTGGAGGCGCTCCCGCTGCCCCACCAGGCGGAGGAGCTTTACTATCGATTCGAGGAGGGAGTCTTCCAGTCCGTCGGGCTGCGCGGCCTGCCGTGGCTCGGAGTCCTGACCGTGCTCATCTGGCTGACCGAAGGGCTCCGACTCTACTTCGTCATCCAGGCCTTCGGCTTCCAGAACCTCCATCTGGGCCTCAGCGGCACGATGTTCGTGGCGCTGTGCGGCTCACTGCTGACGGCGGTGCCACTGACCCCGGGCGGCCTGGGTTTCGTGGAGGCCGGTGGAATTGGACTTCTCACCACGGTCTTCGGGATGCCGACCCCGCAGGCGGCGGCCATCATCCTCGTCGACCGCGCCATCAGCGTCTTCTCCATCGTCGTGCTGGGTTCGATCGCTTACGTCATCTCGTCCAAACCGCGCGGTAGCGGGATCAAGGTCGAGGAGATCACGAGGCGGCCCGACTCGACCGGCTGAGGCCCGCGAGCGAAGCCAGCTCCCGGCATTCCGGACGACCGCCAGACGCAACTCTGCGACGACTTTGCCGTTCTCCCCGACAGTCGTCGCCCGTGCGGTACCAAAGGGTCATTAACCCTTTGGTGATCCCTTCCGATAGTTCCAGTATCGGGGCAGAATGCGCCGAACCGGGGAGCCAACTTCGCGCATGGCCGGACCGACTGGACGAGCCTTCAACGAGTGGCTGAAGGCCCAGCTCAAAGCGAAGAAGATGTCGCAACGCCAGCTGGCGCAGCAATCTGGCGTGGACCACTCCACCATCTCTCGACTGATCCACGGCGATCGCATGCCGTCGCTGGGCACGGCTACGAAGCTGGCCCGCGGCCTGCGCGAGATCCGGGACGACGCCGATGCGCCGCAGTACCTGAGCACGGTCGCTTTGGGTACGGCCAACCCGACCGCCCGCGTCGAATACGCCCTACGCGCCGACGACTTCCTTTCCGAACCTCAAGTCCGCCAGGTGATGGAGTACTACCTCGCCGTTCGAATGCGCCGCTTCGCTCGGAGTTACGCGAGCATCAGGCCGACCGCTCGGCCGATGGAGCCGCGCCGCCTGCTCGACGATCGCCGTGACTCACCGGTGTTGTCAGCGGCGCTGGCCGGCCACGCCGTACGGCCGATGCTCCGTCCCCTGCCGCCGCGCGTCCGCACGGGTCGCGACGCGAGCTGACCACACGTCGCAGCCGGGCTCGCCCAGTCCCTATGGTGCGCGCCGATAGACGGTGAGAATGCGGTCGGGAGCGGCGGCGAATCGGTCAACGAAGAAACTCATGCCGGTAGCTCGCGGGCTGGACCTGGGGTGAGCGGCCTCTCTGCCGCCAGGTCGCCCAGCCTGGCCACGTTGACCGCGTCGTAGCCGCTCTCCGCGCCGGGCGTTTCAAGGTAGAAGGCGACGTGGCTCAGCGCCGGATGACACAGGAAATGGGCCAGTCCCGCGCGGCCGATCTGGCCTTCGCCTAGGTGGGCGTGGTGATCGCGGCGCGATCCGAGGTCGGAGCGAGAGTCGTTCATGTGGATCATGACCAGTCGCTCAAGGCCTATCGCCCGATCGGTATCCTCCAGCAGGCGGTCGATGACGTCCGGGCGAGAGACGTCGTAGCCCGCTCCCCAGAGGTGGGCCACGTCCAGGCAGATAGCCAGGTGGCCGTCCAGCCCGCGAGCTGCTGCCGAGTCCAGCGCCGTGGCCAACTCCTCGATCGTGGAGCCGATCGTGGATCCGCCGCCCGACGAGTTCTCGAGGACCAGGAGCGGCGCGTCGGGGCCCCAGGACGGTCCGTCAGTGGCCCGTTCCAGGCCGTCGACCAGGCGATCGATCCCCGCCTCGAGTCCCGCGCCGCGGTGCGAGCCGACGTGGACGTTGACGAATCGGGCGCCGAACTCCGGTGCGTGCTCCAGCTCATGCCGGATCATCACCACAGACCGTCCGAACAGATCGTCGTCCGGACCTGCCAGATTGACGAGATACGCGGCATGGATCGCGACGGGCCGGATGTCCAGTTCTTTGAGCCGCTCCCGGAAGGCGGCGGCCTCGGGCGGGGTCTCTGCCCGTCGGCGCCACGCGGTCGGGTTGTCGCTGAAGATCTGCAAAGCCGACGCGCCTATCTCCGACGCGCGCTCGGCCACTCGGACCAGGCCCATCGCCATCGGCAGATGGATCCCGGCGCGCCTTCCTCCCGGCAATTCGACCCGTTCCGGCCGCCCCGCGGGATCGCTTGTCCGTCGGTCGATCTCGTTCTTTGGGGGTGCGGTCGTCAAACTTCTCCTACCCTCGTCGCCCTGACCACCTGGGCTCTTGCCCTCAGCCGGCCCTGTGGACGTTGCGTCCCGGCGTGTACTCACCGCCGATGACCGGCTCGATCAACCCGTAGTCGCCCGCGTGTCGCTTGTAGAGGACGCACAGTCGCTCGGACTCGGCGTTCACGAAGATGAAGAAGCGGTGGCCGAGTTCCTCCATCTGGGCCAGCGCGTCCTCTTCGAACATAGGCTGGATGGCGAAGCGCTTCGTCTTGACGATCCGATGTCGCGGCTCCTCCTGTTCGGCGACGCTCTCCGGTTCCTCGCCGGCGGCTCGGCGCGCCCTGGCTTGCTCGGGCCGGACCTTCCCACGCGGCTTCTCGCGGGCATCGACCGCCTGGCGCTCGATCCGGTCGATGACGGTGTCGAGGCTGGCCTGGTACGTGGGGCCGGCGGCGTGGCTTCTGAGCGTCTGACCGTCGACGACCAGGGTCACCTCGGCGATCTGCGAGTCCGCGGCGCTGCGATGCTGCTCGTTCGAGAGTTCGACCACAGCGTCCGTGCTTTCGTCGAGCAGCCGTTCGAGCCGGCGCATCTTGCGCTCGGCGTACTGCCGCACAGAGTCCGGGACGTCGATGTTCTTGCCCTTTACGATCGTCCTCACGGCTGACCTCCGTAACGCAAATCGCCGGCGTACGGGCGGCCCAAGGCCGTCCCGAGCACCGGAGTTCTCGGTTGAGCCGCCGCACTGCGGCCGGCAAAGAAGCCGGTCCCGCGGGCGGGACTCGGCCGTTTCGGGCTCAGCGCTCGCGCGCTACCGTCAAACCCGCAACCGCTGTCGCTCCCGCTTCGTAGAGCGCCTCGGCGCAGGCCACCAGAGTCGATCCGGTCGTCACGACGTCGTCCACCAGGATGATCCACTTCCCGGCGACGACGGCCGCTTCCCTCGAGCTTCTGGGCGCGAAGGCGCCGGCCACGTTCATCCGGCGTGCCTGCCGACCCAGCTCGAACTGCGGCGAGGTGCGTCGGAGCCTCTCCAGCGTCGCTCGCCACGGCACGCTCAGCGCCCGAGAGACTCCGGCGGCGAGCAACACCGCCTGGTCGTAGCCACGCTGGCGCGCCCTCTGCGAGTGAACCGGGACAGGGACCAACAGTGCCCCACCCGCGCCGGCCTGGCGCCACCGGGCCGCCATCGCCGCGGCGAGCGGGATCGCGAGTCGTCTCTCGCCTCCGTACTTGAGGTTGTGCAGGGCGGCCCTCACCACCCCTGAGAACGGTGCGCACCACTCCAGCTGAACGAGTGGCAGCGGCAACGGCGCGGGCAGGCCGATCGGGACTCCGGCCGGCAATCGCAGGCGCACCTGTAGGGCTCGCTGACAGGATCTGCACAGAGCCGTGCCCTCCGCCCCGCAGCCCGGACAGGCAGCCGGCAGTGCCAGATCGAGGAGCGACGCTGCCATCGACCGGGGAGCCCGCGATACCATGCCGCGAGGGTAGCGACACTCGCTTACTCGCGGCGTATCGGACGCTCACCCAGGTAGCGGTGTTCGCGATAGGCGCAGCGGTTCCTCCAGTGGACTCGGCGATCCCGGCGCCTCCGATGGCGTCGAGCGGCCGCCTCCGCCGCCTCACGATTCTCGACTGCGGCCTGCCGCGCTCAAGGCCGGCCGATGGAGATCTCGTCGCCGACCGCAGTTCCGGATGAGTCGATCGTACCGACCGGCAGCTCAAGGACGCCCTTGGCGCCGCCGACACGCCACACCACGCCCCGCCAGGGCCGCACGGCACGGCGCAGTGACAGCACTCGCCTGGAGCCGCCGCCGCCTGACGGCGGTGCCACGAATAGGACATCTATCGAAAACCTCATGAACAGCATGTGGATGCCGTTTTCGCCGGGTAGCCAGAGCCCCTCTCCGGCCGGCAGCGCCGCTCGGCCCATGAGTCCCATGAACTTGGCCCAGAAGGAAGAGCCGTCTTCGAGCCGCTCGGCGAGTTGAGTGCCGCGGCTGATGTTGCGGGCCATCAGCCGCCGCTGGGTCACGGGACTTTGCCCGAACTGAAGGTCTTGACGATAGAGATGAGGGCCGGCCCCAGAATGACTATGAAGAGGGACGGGAAGATGCAGCCAACCAGGGGGAAGAGCATCTTGATCGGTGCCTTCGCAGCCTGCTCCTCGGCGCGCTGCCGTCGCTCGATGCGGAGCTGCTCGGACTGAATCTGCAGCACCTTCGAGATCGACACGCCCAGCTGCTCCGCCTGGACGATCGCGCCGATGAAGTTGGACAGGGGCGCGACGTTCGTGCGCGGCACCATGTCCCGTAGTGCGTCACGCCGGGCCTTGCCCACGCGCACCTCGGCGAGCGCTCTCCGAAACTCGTCGCTGAGCGGGCCTGGGAGCTTCTCGACCACCTTGGCCAGTGCCGCGTCGAAGCCGAGTCCGGCGCGCACCGAGATGGTCAGCAGGTCCAGCGTGTCCGGGATCATCACGAGAATGATCTTCTGGCGGGCCTTGATCTTGCGGCCCAGCCAGAACTCCGGCAGCAGAAAGCCGACGCCGGCGCCGAGCACGGCGAGGAGGAGCCCGCCCATCAGGTTGGCGGAAATCACGCCGAACAGCAGGAACAGGAGCGCGCTCACCGCGATGGACACCAGTATCTTCACGCCCATCCAGTCGGTCAGCTTGAGATCGCCAGGGTTGCCCGCCATGGCGAGTCGCTTCTCGGCCACCTCAGTCGAAGAGACTCTGCTCAGGCGTCCGCCCATTTTCGACAGACGGGCAACGAGCGGCCGCAATGTCCGCTCGGCGAAGGGCTGCTGAAGCTCGAGCTCCTCGAGGTTCTTCGCCTGGACGGAGCCGAGCTGAGTCAGGCGGGCCTGGACCGGATCGACAGGCGAGCCGCCGGCCACGCCGATGATCAGGAGCAGGATCCCGCCGAAGACGAGGACGGGGAGGATGTAGATAAGCATCTCTCAGACCTCGATGGCGACGATGCGCTGAATCAGGACGAACCCGATGAACATGAGAACCCCACCGAACCCGAGGATGATGACGCCGGCCGGCAGTCCCAAGATCCCCGGCGGGTTCTCGAACATCGGCTGCATGAACGCCGGGGAGATCACGAACAGGAGGACCACCAGGGCGATCGGCATGAAGGCGACTACGTAGCCGGACAGGCGCTGCTGAGCCGTGAGGGTGCGGATCTCGCCCTTGATCCGGACGCGCTCGCGAATGGTGAACGCGATCGAGTCCAGGATCTCGGCGAGGTTTCCGCCGACCTGATGCTGGATGGTGATGGCCGTGGCCATCAGTTCGAGGTCGTCCGATCGAACACGACGGACCATGTTCTCGAGCGCCACGTCGAAGGCCAGGCCAAGGTTGACCTCTCGAACCACGCGGCCAAACTCAATAGTTATCGGCGGCTGCGCCTCCCGGACGACCATCTCGATGGCCTGTAGAAACGACGATCCGGCCCGTAGCGCGTTGGCGATCAGGGTGATGGTGTCGGGCAGCTGCTTGTTGAACGCGTTCAATCGACCGGCGCGACGGCGACCCAGCCAGATCCGAGGCAGGAAGAACCCTACCCCGGCGCCGATCAGCAGGGCGATGGGCGACCTGAGCGGTGCCAACACGATGCCAAACATGAGGAAGATGAAGGGGATTGCGAGGACTGTCCCCGCCCAGATGGCAATGAATTCGCCGGGCTTGAGCTTCAGGTCGGCGCGGGCGATGTCGCGGGCGAGGCTGGCGCCAAAGTCCCGCTGCTCCACCACTCGGTTCAGGCGAGCCAGAGCGACGCTCTGCCCCAGCATCTCGCCAATTCCGGCCGACGGCTGAGCGGACCCGGCCGACGCCGTCACCTCGTTCCGCCCCGCGGCATAGCGCTCCAGGCGCGCGCTGATCCCGGCGCTCCCGCCCGAGTTCGTCAGGCCGAGCACGAGCAGCAAGATACCGGCGAACACCAACAGGCCGAGGACGATACCAACCATGTTTTGCCTCTCCCCGCCTCGCTCAGTACGAGAAGCCGAAGAGGCCGCGTGGCAAATGGATGCCCTTGACCTCAAACTTCTCCACGAACTTGGGCCGGATGCCCGTGGCCCGGAGCCGGCCCTGAATCTTGCCGTCGACCACGCCGGTCTGCTCGAACAGGAAGACGTCCTGCATAACGACCACGTCGCCTTCCATGCCCTGGACCTCGGTAATGAATTCGATGCGGCGCGAGCCGTCCTTCATACGTGACTGGTGGACGATGAGGTCGACCGCGGACGAGACCTGCTCGCGGATGGCCCTCAGTGGCAGATCGACGCCGGCCATCAGGACCATGGTCTCCAGTCGGGAGAGCATGTCGCGCGGGGTGTTGGCGTGGCCGGTGGACATCGAGCCGTCGTGGCCGGTGTTCATTGCCTGGAGCATGTCCAGGGCCTCNNACGATGATCCGGTCGGGGCGCATGCGGAGGCAGTTCCGGACGAGTTCGCGGATCGGGATGGCGCCTTTGCCTTCGATGTTGGACGGACGGGACTCGAGCGTGACCACGTGTTCCTGGCGAAGCTGGAGTTCGGCCGCGTCCTCGACGGTGATGATCCGCTCGTCGTTGGGGATGAAGGACGAGAGGACGTTGAGCGTCGTCGTCTTGCCCGAGCCGGTGCCACCGGACACGAAGATGTTGAGGCGAGCTTCCACACAGGCGCGAAGGAAGTCGAACATCTCCGGCGTGGCGGTCCCAAACCTGATCAGGTCGTCCACGGTAAACGGAGAAGCCGAGAACTTGCGGATGGTGATGACCGGTCCGATCAGCGACAGCGGCGGGATGATCGCGTTCACGCGCGAGCCGTCGGTGAGGCGGGCATCGACCATCGGGCTCGACTCGTCGATGCGGCGACCGATCGGGGAGATGATCCGGTCGATGATGCGCATGACGTGGTCGTCGTTCTGGAAGACGACGTTGGTCAACTCAAGGCGACCGCTGCGCTCGATGTATACCTGACGCGGTCCGTTGACCATCACTTCCGTTACCGTCTCGTCGCGAAGGAGCGGCTCGAGCGGACCGAGACCGATGATCTCATCGGTGATCTGCTCGAGCATCCGGACGCGCTCGGCGCGGGTGAGAGCCAGGCCCTCCTCGTCGATGACCCGACCGAAGATTTCCTCGATCTGACGGCGGACCTCGACCTGGTTGGCCAGATCGAGCTTGGGGTCCAGGTCCTGGATGACTCGGGTCTGGATGCGGAACTTGACCTCGCGGAGCGACTCTCGGACGGGAGCCTGGCTGAGCAGGCGCTGTCCGCCCTGTCCGGACATTCCAGGAGGACCTGGGGGGGCGGTCGGAGTTCCGGTCGGGGCTCCAGGAGCCACGCCAGGTCGGGCGCTCTCGATTCGCTTCAGAAGGGACATCGCCTACACCCCTTGGTGGCCCGGCTGGGCATCTATCTCCACGCGAAGAGGGACTTGCCTTTCTGGGGCACCTTGTGGGGCTCCTCTTCGAGCGGTTCTGGGCTTCCGACTATCGATGCAGCTAGACGAAACACATCCTGGGAGACCTGGCTCTCGCGATTGCTCAACACGAATGGAACGCCCCTGTTCAGGGCGTATACGACGGCCCTCCCGTCGCTGACGATGGTGTGGTCGACTTTGCGGCCGATCGAGTGCTCGACGTCGGCGACCCTGATGCCCAGGGTCGTATCGGCGCGGTTGAGGACAAGCCTGACCTTGTGCGCGTAGCCGAGCTGCTCCGCAACTTCGAGGAAGAGCCGCGTGTTCTTGATGCTGGTGATCTCGAGCGTGAGCACCGTTAGTACTATATCGGCCAAGTCCAGGATGCCCAGAGTCGTGTCGTTGAACCACGCGGCGCAATCGACCACCACCAGCTCGTTGCGTTGGCGAAGGATCTCGATCACGTGTTTGACCCCGGCTGGTGTGATGAGCTCGGCCATCTCCGGGGACGGGGGCGCGAGTAGGACGCGGATACCGGACGAGTGGGTCTGCGTGTACGCCTCGACCGAATCCGGATCGCCTCCTGCCTCGAGCTGCGGCACGAGCTCGGCCATCGACTTGTCTTTTGGGTTCAGGTTGAGCAGCACTGCCACGTCGCCAAACTGGAACGAGGCGTCGACGAGCGTCACCTTCTTGCCCAGCTCCGAGGCCGCGGCCACGGCGAGATTGACGGCAATGGTGGTCCGGCCCACGCCCCCTTTTGGGCTGAAGACGGCCACGATCTGCCCCTCTTCGGCCTGCTCCAGGGCACGCGCGGCGACGACGACGGCGCGTCCGACCTTCTCTTTCTCGCGCTCGTTCACCTGCCGGATGGAAGCCGTGAGCTCGTCGCTGCTGAACGGCTTGACCAGGAACTCCCGGGCGCCGGCGAGCATCGAGCGGCGGAGGTAGTCCGCCTCTCCCTGAACGGACATCATCACGACCGAGGCGGTCGGGACGTGGGACGAGAGCCGCTCCGTGGCCGTGATGCCATCCATGTCGGGCATGTTTATGTCCATCAGGATGACATCGGGCAGCAGCTTGGTGGCCAGCTCGATGGCCTCGGCGCCCGAAGCCGCCGTGCCGATCACCTCGATGTCCGACTCGAACCCGAGCAGCTTGACGAGGTGATCCCTTGTCTCGGGGATGTCGTCAACGATGAGAACTCGGATCCGGTCAGTCATCGAACTCGGTCGCTTCCAGTATTCGGGAGAGACCGATCGAGCCGGTCTCTCGCCGCTCGCTCCGCCGAAAGCCGGCGGAGCGCTTTACCACGAGATTCCCTTGGCCAGGTCGGGTGGAAGAATGCCGCGCGGGTCGAGCGGCAGTACGCCGTACTTGTCGACGAGCATCTTGAATGTGATGCCCGGCGTGATCGCGTCGGGCAGTTCGTTGTCCTTGTCCGACCTCAGTGCGAGCGACAGGTCGATGTAGTTCTGGGGATCCGTCTTCTCCTCACGCTGGGCCCAGCGCAGGATCTCCGCTTCGTCTGGCTTGACCTCCAGGACGATCAGCATGTGCCGTCCGGTGTTCTGGACGAGCGGCTGCGTGGGCCCGGCCACCGGGGCACCCGAGGTTGCGGGAGCGGGCGCCGCATTACCCGTGGCCTCGAGCGGCGCAAGAAGCGTGATCAGGACCTTGCGATTCTGGATCACCGTCTTGGTGGTGACGTGTTTCCCGCCTGGCAGAGTGATCGTCACCTTGTTCGAATCGGCGCCGGTCAGTTCGAGCTGATCCATGTACACGGACACGATGACGTCCACGCGGTCGCCGGGTACGAGCAGCGTTCCCACGCCGTTGACCTGGTCGGTTTCCACGACCACGGCGCGCATGCCGGTCCCGACGAGGTTCGCGATGTCCTGCCCGTCGGGCACGGTCCCGGGCGGCAGGAAGTCGCGGCTCGCCAGGAGGACTTGCCCTTTGGCGATATTGCCGCCGGCGACCTTGTTGACCACCAGGCTGGGGTCCGAGAAGGTATCAGAGCCAAGGGCCTCCTGCGCGGAGATGGTCATCTGCTTGGTGTCGACCATGACGGCAGTGATCTTGTCGCCGAGCTTGATGTCCTGCTTGGCGATGACGACCGTAGTCAACGGTTCGGGGGTAGGCGTGGGCGAGGCGGATGCACCGCCTTTGTTCGTGCCATTGTTGTTGCTGCCGCTAATGAGGATCACAGTCCCCAGGCCGCCGGCAACCGCCAGAAAGACCCCGAGCAAGATGAGCAACCGATTCGATCGCTTCACAACGAACACTCCCCAGCGCTTGTGACAGATGGCACGACGGTAGCCTTGCGGACAACCTTACTGCGACTATACCAATGGACTAGGCCATGTAGGAAGTATTCTCGGAAGTTGCCGGGTGTGAAGAAGTGCTATCAAGCTCGTTTGAGCGCGTGCGGAGCCCGGCGAGGGGTGTAGCCCGGCGTGAGGGGTGTAGCCCGGCGTGAGGGGTGTAGCCCGGCCCGGCTGGCGCCCGCCGATCTCGCCGGTAGCCCCGTCAGACAAACGAAAACGGGCCGCGCACGAGGCGCGGCCCGTTTCTTGTCGCAGCGGGACGGCTAGATCGAAGTGGCGATGGTGCTGAGGACGCTGTTGATGGCGCCACTCATGAGCCCGAGGGCGACGATAGCGAGGATGGCGATAAGTGCGAGGATCAGGGCGTACTCGGCAAGGCCCTGTCCCTTCTGGGACCGGATGAACATCGATGGCCTCCTGATAAGTGCGCCTCCATTGAGAGGCATGGTGGGAATTCTGGGTGGCGAGTCATCCTGACGCCAGTAGCAAGATGGTAATGGGACCGCCCCTAACTCCACCTTCTCGATCTCCACGCGCTCGCCCGGGCAAGCAAGGCGGCGCGCGCTGTCAACGGGTCGCGCGATCACGCGCGACTGCAGCAGGGGCGCGGACGCTTCGCGATCACACCGCCGACGTGACCAGACCCAGCAGGAAAGCGATCTGGTCCCCGAAGAAGAGCAGCGAGACCACGCAGACCACAGCCATCAAGACGAGGATGAGGCCGTACTCGATCAGCCCCTGACCGGACTGATGCTCAGCTCGCCCGAATGAAATCCGACCGGCCATCGGGCGGCGCCCAAGATAGCTCCGGGTGGACTCCGACCAGGTTCTCGGACGCTCGGCCGACGAGCTTCCGGTCAACTCGCGGCCAGGGTCAGGAGGACTTCCCGGCCCTCGTCCAGGAGTTCGGCCGTGACTCCGATCGTCGCTGCCCGCTGCTGGATCTCGCGCCAGGTGTTGGCCGGCAGGGCCAGCGGCTGATTGATTCGGGCCGCGCGCGACACTTTGGCTGCGCGTGTCTCATCGATCATGGCCTTGAGTGCCTCGGGAATGTCCCGCTCCATCGTCCTGCCGTGCTTGTCCGACGGCGACGACGTCTCGAACTCAGGCTCGTCGGGTTCCTCGACCCCCTCTCGTCTCGCGGAGATGCGGGCCTCGGGGTTCTCTGCCCATTCGAAACGGATCGATATCCGATCCGGATGACACGACAGGAAGCCCGTTACGGCCTCGTCGATGATGCGGAAGAGGGCGCTCTCGATGTCCATGGGCAAGCGGCGGTCTGTGCCGTATGACTCGAATTCGATCGGGGTCTGCGACCGCCGGCCGCGATCTCGCGCCACTCGCCTCAGCGTGGGCACCAGGCCCAGGTCGTCCAGGACCATGGGCCGCACGTCGAAGATGAATGTCTTCGTGGCGTCGAGCGTGTGCTGGACCATCGCCACCAGCTGCCCGATCTCCGTCTTGGCCGCGGCCGGATCGCGATCCAGCAGTCGCTCCACGATCTGAGCCTGAAGGACGATGTTGGTAAGGCTCTGGGCCGGGCCGTCGTGCATCGCCCGCGCGATCTCTCGGCGCAGGTCTTCCTGGGCCGCCAGGACGAGGCGCGAGACTGCCGGTGGGAGCGGCGTGCTCGAGTCCAGCTTGCCCGACGTGTGCTGGGGCATCGCTCCGCCCATCGATGCCCTGTCCAGCTCGGCACTGTAGCGGCGCAGGCTCTCCCGGAAGCGGGTCAGGATCTTGAGCTTGCCCTCCAGGATGTCGATCTGGGATTCCATGATCGCGGAGCGCTTGGTCAGCGCCAGGAGCTGGTCGACCTGGCCCTCCGATTCGGAGGTGGATCCTTTGCCCGTGGGCTTGAGCTTCTCGGCAGCCTGGGAGCGCTTCTGCTCGTGACGGCTGGCCTCCGTGCGGGCCTGTTGGACGAGCAGCTCCAACTCGCCGATCTCTCGGGTCAGGAGATCGACTTCACGCCTGGCCCGCTCCGCAAGGTCGAGAAGTGGGAGCGGCGGTGGTTCGATAGCCACGGGCGGCTCAGTCCTCGGGCATCCGAATCCAGCCCTGGCGCATGGCGTAGACGACGGCCTGGGTTCGGTCGTTCACGCTGAGCTTGCGCAGGATGCTGGACATGTGATTCTTGACGGTTTGCTCGCTGATGGACAGGGCGTAGGCCACCTGCTTGTTCGTCATGCCCTGGGCGATGTTGTCCAGGATCTCGACTTCGCGCGGCGAGAGCGGCGCGAATATCGGGGCCGCTTCCTGACCGTAGATGGCCAGCTCACGGAACTCCTTGAGGACGCGGCTCGCGACGGCAGGCTTGGAAAACACCTTGTCGTTGATCAGGTACTCACCGGCGGCGACCCGAAGGATTATCGCGACCAGATCGTCGGGCGCCACGTCCTTGAGGATGAATGCGGCCGCGCCGGCTTTGATGGCGTCGAAGAGGGCGTCCTCGTCCTCGTTCACGGCGAGGACGATGATCCCGGCCGACGGCAGCTCGCGCTTGATCCGCTGGGTCGTCTCGATCCCGCCCGGTGCCGGCAGCGAGAGATCCATGAGGATGATGTCCGGCGACAGCTGGACCGCCAGATCGAACGCGCTCCGCGTGTCGTCGGCCTCGCCCACGATGTCGAACCCGGGCTCGCGCTCCAGGATCTGGCGCACCCCGACCCGAAAGAGGGTGTGGTCATCGACCAGGAGAATCGTGGTCTTCTCAACGGTGTGCTCTTCTGACCCCGGCCGGTGCCTGTCCGGCCCGGAGTAGTCCTTGGAACTCATTTGCGCTCCTCTCCCACTGGAATCGAAAGCCAGACGACCGTCCCGCCGCCCTGCCGTGATCGAACCTCGAATTGGGCACCGATGAGATCGGCTCGTTCCCGCATGAATTGGAGGCCGAAGTTGCGGCGACCCCTGGCCGCCACCGCGTTCACGTCGAAGCCGCGGCCGTCGTCGGAGACCTCCAGGATCCAGTCTCCCGCCACGATTCGCGTCGACACGACCGTGTGGCTCGAGGCGGCATGCTTGCGAACGTTCTGCAGCGCTTCCTGGACGATGCGCAGGACAGCGGTCTGCTGGGTTGGGGTCAGGTCGTCCCCGGGTGCTCGCAGCTCGGTCTCGAGCGTGGCTCCGGTGAGGGCAGCCATGCTCTCGACCGCATCCATGATCGAGCCATCCAGGCCGAGCTCGTCGAGAAGCGGCGGGCGCAGCTGGCTTATGAAGGTGCGGACCTCTCCCAGCTCGCGGCGCAGCAGCTCGCGGAGGAAGCGCAGCTCGCTGCCGGCCACACGAACGTCCTCGTTGAGCACGCGCTCGATGTACTCGACCTGGAAGATGGCATTCGACAGAGCCTGGGCGGGCCCATCGTGGACCTCCTGCGCGAGCCGCGATCTCTCGGCTTCCTGCGCCTGGACGATCCGCATCTGGAAATCGGTGGCGAGGCCCGCGTCGGCGACCTCGGCCACGAGGCTGGCGTCGCCGCGCTCCAGGAAGAGCCAGGAGTTCTCCATGCTTCGGACGGAGAGCTCGAGCTTGGACAGCTCCTGCTGGTGCCGGCCGAGGTCGCCCGTGAGTCGTTCGACCTCGGCGCGTAGCGCCTTCTGGCGAGCGTCTTCTGCGCCCGCTTCGGCGGCCGCGGCCGGATCGCCGTCCTCGGTCGGGGCCTGCGGGGTACGGTCGGTCACCTCGAGTTCATCCCGGAGATGGTGCCAGCGACCCAGAGTTTCGCGATAGGCCTCGCGGTATCTCTCGGTTACGGAGCGGAGATTGTTGGCCCCGTAGCCCAGCGCGGACTTCGCTTCGGCGTACAGTTCGTCGAAACGCGAGTCGCGAGATTCTGCGGCGCCTCTGGCAGCGTCCATACCGCTTGGAGTATAGGGGGCGTCTCTCATGGACAGTCGACCCGGAATACGCGCGTATGTGCTAGGGGCGAGCCTTCCATCGGCTTGCCACCGGAGATATCGGTCAGCGGCACTTCTTTGAAACATGCGGCCGCGGGAGCGTCCCCATTTAGGATGCCCGGCCACTGCCTGAGGCCGTCGTTCTGGACGATGAGAAGCTTCGCCCCGAAGTGGCGGGCAAGGTCTAGAATCGCCTCCGGAGGTTCCTCCGGCAGAGCGAGGGTTTGAACACGAGCCGACTCGGCCAGCCATATCGGGTAGTCGGTGATGACCGGTCCGTCTCCGAGAGGCACTCCGGCCCGCGCGATGGCCGCAGGAAGCGCTTCATACCGGGCTCGAACGTCGTCCGCCTGGCGCGACACTGCAGAGACCGAAACCACGGTAAGGGGGATTACGGCCGCGATCGCGAAGGCCGGTCCGAGCCAGGCCACCGGCCGGGTCCAGTGCCGCAACCGCGCGACCCACGCGATCAGGGCGTCCAGCGCGGCCATGCATCCCACGACCAGGAGCACCAGAACCGCCCCGGCCGCGTGCAGGAACGTGCCCGACTGTGTGCTGACCGGGAATAGCAGACTCGTGACCGCGAAAGTGAGGAGGGCGGCCAGGGCGAGAGGCCGCAAGGAGGTCAGCCGCCAGACTCGCGGGAGCACGAGCAGCCCAATGAGTCCGATGGGGAAGGCGGGGATGATCAGAACGTCGAGCAGGTTGTGGCCGATGCCGGCCAAGTGCATTCCGATAAGCGCGGCTGGGCCCTGGGCGATGTACCCGGTCAGTGACGGCTGGTCCCGGTAGGCGAAGATGTCGAAGTAGCTGACGTAGAGGGCGTTCGTCAGGGTCTGACCCGGCAGCGGACTGCCGAACGTCAGCCAGTTTCGAACGGCCCACGGGACGAAGAGCAGCGCGGCAACGACAACGGGCATGAGAACTAGCCGGGCGCGCTCGAACCGGTGGGCCGGCGATCGGATGCCGGCTCGCGCGGCGGGTGCGGCGGTGGGCGAACCATCGACCGTCCGGCTCGGAAGCCCTCTCCACACGATCGCGAGCCAGGCCAACCCGAGCCAGATCGCCTCGCTTCGGGTCAGGGCGGCAAGGCCGAGAAGAAGTCCGAGCGCCACCAGCTGCCGATTCGGGATGGCGGCCTTCGCCCCCGACCCGTAGCTCGATGCGATGCGGGTCATGAGCAGACAAGCTGCCAGCACAAAGACGGCGAAGAGGGCAGTGGAATCCGGTAGGGCACTGTATATGACCAGCGGCCCCAGCAGGCTCGCAACGACGCCCGTACCCACACCCAGAGCCCGTGCCCGCCCTACCGGCAGGCGCATCTCCGTGGCGACGTCCGCGCCGAGGCGCCATGCCAGCACTGCCAGGGTTGAGCCCGCCATGACAGAGACGACCTGCGCCGCCCGGAACCAATTGGCCGTGCCCGCTATTGCCATCGGCAGAGCCCCGAGGAGCGACGGCAAGGGCATCCAGACCTCGAAGGCCGCCCGCGGTACCGTCAGCGGTTGAGTCTGGTAGCTCCACAGGGCGTCGCTGATGAGGCCACGGCCCTCCGCCACGTTGCGGGCCACGCCCGCGTAGTAGGCCGTGTCCTCGGGAACGGGGAAGCCGACCGCGGCCGCGGCAACCGCCCGAACGGCGAACGCCAGGGCGAAGATGGCGGCGGCACTCAGCCAGGCTTCGCGTCGACTCATCGGACGTACCCGGTCCCGGAGCCGTCGGCGACCGGCGAGACGGCTGTGGCTCCGCCGCATCGCGCGTCGGTCGCGGTTACGCAAACCGGGTAGATAGCCAGCGCCGGCGCGCCGCTGGCGGCCGGATCGCCGGTCCGGGGACCCGTGTACGGGATCACGTAAATCGGCGGGCCCAGCCAGCTGGGTCGCACCGTCGACTCGAGTACCGGCACGAGAGGCGCGACGATGCTGCCCCGCTCGAGCACGAGCCACCGGATGCCGTAGTCGGCGGCCACCTCGCGGGTCACGTCCAGCGAGTCGTTCGGCGTGACCACTCCGCCGCGTCCGGTGAAGTACTTGTACCCGGCCGGATCGGCGCTCATGACCAGGTCGGAAGGCGGCGCGCCGGCGGCATCGAGGGCCCGGCCGGCGGCGAGCATCTGGTCGCGGTCCGTGGCCCAGGACGGGAATGTGAGTGCCGTGAAGGCCGCCGCGTTCAGTACAACAGAGCTCACTCCCGCGGCAAGGAAGAGGCGGATCGCGCCGTTATCCGTCCAACCACGTCGCCGCGGGACTACCCATCGCGCGGTGACGACCAGCCCCTCCAGGCCGGCGATGAAGCTCAAGGGAACAAGAGCCACCGCCGAGTGGAGGAAGGTCCCATACGGCACGTGCACCGCGAACAGCAAGCCGGAGGCGCCGAAGAGGAGAGCGGCGTAGAGGAAGAACGGCCCGAAGTCGACCGAACGGCGACGAGCCCAAAACCCGAGGACCACGAACGGTGCCATGACGATCGATATGGCGACCACGGTGAAGATCTGTATCGCCGAGACGAAGCCGAGGACGCGGCTCGCCAGCAACGGGCCCAAGCCCTGGCCGAGGAGGCCGGCCAGCGAGGTGTCGCTGGTCACGCTATCCAGCTCCTCGTAGGTTCGGATGAACAGGATTCGCCCCGATGTTGAAGAGGGCGACAGGCTCCCGAAGACCTCGAGTTGGCGCAGGTACCAGGGCGCCATGACGATGAGGAAGAACGCGAAGCAGGCGAACGCGTAGCGCCACGGGATCGCCGGCGGCCGGCTGCCCCTCGAGCGCCAGGCCCGCCAGCGGTCCCAGACGAAGGTCAGCCCGACGGCTGCCCCCAGCAGCACGCCGTCGTTTCGGGCCAGCGTCGCGAGTCCGACCATCAGTCCCGCCAGCGCGAACGATCGGCGGTGGCCGCGCAGCCCGCGAGCCGCCAGCCACAGCGCCGCCGTACCCAGGGGCTGGTACAGCGACATGTTGTCCGGCTGGGCCATGTAGATCGACGCGGCGGCCGGAACAGCCACGACGATCCCCGCCGCCAGAGCAATCCGTTCACTCGCGCCGATCTCCCGGGCCACGAGCCAGGTCAGCGGAGCGGCGAGCGATCCGATCAGGAGAAACGGGATGATCGAGGCCAGCGGCGTCGGGCCGAGGAGCCACATCGTCGGCAGCTGGATAACCGAAGCCAGCGGCATCCAATGGGCGTTGCTTGGGATCGGCAGCATCGGGTTGGCGGGGATGCGGCCCCCAACATCCACGAACGACCAGATGAAGTCGATGTTGAAGCCGTGCCCGGCCTGCAGCGCCCGAGCGACGTCCACGTAGTAGTACGAATCTGGATAGGCCGCGTCCGGATGCAACCCGAAGAGCAGCGCCCTGACGACCAGGGCAAACGCAAACAGAGCGAAGGGGATCCGCACGGTGGAGGAGCGTAGCACCGGCCGGGACTGCCTCTAGCCGGTACGAACGACCTATCTGCGTCCGCCGACCGGTGCGACGCCTCGAGTGGTGCCGCTGCGGGCGGTGCGGACCGGGGGGCGGGCTCGTACACTCCCGATCATGCTTTCCAGCCTCGGGATCGTTCTGCCCGCGTACAACGAGGAGGCCCGCCTGGGGCCGGCGCTGGACGAGCTGTTCGCGTATCTCTGCTCGGCGCCGTCCGGGGACCTGCCTGAGCGCGTGAGCGTACTGGTCGTCGACGACGGCAGTACGGACGGGACCGCCGCGCTCGTGCGGGCCAGGCCCGAGTTCGCGGCCGATGGGTCTGCCCCGTCTCGCCGCGACTGCCCCTGGCTGAGGCTACTGACCCTCCCGCACGGCGGCAAGGGTTCCGCGGTCCGGGCAGGGATGCTTGCCGCGGAGGGCGATGCCCTCGTATTCGCGGACGCCGACATGGCCACGCCGCCCGATCAGCTGGTCAGGCTGGTCAGGGCGCTCGAGACCGCCGACGTTGCCCTGGGCAGCCGTATTCAGCCCGACGGCTCGGACATGCGAGTCACCCAGCCGCGCTTTCGGCGCCTGGTCGGGCGGCTCTTCCGGTTCGCGGCACAGCTCTGGGCCACCGGGTCGGTGAAGGACACCCAGTGCGGCTTCAAGGGATTCCGTCGAGCGGCTGCCCGCGATCTCTTCAGCCGCTTGAGAATCACCAGCATCGCCTTTGACGTGGACTTGATCTATCTGGCCCGGCGGCGAGGCTACCGGATTGCGATCGTACCGGTCGTGTGGGCGGACAGGCGCGGCTCGCGCATGCATCCCCGACCGAAGCTCGCTTTGCGGGTGGGGTGGGACCTGGTTCGGATTCGGTTCATCCATCGCCGCGTTCCAAAGGCAGCTGCCGATGAGCCAGCTACCGAAAGCGCGGCCACCGCAGGTTCGGCCAAGCGGACGTCCAAACGGTGACCGCGCCAGAGACGTCGGCGCGGTCACGCTCGCGGCTGGCGGACGCGTTCGTGCCGGCCTGCTCGCTGCTCTTGCTGGCCGCCATGCTGGCCCTGGTCCTGGGCGTGGCCGGCAAGACCCTTGGCTACGACTTCGAGGCGTACGCCTCCGCGGCCCGCCGCCTCGTCAACGGCGAGAAGCTCTACGACTCGACCGTGTCGCTGGCCGGCGGCTTCGCGATCTATCTGTACCCGCCACCCTTTGCCCTGGCACTAACGCCGCTCCTGCTCCTGCCCGAAGCCATGGCGCGCGCAGTTTGGGTCCTGGCCATGGGTTTGTGTTTGCCTCTCGGCGCCGCCCTCTTGCCGACCCGGCGCAACGTGCGCTGGGCAGTCGTGTGCCTTGGGGCGCTGAGTTGGCCATTCCTGTACTCGGTCAAGCTTGGGCAAGTGGGGCCATTGCTCTTCGTGCTGTTTGCAGCCGCCTGGCGGTGGCGCCAGCGGGCGACGCCGCTAGGCGCCGCAATCGCCATTGGGGTGCTGGTCAAAGTCCAGCCGGCGATTCTGATCCCGTGGGCGGCTGTGACGGGCCGGTGGCGGGCAGCAGCGATTGCCCTTGTCGCCTCGGCGGCTGCGGCCACTGTCGCGACGGTCTTCACGGGCGTCTCTGCTTGGACCGATTATGCGGCTCTCCTGGGCCGCGTCTCGTCGGCAGTTGCCACGCCCCACAACTGTTCGCCCGGTGCGATTCTGTACCAGGCTGGGCTTCCAGAAGCGGTGGCAGAAGCCGGGCAATTGGTCTCTACGGCTTTGGCGGCCGCGGCTGTTCTACTGATTTGGCGGTATGGACGGGAGGAGGTCGGCCTTCTGGGCACAGTGGTCGCCAGCCAGCTTCTGACGCCGCTACTGTGGGACCACTACGCGGTGATTCTGCTCTTGCCGACGGCGTGGCTTCTGGAGCGCGGCCGTAGCTGGGCCGTTGCCATCCCGCTGCTAGGGTGGATTCCGTTCTTCGCATTCGCAGGCGACGGGTCGCCGTTCTGGCCCGCGACCGCCAGCGTCCCGCTCACCTTCTTCGGGGTCCTCGCGGTGCTTCTCTTCGAGGCTCACCGGGAACGTCGGACATACGGGCGGCGCGGTCCGGATGCCGCGTATGCAGCACCGGCCGAGTAGCCGGCGTGTGCCCCGGAGTTGGGCCCGATAAGTTCCAGGCCGACTCGGACAAGCTCCTTCGCGAGCGCTTCGCCCGCGGCGAGATCACACAGGCCGAGTATGAGGAGGCCAGGCGAATCCTCGGCCGCTGAGCTCGAAGGCAGGCTTGGGTCGCCACGGCGGGACGCCGCGGGGCCGCATCAGGGTGCTCGGCCGGAGCGGTGCTATTCTCGCCACGTGACCAGCCGTTCCCTTCCCGATGGCGGGCCTGCCTGTCCGGACGGTTCGAAGAGATGACAGCAGGATCCGCTCGGGCCGAATCCGCGGCTGGGGCGACGGCCGCGCCGCACCGCCTGGTTGCCGCGCGACGTGCCTTCGATTCCATCCCGGCCGAAACCTGGGACGCGCTCGTCGACGCGACACTCTATGCCACTCCCTTTTCGCGCCACTGCGTCCAGCGGGCGTGGTGGGATGCCTACGGAGCTACCGCCCACGACCAGACGCTCGTGGTGGTGGACGAGGCCGCCCCGGACGAGATTGCCGGCATCGCGCCGCTGATGCATCGCCACGAGCTCGAGCCGGGGGACGTGGCGGCCCGAACTACCATCCGCCACCAGGCCGGGCTCGCGCTCCGACCAGTCCCCGCTTCCGCGACCGCCGTCTTCTTCGGGGCTTCGTACCACGCCGACTACGCCACGGTCCTGGCGGCGCCGGCCGACGTGGCGGCGGTTTGCGAGGCCGTAGTGGAGGCGCTCGCCGCCGAGGAGCCGTCGCGCTGGGACATGGTCGATCTGCGACGCCTTCGCTCCGGCGATCCGGCCGCCGACGCCCTGACCGCGTCGTTCGAGTGGGTTGCCCCCAAGGCCTGTTGGTCCGTCACCCGGGAACAGGAAGACGTTTGCCCGGTTCTCACGCTGCCCGCGGGCGCCGACTTCGAGGCGTTTCTTGACACGCTGGACAAGAAGGAGCGCCACGAGATACGGCGGAAGATCCGCAGGGCCGAGGCGACCGGCGAGGTCCGGCTCGAGCGCTCGCCGGATCCACTCCGCGATCTCGACTCCTTCGTGGAGCTGCACCAGAAGCGCTGGGGTGAGGAGGGTCTCTTCCCGGCAACCGAGGGCGGCGCCGCCAGCCGTCGTTTCTTCGGCCGGCTGTTCGAGGAGTGCGCGCAGTCCGGCCTCGTGGATCTCAGCTTCCTGACGGTCGGTGGCCGTCGTATCGCGGCCGGAGTCACGTTCGACGACGGACGAGCCGTCTACTACTACAACGCCGGCGTCGAACCCGACGCCAGAGAGCTGTCCCCCGGAGTGGTAATGGTCGCGCTGTATATCCAACGAGCCATCGAGCAAGGCCGAACCCGCATCGACTTCATGCGTGGTAACGAGTCCTACAAATACGAATGGGGCGCGGTCGGCGAACCGATCGGACGCCTGCTCGTCCAGCGCACGGCCCCCGCGGAGGTTCGATAGCGATGGGCGCCGAACACGAGATCCTGGAGCCCTGCCTCGACAATGTCGCCCGCGAGCCGATCGACGGCGGTCGAGTGCGGGTTCTGGAGGTCATGGCGACCGGCACGAACGGCGGGGCGCAGGAGCACGTCCACTCGCTAGTGACCCGCCTCAACCCGGAGTGCTACGAAGTCCGGGTCGTGTCGCTCTCGCACGGCAGCAGCGTCCGGCGGCTCCAGCGGGCCGGCATCGACGTCACGGTCATCGATGAGCCGGACGACCGGAAGGCCGTTCGGGAGCTGGCCGACTCGGTGGCTTCGTTCGCGCCGGAGATCATTCACAACCACATGTACCGGGCCGAGGTGATCGGCACGCTCGCCGCCCTGCAGCTGGGCGAGAAGGGCTGCAAGCGCCCGGCCGTCATCTCCACCGTGCACTCGAGCCGGATCCGCTGCGTCGACGATCGGCAGACGATTCGGCAGCTCACTCCGCTGATGGACCGGCTCATCGTGGTTTCGCGGGCCATTGAGGAGAAGGTCCGTGAAGAGGGCCGCGTCGGCGCCCCAGTCAGCCTGATCCACAACGGCGTGGACCTGCAGCGCTACAACCACCAGCAGCCCTGCTGCACGCTCCACGACGAGTACAGCATTCCGGAAGACGCGCCTATCGTTGGCGTGGTGGCGCGGCTGGAGGCCGAGAAGGGCCACCGCACTCTGATCGACGCCTGGCCGGAGGTCCTGGCCGCCGTTCCCAACGCCTGGCTGCTCGTCATCGGCGAGGGCTCTGAGCGCGACGCACTGGAGGCCGAGGCGGCGTCTCTGGGCGTGAACGAGCGCGTCGTCTTCACCGGCCGTCGCGAGGACGTTCCGGCGGTCACGGCCGCCCTGGACGTGGCCGTTCTCCCGTCATACCGGGAGGCCCAGGGTCTCAGTGTCCTGGAGGCGATGGCCCTTAGCCGGCCCGTGGTCGCCTCGAACGTGGGCGGGATCCCGGAGATGATCGAGGACGGGGTGACCGGACTGCTCGTGCCGCCGAACGATTGCGACGCTCTGGCGGCCGCGCTCATCAAGCTGCTGACGGACCACCCGTACGCGGACATGATCGCCCGCCGTGGCCACGATCTGGTCCACGAGCGCTTCTGCATCGAGCTCATGGTCAACTCGATCGAGTCGATCTACGACGAGGCAGCTGCGAAGCTGCGTACCAAGGAGAGCGTGGCCCGGTGACCGTCAGCCGGGGCGAGTGACCTGATCCACCGGCAGCTCGAACCGCTCAGCCAACCCTGCCGTGAGCCTGACGGCAGGCTGTGAAGGATTCGTGAACCACAGCCGGAGGAGCGATGAGGAGGCGCGTTCGTCATCAGACGATCTGCGACGAGGCAGCCGAGAAGCTGCGCACCGAGGAGAGCGTGGCCCGGTAGGCGCGCCGGAGAAACTACAAGCCGGTCCAGGCTGTCAGATCCGCGACGAGCCGGTCCGGTCTCGTAGTGGGGTTGACTCTCACTCGCGGCGAGTTGAAGCGGTTGAGCCAGCTCTCGGTCACGCCCCAACCTTCGGTGACCGCGATCTTGAGGTCGGGGCACTCACTCACAGCCAGAAGGGCGACCTGGTTGATTCCGCCCATGGGATAGGAGAGTGAAACGGGCCGGATGCCGGTCACCTCGGCGATCCTGTTCGACGCGTCGTCGACCTCGGTCTTGGCTCTCGCCAGGTTCACCGTCTGCAGCGAGACGTGGTTCTCTGTGTGGTTGCCGATCTCGTCTCCCGCGGCCACCAGATCCTGCAGGTCGCTGGGGAAAAGGCCGTCCTTCTGGCCGATGCGGCTCGCCACCACGAAGTACGTGGCCACGTAGCCGAACCGGCGCATGATCGGGAAGGCGTACGTGTAGCCGTCCCACCAGCCGTCGTCGATGGTTATGACGAAGGTCCGCGGGGGCGTTGGCGTCCCATCCTGCATGTCCTGCGCCAGCTCGCCCAGGGTGATGGTCCGCCAGCCTGCATCGGACAAAGCCTGCATCTGGGCCGTGAAAATCTCGGGCGGGATGAGCAGGCCGTTCGGCTCCTGTCCGGCCTCCGAGAGCGGAACGATCCTGTGGTACATCAGGATCGGAACGCGGTACTCGCGATACGGCACCGGCGTGGGGCGCTTAGTCGGCGTGGGCTTCGGCGTGGGCTTGGGGGTCGGCGTCGGGGCCTCAGGCGTGATGGTCGGTGTCGGCGTGGCAGCGCTCTCGACGATCGTCGGCGTGGCCGCTTGGGCCGGACGAGATGCGCTGGCTTCGCCGACGAGCCGGGAGGCCGTGGTCGTCGGAGACGCCGCGCCACCTGTGAAGTTGGCGGGCATGCAGGCCGCGACGGCGGCCGCGTATATCGAGATCATCAGGGCCGCGCCCAGAGACACCCTCACCCTGGTCGACCGCACCGGCAACGACACTCGGCTCCCTTCGAATTGCTAAGAGCGGGAGCCTAACACGCACGCCGGGCTTTCCGGAACGAAGGCGGCGCTGCCCCGATAGACAGACCCAACCGTTGTGTGATGTCCGCCTGCGGGGCGCATCCGGTCGGACGTGAGCCGCGCGCGATGCCGCGGCGCCGGGAGTGGGATGCTGGTTCGGATCTCCGGCCCCTAACCCTGCCGGACGCCGAGTGTGTTGCCGTCGGGGTCGCGGAACCACGCGCCGCGTGCGGGACCGAGCTGCGCGATGTGGCCGGTCGTGATGAGCGGTCCTTCGGTGTAGTCGAGGAACTCGACGCCCTTGGCCTCCAAGTCGCGAACCGTGGCCTCGACATCGGTCACCTCGAAGTGGGCGAGCGTGTGCTCCGTGACCGTCGGGGAGCGCTTGAAGATCGAGAGCTCGCTGCCGGCTCCGCAGCGAAAGCGGGCCGAGACCGGGTTCTCCCACAGGAAGGCCAATCCAAGCGTCTCGCCGTAGAAGGCTTTCGCTCGGGCCAGGTCCGTGACTGGCAGCGTCGCCACCACCATCGTTGCGCCGATCATCGTTGACCTCCAGGTCGATCCGTCCATCTGGCAGCCGCAGCTCCCGCGTTAGCTGCGGACCGTGGGCGTCGTCCCGGTCGGGACGACTCGTGCTCGCAAGGAACACTAAGCGCAGCGCGCCCCGGTGCTCGCCGCAGGACCCGGATGTTCCGTGAGGCGACCCTTCGAAGCGCGATCGGGTCCGCGGCGCTGCCGCGCGACGGCTGGCCGACCTTCTAGAATCTGGTTCGTCATCCGGCGCGCCGCCGGCAGACGAAGGAGGGATTCGATGGCCTACGAGTTCACCGTCTCGGACGTGGTCCCGGCGAGTCCGCAAGCCGTCTACGAGGCGTGGATGTCGAGCGACGCGCACGGCAAGATGACTGGCGACGCGGCCGAGATAGACCCTCGCGTGGGCGGCGAATTCACGGCCTGGGGCGGCTATATCAGTGGCCGGACACTTGCCCTGGAGCCCGGCCGGCGAATCGTCCAGTCGTGGCGGACCTCCGATTTTCGGGCGGCAGACCACGACTCCCAGCTCGAGGTGATACTGGACCCGGTGCCGGAAGGGACCAAGATCACCCTCCATCACACGAACGTGCCGGACGGCCAGTCCGGTTACGAGCAGGGCTGGCGCGACAACTACTTCGATCCGATGCGGGAGTACTTCTCACACCCTTGAGCTCGGACACGTAGCCGCCTGCCTGGTCGAGGCTTGTCACCCGGCCACTGGCCGAAGCCGTGACCGCTGGCGTCGCGCGCCCCAGGACGCGATGGCCTACCCGGACGAATCGGAGTTGCGGCGATGCTGTAGCGCTGGGGTGTGGCGCACGTGATCGAGCACTTCTGAGAGGCGAGCGGTGGCGAGCGCCACGACCGAATCGCCGGCCCCGTAGTAGAGGGAGAGGGTGTCCGTCGCGTCGTCCATGACCCAGCCATTCGGAAAGACGACCTTGTTGACGTCACCGACCCTCTCGTAGTCGGCCTGCGGACCCAGGACCCAGTTGTCGCTTCGGCGCAGTACCACCTCCGGCCGCTCCAGGTCCAGCAGCGCGAAGCCCACGCGGTATATCGGCCCCGACGCCGTGGGGTGGGCGCCGTGGTACATCACGAGCCAGCCGTCCGGGGTGGCGAGCGGCGGCGGTCCCAGGCCGATCTTGTCGGCATCCCACCACGCGCCCTCGCGGGCCTCGATCAGCAGCGTGTGATCGCCCCAGTGCCGCAGGTCCGGAGAGTACGAGATCCACATGTGAGCTCCCCCACGGAGCGGCGAAGGGCGGTGGATCATGGCCCAGCGGCCATCGATACGGTGCGGGAAGAGCGAGGCGTCCTTGTCCTCCGGCGGCATGACCGGCCCAAACCGCCGGACCTCGCGGAAGTCGCGCGTCATAGCCAGTGAGACCAGCGGACCCCGATTGCTGTAAGCGGTGTAGGCGATCGACCACTCGTCTCGTTCCGGCATCCAGACCAGGCGGGGATCCTCGCAGCCCCAGATTTCCTCAGGGTGCTCCGTTAGCGGCTGGAGCAGCGGCTGCTCGTCGAAACGCCAGTCGGTCACGCCGTCGCGGCTCCTCGCCACCTGCAGAAGGGAGATGCCGCGCAGGTCCTCGACGCGCAGCAGCAGGACCGTCTCGCCGTCCACTCGAGCGGCTCCGGGGTTGAAGGCGGCGTTGGCGGGATACGGCAGGTCGGCGGCCCGGATGATCGGATTGGTCGGCTGGCGCTGAAAAAGCCGTTCGCCGTCCGACGGGATCATGACCGCGAGCCGGTGGCCGAACCCTCGGCCCAGGCGGGGGCGGCCGCCACGGCGACGCCCGCATCGGCGGCCCGCAAGACACGCATGTGCTCGAGCGCCGTCAGCCAGGCCAGCGTCGACTCCGCTCCCTGGTTCCGATTGAGGCCTATCGGCGTGAGCCCGTCGCAACAGGCCCCGGTGAGTGGGATCGCGACCGATGCACCGCCATCGTTTGCGCCAAGGAACCAGCCGTAAGTCATCTCGGCGGCACTCCTGTACCGATCGTCGCCGGTGGCCGCGAGAGCGGTTTCAGCGGCAAGAAGCAGGGCCATCGCCTCGATCGGCTGCTGGTCGAACTGGCTCTTGGCGCTCCCCCTGGACCACCACCCCTTATTGCCCACCGGGGAGAACGTGCCGCTCGGGCTCGTCTGTGCCTCAATCAACCAGTCCAGCACGAGGCAACCTCCAAGGGTCATCGTGGCGTCCCCGAGGCGCCGTCCGGCGACGATCAGGGCGCGCGGTAGCAGGCCGTTTTCGTAGGTCAGTGTAGCCTCCGGCCACCGCCAATCAGGCGCGGATGAAGCGTCCCGGAACGCTTCGGCGAGGCGCCCCGCAAACTCCCCGAACGCTGCCTCCGCGCCGGCTCCCACGCCGGCGTCGATCGCGCCGTCGCAGGCCAGCAGGGCGGAAGCGCTTGCTCGGAGGGCGCGCAGCGATCGGGCCGCGGGCAACGCTCGCTCGAACAGGCCTCGGGCGGCTTCGCGAATCGAAGGATCCGGAGCGCGGTTCATGGTGAAGGCGAGGCTCGCCATCGCACGCCCGTGGCAATCCTCCGATCCCTCGACCTCCAGCCAGGCCCCGTCGGCGGCACGGAAGTTGCGGAATCGGCGTCCGGGCGCGCCCGCCGCCTGCTCCATGAATGTCAGGTGGCGTCCGACGCTCGCCGAGACGGCGCCCCAGCCCAACTCTCGCGAGTGCAGCAGGTCCACGTTGAGGGCACGAGAGACGTCGTCCGTGCAGTAGCCAAAGGCCGGATCCGGGCGCTCCAGGGACGCATGCTGCCAGACCCCGAGCTCGCTGCTCAAGAGATCCAGGTGATGCCGGCTGACCGGATACAGCGGTGCCGGCAGGATCGACGGCTCAGACAAGGAGGGCACCGACGGCGCTGGCGTCGTCGACTGCCGCCACCGCCCTGGTGGCGACGCGCTCGAAGAGACGCCGGTACTGGGCGCCCACCTGAGGCCAGACCATCGATCGAGTGTACTTGTAGGCCCGCTGCCCGAGAGCCAGCCGCTGCTCGTCATCGTTCAGGAGTTCGATGAATGCTCGAGCGAGCGCGACCGGCGAGCCCGGCTCCACGAGCCTCCCGCGTCCATTGCCCAGAAGCTCGGTCGCGTACGTATACGGCGTCGAGACCACTGCCCGACCGGCGCTCATCGCGTAGGCGAGGGTGCCGGAGACGACCTGCTCGAGGTTGGGGTATGGCGTCACGAAGATGTCTGCTGCCATCAGCCAGGCCCCGAGTTCGGCCTTGCCTACGAAACGGTCCACGAACTGGACCCGCTCCGCCACGCCCAGCGCGGCGGCCCGCGTTTGGAGGCCGCGCCGATAGGCTTCGCCTTCGCGGCATACGAGATCCGGATGGGTCGCGCCGACGATGACGTATCTCGCACTCGGCACCGCAGCCAGGACCGCGGGCATTGCCGCGATCACCGATTCCAGGCCCTTCCCGGGGCCCAGCAACCCAAAGCTCAGGATTACGGGTCCGCCCTGGATGCCGAGCTGCGGCTTGACCGAGTCGGGATGGACGAGCGGCAAGTCCGGCACGCCATGGGGGATTATGTCCACCCGCCCGGGATCGACACCATAGATCCTGGCGAGGAGATCCGCCGCGGACCTCGACATCACCACGCTGGCTTCAGACCGGCAGATCAGCCTGGTCAGGACGTACCGCTGGTGCGGCGTGGGGTGTCGGAGAATCGTGTGCAGCGTGGTGACGGCCGGTATCTGCAGAGCGCGGACGAAGTCCAGGACGTACTCGCCGTCCCGCCCGCCCCAGATCCCGTATTCGTGCTGGATCGAGACGACGCTCACGCTCCCGGCATTGAGCTTTTCGGCGGCAATCCGGTAGTCGGCCAGGACGTCGCGACGGACGCGATGCCGGACCTCCGGAGGGTACGTGCCGGCCTCGTCGTGCGGGTGAAGGGCGACGATCTCGCGGTCGCCAACGGCTGTCGCCAGATCGTGCGTAAACGTGGCGATTCCGCATCGGCGCGGGGCGTACGTGGACGCGAAGGCCGTTCTCGGCATGGACTCAAGCTCCAAAACACCTACGATAGTCCCCACCTCTCAGATCGCCAAGATCTGGCCCAAGGGACGAGTCAGCGGGGGCTAGCGGAAGTCCCGCCCGGCGGGCCACCGCTGCACGTCGCGAGCCGCAGACGATTGCGGAGCCTGGGCATCGTGGTTCGAGATGCCCGGGTAAATGGAGCGCCGGAAGGCTGCCCGACGCCTGCCTCCGAGGGTCATGCCGATTCATCCCCCGAGCGAACGTGGGCGACCCGTCCGCCGGACGAGTCGACCCGTTACCCGCTAGACAACCCGGACCTGCGTGGCGCGCGGGCCCTTGACGCTGGCTTCGATCTCGAACTGGACGTGCTCGCCGCCGACGAGACTGTCGAAGTCGGTCGAGGAGTCGACTCCGCCGCGATGGAAGAAGTACTCTTTCGCGTCCTCGGCGGCGATGAAACCGAAGCCGCGATCCGCGACGATCTTCTTGATTGTTCCGGTGGTCACGACGACCTCCCAAGACTTCCCGAACCAGGAGTGCAGACGCACGGTCCTTCGAGAAGGGGGTCGACCACGCGGAGCATCGCTACGGATTGTGGCGAACGACCATCCTAGCACGGATGTTCAATGGCGCGACCGTTGCCAATTGACGGTCGAGAAGAGACCGTTGGTCAGGACGTTGACGACGAATGTCGCCGGTGTGGTGTGGGACGATTGGTGCCGGGCGCCTGGAGGCAGGCGCTGGGAGAGATCGATGGAGGTGCGAGGTGACCGCCACACGGGTCGGGTTCATCGGAGCCGGGGCAATCGCCCGGGTGCACCTGCGCGCCCTGGCGGCCTTCGACGACGTCCAAGTGGTTGCCGTCGCTTCACGCAGTCCGGAGTCGGCGGGCCGGCTTGCCGAGTCGGCCGGTGCCCGCGTGTACTCGGACTACCGATCCATGCTCGAGGAGGCCGGGCTCGATGCGGTCTTCATCTGCGTGACACCGGACGGGCACGGCGAACCCGAGCTGGCCGCCGTCGACCGCGGCATCGGCCTCTTCGTCGAGAAGCCTCTCGGGTTGGACGACGAGGTCCCGCAGCGGATCGCCGAGCGGATCCGCCAGGCCGGCATCGTCTCCTGCGTCGGCTACCAATGGCGATATCTGGAGGTTGTTGATCGAGCGCGCGGACTCCTGGAGAGCCACCCGCCGCAGATGGTGATGGGCTCCTGGCTCGGCGACACGCCCGGGATGAGCTGGTGGACTCGCAAGGATCAGTCGGGTGGCCAGATCGTGGAGCAAGCGACGCATATCTTCGATCTGGCGCGCTATCTCGCGGGCGAGATGGAGCCGATCGCGGCGGCCGGGCGTCGAGTCGTTCGGCCGGCTTACCCGGAAAGCGACATCCTCGACGTCACGCAGACATCCCTGCGATTCGCCTCGGGTGCCATCGGATCGATCGAGACCACGTGCCTGCTGGATGGCCCGCACGGGGTGGGCCTCGAGACGGTGTCGGACGGGCTGGGCCTGACGTTGGAGGTGCTGGATCATCGGCTAGCCATCCGCCGCGGCTCGCAGACGGCCATCTATCAGCCGCAGTCCACGTTCAACACGCCCTACGAGCTCCAGGATCGGGCCTTCATCGACGCGGTACAGGGCAAGCCGAACAGGATCCGGTCCCCGTACGAAGATGCCCTTCTGACGCACCGCGTGACACTGGCTGCGTCGCGGCTGGCAGACGCCGCCGCCGGCTGACGCGTGCCTGTCGAAGGCAGGTCCTATGCCCCGTGGGACTTATGGGCTAGTTGCCTTGGAGCCTATATGGCCTATCAAGTGAAGGAGACGGGTTCTGCATAGACGCGCCCGTTTGGCCCAGTGGTCGAGAGAACCTGAAGGGGTAGGGGTCTGGGGTGAGTTCGGGCCACACGCGCATGCTCAGCCTGCTGGTTGCCGCCTTCGCGCTGGCCACCGTCCTCCTGATGCTCGAGGAGTTCGTCGCCAGTCCCGGTGCCCAGATGCCCGGCCGCCTCGTCGTCACCGTCGGATGTGGCGCGACGCTGGTGGCCGCGGCCATCCTCATTCGCCGAGGCAGTCTGGGTTACGGCCTCGACATTGCCGGGGGCGTGCTGATGCTGCTGGGAATCGTGGCCGGCGCTCTGCTGCCCGACGGCCTGGACGACGCCGCGATTCTGCCGATTGCGGGTGCGGTGCTGACCCTTCCCAAGCACCGCGGTCGGCCCCTCGCGGCCGTGTTCATCATCGCCCTCGCGGCGAGCATTGCCGGCGAGGCGGCCGCCTACCTGTACGGCGGGATGAAAAGCCTCGTCGACGTGGTGAACTGGCCACGGCCGCTATTCGAATCGGGCGTGGTGCTGGCGTTCACATACGGCCTGGTCTGGTGGGCGAGCGATCGCTGGTGGTTGGCGACTGAGAGTGCGCAGCACGTTCTGGCGAGCCAGCGCAAGCTTCTGGAGATCAGTGAGCTGCTCCTCTCGACGCTGGATCCGGAGGGTGTGCTGGGTCTCATCGCCGACTCGCTGAAACAGGTCCTTCCGTATGACAACCTTACGATCTACCGGGTCGATCGCCGCGCCGGCGTGGTGAAGCCCATGGTGGCGCGCGACCGCTTCGCCAAGCTCATCCTGAGCACGACGTTCCCGCTCGAGACAGGGGTCACGGGGTGGGTAATCGCGCATGGGGAGGCCCAGTGCGTTAACGACATCCTTCTCGATCAGCGCGCCGCCACGATCCCAGGCACCCCCGACGAGCCCGAATCCCTCATCGTCGTCCCGCTCCTGGTTCGAGGCGAGGTCGCGGGCACACTCAACGTCGGCAGGATGGGCAGAGGCGAGGCGCATTTCAGTCCCGGCGACTTCGAACTGGTGCGGCTCTTCGCCGGTCAGGCATCCATTGCTATCCAGAATGCGGAGATTCATCGTGCGGTGCGGAACCGCGCCGAGACCGACTCGCTCACCGGCCTGCACAACCGCGGCGCCTTCGACGAACGTCTCGGCGCTCTGGTGGCCAACCCCGCGGCGCAGCCCTGCGCCCTGATCATGGTGGACCTGGACGGCTTCAAAGACTACAACGATCAGTACGGCCACCAGGCGGGCGACAGGGTGTTGAAGGCCGTCGGCAAGGCAATTGGCTCGGTGGTCCGGGATCGGGATCTATCCTTCCGCTACGGAGGCGATGAGTTCGCGATTCTGATCCCGCGGACGGCAGTCCAGCCGGCAGTTCAAGTCGCCGACCGCATCCGGGATGCGATCACGGAACTCGCCCTGGTCGCGGCATCCACGCTCACCGCAAGTGCCGGTGTGGCCTGCCATCCCATCGAGGGGCTCACCGGCGCCACGCTTGTTGCGGCGGCCGACGCCGCCCTCTATCGCGCCAAGCAGTTGGGCGGGAACCGCACCGAGACATCCCGTCGCGGCAGCACGCCCTAACGCGACAGGGCACCTGTCTGACGCCGTTCCCAACGGGCGCGCGCCCGTTGCCGCTCGATCGTCCGGTCGTGCGGCGGGCTCGTGGCGATAAGGCCCCGGAGCAGCTGCCGGGTCGCCGTCGAGACTGTCTCGACCGCGCGATCGAAGGCTACCTGGTTCACGGTGGCCGGCCGAGTCATGCCGCTGACCTTACGGACGTACTGCATTGCGGCCGCATGTACCTCCTCGTCGCTCGTGGGCGGTTCGTAGTTGTGGAGCGGCTGAATCGATCTACACATCCTCAGGATCCCTGGTGGCGACCGGCCGGTTCGCCGGTTCGGGGCTTGTGGGAGGCGGCGCCCAGCTCGGCCAGCAGTGAAACCAGCGCCCGGCGGTGCTCGGCTGTGCTGAAGTCATGGAGCGGGTGACCGGGCAGGACGTGCTCCTCCGTCCGGCCCGAGGTGCGGACGTAGATCACCGGATAGAGCGCGCCCTCGGCGTTGGCCTCGATCGTGGCCGCGAGCGCATCGGACCCGACCGTATCCAGGAAGTGGGCTAGTGGCAGGATTCCCGCGTCGGAGATGCCCAGGTCCGGGTCGAAGCTCACTACCCGGGCCAGATAGGCCCGCTGGTGCCACAGCTCCGGCGCTCGAGAGATCTCCTCGACCAGGAAGGGCAGGACCTCGGATTCGGCCAAACGCCGCCCGGCCCGCACCACGCCGAAATGCTTCTCGGCGATCCGTTCCCCCAGCAGACGGGCGTTGTAGCGGGCCCCGTGGACGGCCCCGGAGTTGGCCGGCATGCCGTGCTTCTTGAGCCCCGCGGCCCCCTGGCCGATGGTGCCGGCGAAGTAGATTCCGGGCACCGTAGCGCTCTCCCAGAAAGGTGTCTGGGCGGGCAGGCGGCTGGCGCCGAATGTCGCGACTCCGAGCGCCGGCAGATCCCGCAGTGGGGCGACGAAGCCGGTTGCCGCGATCGCCTCGTCGACCTCGAAGGTGACGGCGTCCCCGCCCGCGGATGGCCTGACGGTTACGCGCAGCGTCTCGCCCTCTCCGGTCCGCTCTATCCCGTCGATCGAGGCTTCCAGGACGGCCACTCCGCCGGCGAGCACGTGATCCTCGTACGGTTGGAGGTAGCGGGCTCGGATCCCCACCAACGAGCGGCTGACGACCGAGAGCTTGGCGGGGCTCGGGGAGGCCAGGACGATGGCGCGAGCCCACGGCAGCAACCCGCTCGCCAGCTCGAATCCGGAGTTCTGCTTGCCGACGATGAAGACCCGCTTGCCGGCATAGGTCTCGGCCGGCCGCGTCTCCGCGTAGTGAGGCGCGTGTTCCAGGCCGGGAGTGGGCGGCACGTAGGGCTCGGCGACGCCGACCGCGAAGACGGCCACGCGGCATCGGTACTCGCCGTCCGACGTCTCCAGGACGAACCGGTCGCCGGCGGCGGTGGACTCCCGCCGGGTGGCCTCCCAGCGGCAGCCGTAGCGGACCACGATCCCGGCGCGCTCGGCGAAGGTCGCCAGGTTGAGCTCCATCTCGGCCCGCGACGGGAAGTACGAGCTGCCGTCCATCAGGCCGGCCTGCAGGGCTCGATTCTCGGGCTCCTCGGCCAGAAGGCTGTTCCAGTCGTACCGCTCGTAGGCTCGCGTACCGCGTTCGGCAGGCGCGTAGGGCTTCGTCCAGCTCAGCAGGCGCTGGAAGAAAGGGAAGCGCCGGAACATCCCGCCCGGTGCCGGGTCGGCCGAGATCACGGCATGGGCGACGCCGAGCCGCGTCAGCGTGTAGCTCAGCTGCAGTCCGCCGGGTCCGCTGCCGACTACGACGAGCGGATACTCGCCTGGGGGAAACGGCCGGGCGTCGCGGCCTTTTTGGGCAGCGTCTGGGGGCACAGTCGTCAGCCGCGAGCCCGGGTCGTGTTCCGAAGTCGCCGCGTCTGGTCGAGCAGGATCCGGTACATCACCGAGGGATGGTCCAACAGGAACTCGTGCACCGCCGGCGCGGCGAGGTGCAGGCAGCGCATTGCGTGAAGCGCCACGACGTCGGCCGACGGCGGCTCGCCAAGCAGAACCGAGACCTCGCCGAAGAAGTCGCCGCGCCCGAGCAGGGCAACGTCGCGCCCGCCGGCACGGATGGCGACCTCGCCATCCAGGATCACGTAGAACCCCGAGCCGGTTAGCCCCTGGCGCAGGATCCGCTCTCCCTCGCCGAACCAGGCCTCTTCGAATTCGTGGGCCGCCGCCTGGAGCTGGGGATTCGGCAGGTCCGCGAAGAGAGCTAACCCGGCCAGCTCGTCCGCAAGCTCAATCGCCTGGGCCATAGACGCTCCTCCGTGGCAGGAACCGTCGCGGCAAGACCACCGCGACCGACTTCCTTGATGGGGCACATGGTGTTACCAGCGACCGCGTTTCGACCGATTCCCTCCCTTTCGTTCCCGTTTTGGAGAGTTCTCCGCGCCTGGCGCAACGCCCGCGACGTCCGTTGACATGCCTACGGCGCCCCATCAGCATCCGGTCACCCCGGAGTCGACCCGGGCCGCATTGGAGGGCAGCGCATGGCGCTCACGCCGGCGCAACGGGCCCAGCTGCTGAAAGACGTCGGGCTCTTCTCGGGCACGGGCGCTCGAGGCCGCGCTGCCATCGGTCGGCGCTCCGTAGAGGTGGAGTTCTCGAAGGGACGGCGAATCGCCCGGCAGGGCGAGATCGAGGCCGGCTTCTTCCTGATCGTGACCGGCTCGGTCAGCGTCGTTCGGGACGGCGAGGTGCTGGCCAGACTCGGGCCAGGCCAGTTCTTTGGTGAGCTGTCGTTGATCGACCGGAAACCGCGTGTCGCCTCGGTCGTGGCCGACGAGCCGACCACCTGCCTGGCGCTCCCCGCGTGGGAATTCCAGCGGCTCCTCGAGACGGAGCCCCGGATCGCTGTGGCCGTTCTCAAGGAGGTGACTCGCCGTCTGCGAGCCCTCTCCGCCGAGAGCCACCACTGACGTGGCGCCACCCACGCAAGCCCTTCCCATCGGGACCGTGACCTTCCTGTTCACGGACATAGAGGGCTCGACGCGGTTGCTCCAACAACTCGGTGATGGATACCCGGAGCTGCTGAGCGAGCATCACCGCCTGCTCCGCGAGGCGGTGGACAAGGCTGGTGGGGCGGCATTCGGCTCCGAAGGGGATGCGCTGTTCGCAGCCTTCGCGAGCGCCCCGTCCGCACTGGCGGCCAGCGTGGCGGCGCAGCGCGCGCTGTCCGCCCGGCAATGGCCCGACGGCGCTTCCGTGCGAGTGCGAATGGGGCTGCATACGGGCGAGGGGGTCGTGCGCGACGGCACCTACGTCGGCCTGGACGTCCATCGAGCCGCCAGGATCGCGGCAGTGGGCCACGGCGGACAGGTCCTCTTGTCCGACACAACGCGCGCCCTTGTGGAGAACTCACTGCCCGTGGGCGTCGAGCTCCGCGACCTGAGCCGGCACCGGCTCAAGGACCTCGCACAGCCGGAGCACATCTTCGAAACGGTCATCGCCGGCTTGCCTTCGCAATTCCCGGCACTGCGCTCGCTCGATGCAACTCCCAACAACCTGCCCACTCAGCTGACGAGCTTCGTGGGGCGTGCGCGAGAGGTCTCCGAGACAACGCGTCTACTCGCTACTGCCCGACTGCTTACGCTGACAGGCCCGGGCGGCACGGGCAAGACGCGTCTCAGCCTCCAGCTGGCAGCAGAAGTGATCGGCGATTACCCCGACGGCGTCTTCTTCGTCCCTCTCGGACCCATCGACGACGCCAATATGGTCGCGCCGGCCATCGTGCAAGCCCTCGGAATGCGAGAGGCCGTGAACCAGCCGCCGGTCGCCAGATTGACCGAGTACCTCCGTGACCGACGCCTCCTCATGGTCCTGGACAATTTCGAACAGGTCCAGGGAGCCGCGGCGCTCGTTGGGGAGCTTCTGCGGGCCAGTCCCGGGCTTCGCGTCGTGGTCACGAGCCGGTCGCCATTGCACATCTACGGTGAGCGGGAGTTCCCCGTCCCGCCTCTCGGTCTGCCTGGTGCGGGAGCCGTTCCTGAGCCCGCGGAGCTGGCACGGTACGAGTCGGTCGCGCTCTTCCTCGAACGCGCCACGGCAGTCAATCCCGACTTCAGGCTCAGTGCCGCCAACGCCCGGGCCGTGGCCGAGATATGCGCTCTCCTGGACGGCCTACCGCTCGCAATCGAGCTTGCCGCCGCGCGGACCAGGCTGCTGCCGCCGCAGGCGTTGCTAACGCGGCTGGGTCAGCGCCTCGACACGCTCAACTCCGGTTCGCGCGACCTTCCGGCCCGACAGCAGACCTTGAGGGGCGCGATTGCCTGGAGCTACGACCTGCTCGACGAACAGGCACGGCGGTTGTTCGCCTGTCTTGCGGTATTTGTTAGCGGCGCCGACCTGGAAGCGGCGGAGGCCGTCTGTGGCGGAGAAGGTTTCGATCTCCTCGCCGGGCTTGCGGACCTGGTCGATCAGAGTCTGATCCGGCAGGACCAAACGGACGGTGAACCGCGCTTCTCGATGCTCTTGGTCATCCGGGAATTCGCCCTGGAGAGACTCGCAGAACTGGAGATAGCCGCCGAAGTAGCCGAGCGCCACGCCGCCTTCTGCCGGGATCTGGCCGAGGCGGCGGCGCCGGGCTTGACGGGCCCCGACCAGAAACGGCTCCTTGACCGGCTCGATCTGGAGAACGGCAATCTCCGCGCCGCACTCGCCTGGTCGATCGAGCATGATGCTGTCGACACGGGCCTGCGGCTGGGGTCTGCCCTGTGGCGGTTCTGGCAGATGAGAGGCTTGCTCTCCGAGGGCGCCGGGTGGTTGGAGCGACTCCTGGCCATGCCGGACGTCGAGTCGTATCCCAATTCCAGGGCACAAGCCCTCGAAGCCGCCGGTGGTGTCGCCTACTGGCGGGCTCAGATGCCCGAGGCGATGCAGTACTACGAGGCCTGCCTCGAGATCTGCCGAAAGATCGGCGACCGGCGGGCAATCGCCAACGCCCTCTATAACTGGGCCTTCCCGATGCTGGTCAACCGGGAGAATGTCGCCCGCTCGATGCCGGCGTTCGAGGAAAGCCTGGCCATCTTCCGGGAGCTTGGAGACCGGGAGATGGCCGCGCGAGTCCTGTGGGGACTGGGCAATGCCCACTACTTCGGCGGCGACAACGAAGCCGCGCGGGACACGCTTCTCGAAGACGTGGCCATGCTGCGGACGGTAAAGGACCCATTCAGCCTCGCCTGGGCTCTACGTATGCTGGGGCTGGCCTATCACGGGCTGGGCCAGACGACATCTCGTTCCGCGCCGCTGTGGCGAGAGGCCCTCGAGCACTTCGCCGCGGTGGGCGACGTTTCGGGTGTCACCATCCTGCTTGGCGACTTCAGCCTGCTCGCCGCGGCAGCGGGCGACGTCCTGCGGGCTGTCCGCCTCGATGCGGCCTCCCTGAGGCTCGCGGACGTCGGAGGGGCGCAGCTCGGCTCGCTCGCAGGCCGCATCGAAGAAGGCCGTCCGGATGTCAGCTCGCTCGATCCCGCCGCAGTCGCGGCCGCGATCGACGAGGGCCGGAGGATGTCAGTCGAGCAGGCGGTCGAATACGCCCTGGCAGGCACCGCGGCCCTTGCGACGGCTGAGCCGCCCGCGCCCTCGACCGCACCAACCACGTGAACCGCAAGACCGGGACACTGCTCGCGGCCATCCTCGGCACGGGAGTCGTCTTCCTCGACTCGACAGTCGTCAACGTGGCCCTGCAGCGGATCGGGCAGGACCTGCCGAGCGGTTTCTTCGGCGTCCTCGAAGGCCAGTCCTACGTCTACAACGCCTATTTGCTCAGCCTGAGCGCCCTGCTGATCCTGGCCGGCGCCCTGGCCGACGTCTACGGTCGCCGCCGCCTGTTCGTGATCGGGCTGGTGGGGTTCGGCGTCGCGTCCGTCCTGTGCGGCCTGGCGCCAAACATGGAGACGCTGATCCTGTTCCGGATAGTTCAGGGTGCGGCCGGGGCGCTGCTCGTGCCGGGGTCGCTGGCGCTGCTGACGGCCACGTTCCAGGGCGCCGAACGAGGCCGCGCCTTCGGTCTGTGGGCCGCAGCATCCGCGGCGACTTCGATCCTCGGGCCGTTCGTGGGCGGCGTGCTCGTCGAGACGATCTCATGGCGGGCGGTCTTCTTCCTGAACGTGCCGCTGATCGCGCTGGCGCTATGGGCCACGTGGCACTACGTCGAAGAGAGCCGCGACCCGGACGCGGACCGAACCTTCGACTGGGCCGGAGCGGCGGTCGTCGCGCTGGCCGTGGGCGGGCTCTCGTTCGGGGCGATCTACGGCCAGCAGCACGACTGGAACGACGCGGTCGGCCCGGTGGCGCTGCTCGTTGGCGCAATCGCGGCCGCCGTCTTCGTCATCCACATGGCTCGCGGCAGCCATCCCCTCGTCCCGCTCGGGCTCTTCCGATCACGCAACTTCGCGGTGGTGAACCTTTCGACCTTCGTGATCTACGGGGCCCTGTACGTCGTCGGCTACCAGCAATCGATCTTCAGCCAGGGGACGCTCGAGTACTCCGCGGCCGCGGCCGGCCTGATCGGCGTTCCGGGCGCGCTGCTGCTGATCCTGCTGTCGCCGCGAATGGGCGCGTTGTCGGCGCGTTTTGGATTCCGGCGATTCATGACGATCGGTCCCGCCCTGATGGGCTGCGGAATCCTGTGGCTCACACGGATACCCGCCGACAGCAAGGCCTGGAACCTTCAGCCGGGCGACCCGGCCAGCTGGCTGCCGTCGAGCGGTTATCTGATGGACTTCCTGCCCGCCACGCTGCTCTTCGGGCTGGGGATCGCCATCACCGTGACGCCGCTAACCACTGCATTGATGGCGTCGATACCGGAGGCTCGGGCGGGCCTTGGGTCGGCGGTCAACAACGCTATCTCGCGAGTGGGTCCGCAGCTCGCCGGAGCGCTGATCTTCGTCGCGATCACCGGCGCCTTCTACGCCGATCTCTCCAGCAGGGTCCCTGGAATCGACACGTCGTCGCCGCAGATCCGGAAGGAGATTCCGCCGCTGAATCGGCCGGATCCGTCGGTCGTGCCCGCGGTCGCCGCCGCGGCTCGCGAGGCTTCCACGGATTCGTTCCACCTAGCCATGGGTCTGGCTTCCGGACTCCTCCTGGCCGGAGCCGCTATCAACGCAGTGGGCATCCGCGACCCGAAGCGCACGTAGAGGCCGGCGGGCCGTCGAGCGCCTGATCGCAGGAAGCGAGATGCCCCGCCGGTGAGGGCGGGGCATCTGACTCGACTATGCGGTATCGATCAGACGAAGCCGTTGGCCTTCAGCCACTCCGTCGCGATCGCGGCTATGTCCTTCTTGTCGAAGACGAACTCCGCGTTGAGCTTGGTGAGATCGACCGTCGTCATCTTGGCCGAGACGGCGTTGAGAACCGCCTCGAAGGCGGTCTGGTCGACCTTGGCCAGCAAGTCATTCCGAACGAGCGGGGCGATGTTGTCCGCCGGTTGGGTGTGCTTGTCGTCGGTCAGGAGCACCCAGCCGTTCTTGAGGATGTCGGGCTGCGTCGAGCACAATTCGCCGACCGTTATCGTGCCAGCCGTGAGGGCGTCGACCATCGGTTGGTCGCACGCCGAGAGCGGCAAAGCGGTCGACAGGTCGACTCCGTACGCGGTCTTGATCGCAGCCGCGCAGACCGGGTTCGTCCCGCAGTCGGTGGCAACGCCGAACTTGAGCTGAGCCTGGGCCGCAGCCAGATCGCTCATTTGGGCGAGCTTGTACTGCGTTGCCGTCGCCTGAGTCACCACGAACGCGTTCTGATCTGCCGCGGGCGAGTAGTTGAGAACCGTGATCCCTCCGCCCTTGCCGGTCAGGATCGTCTGGAGTGCCGAAGCGTTCGCGGCGGGGTCGCCGGTCGTCTTGGTCGGGTCGTAGTAGGCCAGACCGCTGCCTATGTACTCGGGCTTGAGGTCTATCTGGCCGCTCTCGAGGGCGGGTGCACTGACCTTGCGCGAGGTCAGCCCCAGACCCGTCCTATCGACGGTATAGCCCTTGGCCTCCAGAGCCTGGCCGTAGATCTCCGCCATCAGCTTGGACTCGTAGAACCCGTCGGAACCGATCTTGACCGTGGTCTTGGCCGGCGATGGGCTGCCCCCACCCGTCGAGCAGGCGCTCAACAGCACCAGCATCGACGCCCCGAGGGCGAGCATGCGGGTTAGCCGCATTTGGGTCACCTCCTGTGCGTGCCGCGCGAGCCCGGGGATCGGGCCGCCGCGACGTTCCCCGACTATACGGGGCGAAGGTCGAATGACCGACGCAACAACCGCCTGATGAACCGCCTGGCGGGTCGACCGGGTGGGCCGGCTCAGCCCGCGGTCCGGCTCGACAGGCCCGGCGAAACCAGGCGCCGCTGGACGAGCAGAAAGAGAGCCAGGGTCGCCAGGGCCAGCGCCGCCACGAGCACGACTCCGCCGAACAGCTCGCCGTTGTCGTGATTGGCGTCGCCCAGCACGATGTAGCGCCCCAGGCCCCCGAACCCGAAGGTGGCCCCGAGAGTGGCGGTCGCCACCACCTGGACTGCCGCGGACCGGATCCCCGTCGCGATAACCGGCAGGGCGATCGGTATCTCCAGGCCGAGCAGGATCTGGCGCTCCCGCATACCCATCGCCCGGGCAGCCTCCACGAGGTCGCGATCCACGCCCGCGATGCCCTGATAGGAGTTGACCAGGAGCGGTGGCCCGGCGAGCACGATCATGGCCACGAGGGTCGGATACAGCGTGAAGCCGAGATTGGGGTCGATCGCCGTCGTGAACGGCACGAGCAGCCCGATGACCGCGAACGACGGCAACGCGCGCCAGGCGTTGGCGGAGCTCAACACCAGCCACGAGAAGCGCCCGGTGTGGCCGATCCAGAGCCCCAGCGGGATCGCGACCAAAGACGCCAACAGGAGAGACGCGCCGCTGAGAGCAACGTGTTCGGACAGTCTGGCCGGAATCCCGTTGGGGCCCTGCCAGTTCATGGGATCGGCCAGCCATTGGGCCGTCACCGTCAGCAGGTCCATCAGCGGGACACGGCTCGGGCCGCCGCCCATGGCGTAAGCACCCGCTGCAGCAGGACGAAGCCGAGGTCGGCCAGGACGGCCAACCCGATCGAGAGCAGGCCGCCGACGAGGATCTCAGTCGTGAAGGTGCGGTGGTAGCCGTCGAGGATGTAGTAGCCCAGGCCCCCGAATCTGTCGCCCAGAATCGCCGAGACGGTGACCAGGCCGATGGTGGAGACGGTGGCGAGACGGAGGCTCGCCACCACCAAGGGCAGCGCCAGCGGAAGCTCCACCCGCCACCACCGCTGACCGGCGGTGAAGCCCATGCCATCCGCGGCATCGAGGACGTCCCATGGCACGGCGTCGAAGCCCGCGACGATGTTCGGCACGAACAGGATGAAGGTGTACAGAACGAGCGGTATCTCGGCCGTGAGAATCGACAGGCCGGTGATCGCGACCAGGGCGGCGAACAGGGCGAAGCTCGGGATCGTGTACAAAGCGGTCGCGACGACCACGACGGGCGGATAGAGCCTTCGTCGCCTGATCGAGACCGCCGCGAGGGCGAAGGAGATGACGAAGCCCACTCCGACCGCGATGGCGGTCAGATACAGGTGCTGGCCGATTCGATCGGCGATGGGGCCGAGGTGGGCCCACAACCAGTCCCAGCGGACGAGCGGCTCACCGTTCATGCCCGGGCTGCCCTGCGGGGTCTGTCGTCCGCCAGCGCGCTTGCGATCGCATCGACGGTCACCAGGCCGCGCGGTTGGCCGGCCTCGTCGAGGGCGACGCCGCCCCTCGTATCGGCGACCAGCAGGATCGATAGAGCATCGCGGAGCGTGGTATCCGGTGAAAACGTGGGGAGACCCTCGCGCCGGCCGAGCGGCTCCGTCCGCAGGTCCGCGATCGTGCTCAGGGAGAGCCGCTTGAGACCGCGATCCTGACCCACGAAGCGGGCCACGAAATCGGAGGCCGGATGGGCCAGGATCTCCTCCGGCGGCCCGAATTGGGCCAGGCGACCGCCCTCCTCCATGACCGCAATCAGGTCGCCCATCTTGATGGCCTCGTCGACGTCGTGGGTGACGAAGAGGATCGTCTTGGCCAGCGCGCGCTGCAGGCGCAGGAACTCGTCCTGGAGGCGCTGGCGAACGATCGGGTCCACCGCGGCGAAGGGCTCGTCCATGAGCATCAGCGGCGGATCCGCGGCGAGCGCTCGGGCCACCCCAACGCGCTGGCGCTCCCCGCCGGAGAGTTGGGAGGGATAACGGTTCCGGTAGCGCCCCGGCTCGAGGCCGACCAGCGAGAGGAGCTCGTCCGTTCGGGCCTGCTGGCGCTCCCTGGTCCAGCCCATGAGCGCCGGGACCACGGCCACGTTTCGGCCGATCGTGAGGTGCGGGAACAGCCCCACCTGCTGGATGACGTAGCCGATACGCCGCCGTAGCGCAGTGACGTCTTCGCTCATGACATCCGAGCCATCCAACAGGATCTGGCCGCCGGTCGGCTCGATGAGGCGGTTGACCATCTTGAGGCTGGTCGTCTTGCCGCAGCCCGACGGCCCCACCAGGACGCAGATCGTTCCGGCGGGGACCGTGAAGGAGAGGTCGTTGACGGCGCCCGTGGACTCTTCGCCGGAGCCGTAGCGTTTGGTGACGCCGCGGAATTCAAGCGCGGCGGCGCGACTAGTCGGGGTCGCCGGCGTCGTCATCGGTTCCTCCCAGAAGGGGCGACTTGCGCGCCCAGACTACGACACCTCGTCGATTACGACGCGTCGTCGGCTACGACGCATCGTCCACGCCCGAGTAGGCCACAAGGTCCTACTCGATTCGAGCCGGTTGAGCGGGTGGTATTGGGTGGGCACGGGAGGTAGGGTCGGGCAGTCCCCGCCACCTCCTATGTGTGTTGCGACACGCGCACCACGCTCCGCAACTGGAGAGCAGTCATGAGATCTCAACGTCTTCCACGCCACACCGGTGCGTCGGCCATGCGAGTGGCTCTGACAGCCGCTCTCGTGCTCACGGTCGGGGCGGCGATCGTAGGTGTCTCGGCGACCGCCGCGTCCCCCTTGACGGTCGCTCCGAGCGCGGATTCGTACGTCGATTCGACCGCAATCACGAAGAACTTCGGCACGTCCACCCAGTTCCGCATCGACGGGTCGCCCGTGGTGCGGAGCTACCTGCGCTTCGACCTGGGGTCGCTGAGTGGAAGCGCGACCGCGGCGACTCTCCAGATCTACGCCAACTCGGCCTCCAGCTCGGGCTTCGACGTCGGCCGAACGGACGAGTCGAACTGGACCGAGACCGGCCTCACGTTCGCCAACGCGCCGGCGGTCGGGGCTACGATCGGAACAGCCGGGCCATTCGCGGCCGGCACCACGACGAGCGTGGACGTGACCTCGGCCGTGCAAACCGGCACGGTCGTCGACTTCGTCCTGGTCGAGCACGGCGTGACGGCGGTCAGCCTCGCCAGTCGCGAGTCGACCCACCCGCCCGTCCTGGTCCTGACCCTGAGCGGCGCGACGCCGACTCCGACCGGATCCGCGACGCCGAAGCCAACGGCCACTCCGACCGCAACTCCGACGGCCACGCCCAAGCCGACGGCCACTCCCACAGGCACTCCGACGGCCACGCCCACCGCGACCCAGACCGCCGGCAGCGGCGATCCGGTTCTCATCGGCGCCGGTGACATCTGCATCACATCGAGCATCTCCAATGCGAACGCCACGGCGGCGCTCATCACGGCTCGGCCCAACGCCGTCGTCTTCACGGCCGGCGACAACTCCAACGAGACGGGGAGCTCGGCCAACTACACCAACTGCGTCGCAAAGTCATGGGGTGTCTTCAAGAGCCGAATCCACCCTGTGCCGGGCAACCACGACTACATGACCTCGGGGGCCGGCCCCTACTACGCGTTCTACGGCGCCGCGGCCGGTACGGCGGGCAAGGGCTACTACAGCTACAACCTCTCGAACAACTGGCACGTGGTCGCACTCAACGCACTGTGCTCCGAGGTCGGTGGCTGCGGTGTCGGCTCGCCCGAGGAGACTTGGCTCAAGGCGGACCTCGCGGCCAACGCCGGCAAGCACGTCATCGCCATCTGGCACATCCCGTCCTTCAGCTCGGGCGGCGCCCACGGCAACAACAGCTCGTATCGGTCATGGTGGGACGATCTCTACGCTGCCCACGCAGACCTCGTCATCAACGGCCACGACCACGACTACGAGCGGTTCGCTCTGCAGTCGCCCTCGGGCGCGGCCGACCCGAACGGTATCCGCGAGTTCGTCTCCGGCACCGGCGGAGCCGGCCAGCGATCGTTCGGCACGATACGCGCCAACTCGCAGGTCCGCAGCACCGGCACCTTCGGCGTCCTGCAGCTGACGCTACACGCCCACAGCTACGACTGGCAGTTCCTCCCGGTGGCGGGCAAGACCTTCACGGACTCGGGCACGCAAGCGACGCACAGCTAGCCCGCCTAGCCAGAGACCGTCGCGCGGTGAGCCGCACCTGGACTGGGAGCGGCTCACCGCCCTTCTTCGGCCGAGCTTCGCGGGGTCGTCAGCGCAGACCCCACTGAGCCTGGAGGTCGAGGAGGTATCGGCGGCCGGGGTCGCTGTCTGCGCCCGGCCCGGAGCCTGGTGCCGGGCTTCCGGACTCGATTGCGCCGCCGCAGCGGTCGTGCTCGCCGCGGCCGTATCTGTCGGCCCGGCCGTCGGGCTGGCCGCTGCCGAGCTGCAACCCGCGATCAGCAGTGACAGCCCGGCGCCAAGGAGCAGCAAGCACGCCACACGGATGGCAGGGCGGGAGTGCTCATACGGCCGACTCGACACGTTCCATCCTCCATGCCGGTCATGGTGCCCGTGCCGAAGAAGGCGGGGCGTCCCACGGTGTGAGGCCGGCGTCCTACCCGATGGCACAGGTTCGCTGCCAACCCTTTTGAGCGACCTGAGTGCCTAGGCTCACTCCCGTTAGCTGTACAACAACAAGGGAGAATCTGATGCGCCGTGCGCTATTTGGCGCGTGTATCTCGATCCTGATCGTCGCCGGCTGCGGGACCTCCGCGGCCACGTCCAACGCCGTGAGTCAAGGCACTCCGGCTGCCGTGGCCACTCCGGCTGCCGTGGCCACCCCGGCCGCCAGTGACCAGGCTGCCGGCCCGAGCGTCGCCGCTCAACAGTCCACCAGCCAGACCGGCGCCGCCGTCGACCCATGCAAGCTGATCATTCAGGCCGAGGCGGCCGCCGCACTCGGCGAGTCGGTCGACCCGGGCAAGCAGGCCGCGGCCGGCGCGAGTAGCTGCCTCTGGAGCGGCAACGATCCCAGCAAGCCCATCTCAACCGACGGAGTCGACGTCTCAGTCGTCACCGTGAGCACCTTCGACAAGTCGCACAAGGCCGGCTCTGGGATCACCGTGACTCCGGTTCCCGGACTTGGCGACGAGGCCTACTTCGTCGACCTGGGGATCGGCTATGTGAACCTGCACGTGAGGAAGGGTTCGACGGCCTTCACTGTTACGGTGATGATCTCGCACGCATCCACCGACACGCTGGAAGCCGCCGACAAATCGCTCGCCCAGCTGATCGTGGGGCGAATCTAGCTTTCCCACTCGTCAAGAGCTCCGCGGCCGTTGCCGCTGCCTCATCGGTGAGGCGGGGCAACGGCCGTTTCTGTTTCCCGCCTCCGGGCGAAGCCGCGGTTGACCGATTGGCCGAAACGGCGAGAATCTTCGATGGCGGCCGGCACCGCATCGAAACGCTCACCTCAGAGCCCAGGTCGGGGCGAGTATTGGTTTCGCGGCCGTGCTTGTGACGGATGCGGCCTCGCTGCCGGGCACACCATTTCGGGAGGGCGCTGCGTGACGTCGATCATTCGCACCGAGAAGCTCACCAAGTCCTACGGATCGCACCGCGGGATCGTCGACGTCGATCTCGAAGTCCGACGGGGCGAGGTGTTCGGCTTCCTGGGGCCGAACGGTGCCGGCAAGACAACGACCATTCGAGTCCTGCTCGACCTGATCAGGCCCACAAGTGGCAAGGCCTACGTGTTCGACATCGAGTCGTCGGTCGACCCGACGTCGATCCACCGCCGCATCGGCTACCTGCCCGGTGAGTTCGCCCTATATGACCGATTGACCGGCCGGCAGACGCTCGAGTATTTCGGCAACCTGCGCGGCGGCGTCGATCGGGCCTACCAGGCCGAGCTGATCGAGCGCTTCGACCTCGACGCGAGCCGCCGCTTCCGCGAGTACTCCAAGGGCAACAAGCAGAAGGTTGGCCTCGTGGCCGCGCTGCAGCACCGGCCCGAGTTGCTCCTGCTCGACGAGCCAACGTCGGGCCTGGACCCGCTCGTCCAGCAGACCTTCTTCGGGCTCCTGCGCGAGCGGGTCCAGGACGGGGCCACCGCCTTCCTGTCCAGCCACATCCTGTCCGAGGTGGAGCGGAGCTGCGACCGCGTGGCGATCATCCGCGACGGCCGCCTGGTGCAAGTGGATCGGGTGGACGCTCTTCGAGACCTGGCCCACCACCAGGTGGAGCTGCGCTTCGCCGGCGAGCCCCCAGTCGAGGAGTTCAAGAAGCTGGCCGGCGTAAGCGACCTGGCCGTGGAGGACCACCTGCTGCGGCTGCGCGTCTTCGGCCCGATCACCCCGGTCGTTCAGGCCGCGGCCCGTCTGGGCGTGACGGACTTTCTGAGCCGCGAGCCAAGCCTCGAAGAGACGTTCCTGGCCCAGTACGGCCGCGAATCGGCCGAGGCTCCTGCGGCCGAGGCTCCCGCTGGCGAGGTGAATTGATGGCTACGCAAGCCGCGCCTCTGCCGGCTCGAAGCCCGGCTTCGCTCTGGAGCCGCTTCTACGGATTCGGCAGCGTCTACGCCAAGACGCTCCGAGATTCCCGGCTGGCGGTGATCATCGTCGCCGGGATGGTTCTCGGCTTCATGGTCTATGGCTGGTTCGCCATCCCGCTGGCGATCCCGGACCGCAGCCAGGGTGCCAAGCTCATCGAAGACCTCCCGCCCATTCTCAAGGGCATGGGCGGCAACCCGATCAACATCGACCGCATCGGCGGCTACATCTCCTGGAAATACGGCCCCTTCTTCGCCATCGTCGTGGGACTGTGGTCCATTCTCGCCCTGTCCGGGACCCTCGCCGCGGAAGCCCGCAGGGGCAGCCTGGACATAGTGGCCGCTTCTCCGTTCGGCAAGCGGCGCCTCGCGATCGAGAAGCTCGCCGCGCACGTCACCGGCATGTTCGCCATCATGGTCGCGCTGGCGATCGTGACCGCAATCAGCTCGGCCGCCTTCGCGGTCTACCCGCAGGATCACCTCGCCCTGTCCGACGCGATCGGCTTCGCCCTGTGGCTCGGACTTATCGGGCTTGCCTGCGGCTCGGTCGCCTGGGCGCTCGCGCCGTTCCTGGGTCGAGCTAGCGCCGCGGGGGTCGCCGGCGCCTACTTGCTGGCGGGCTACGTGGTCAGCGGCTACCAGACGGTCCTGCCGGGACTCCAGCCGATTGCACTGCTTACGCCCTTCTCCTGGACCTACAACGACGTTCCGCTGGCCGGCCACTCCGACTGGCCCACGCTCATCCCGGTAGCAATTCTGGCGATGGCTCTCCTGGTCGTAGGGATCGAGGCCTTCCAGCGTCGAGACCTCGGGTTCGCCAGCGCGATCCCGGTTCCTGCAATGCCCGGCACGCTACTTGGAACGACCGGACCCACGCGGCGGGCCTTTGGCGAGCGCCTTCCCCTGGGCATCGCCTGGGGCATCGGCCTGGCGATCTACGCCGGACTGATCGCAGGTTCGAGCGCGTCCTTCGCAAGCGAGCTGAATGGCCTTGGCGAGTTCAAGAATGTCCTGACCAGCGTCTTCCCCAAGTACGACATCGCAAGCGCCAGCGGCTTCCTGCAGCTGATGTTCGCCTATATCGCCTATATCGTCGCGGGCCTTGGCGCGGCCACACTGGTTTCCGGATGGGCGTCAGAGGAACGCAACCGGCAGCTGGAGATGCTCATCACCACGCCGATGACCCGAGCCAGATGGGCGATCACGGGCGGCCTGGGGATCTTCGCCGCCATACTCGTGATGACCGGGCTGGCAATCGCCGGGGTCTCCGCCGGCGTTCTGTTCGCGGGGGGAGATGTCCTCACTCCGGCGTTCGGAGCGCTGAACCTCGCGTTCTGGGCGGCCGCCGTGGCCGGAGTCGGTCTTGCCGTCGGCGGTTGGTGGCGGACGTCGCTCGCGGCCGAGATCGCGGCCCTCTTCGCCATAGCCACGTTCCTGATCGACTTTCTCGGTCCCGCCCTCAAGCTCCCTGACTGGTTCAACTCGCTCGCGCTGACCAGCCACCTGGGACTGCCGATGGTCGGAATCTGGGACTGGTACGGCGTGGCCGCCTGCCTGGCGCTCGCCGTGGGCGGGTTGTTGCTGGGCGGGCTGGGGATGCGGCGGCGGGACGTGGCCTGAACATACTGAGAGGCGACCGGTCTCCCGGCCGCCTCTCAGTATGATTTCGGACTTGGTCTCAGCCGGGATTCTGGCCGAGCGTCAGGCTGATCGTCGTGTTGGTGCCGTTCTGATGCTGAACACTCATCTTCACGACGTCGCCCGGGTGATGGGTGAGCATGAGGTCGACGAGGGTCTGGCTGTCCGGGATCGGCGTGCCGTCCACGGCGACGATGACGTCACCCGCCACGATACCCGCCGTTGCCGCCGGGGCGCCGGCCACGACGGTGACGATCAAGGCGCCGTTGGGGGCATCGCTCAGCTTGACGCCCATGTACGAGCGACCCGAGTTGGTCACCTTGCCGCCGGAGATGAGCTGATCCGCGATCGTCTTGGCCCGGTTGCTCGAGATCGCGAAGCCGATCCCGGGCGCGCTGCCTCCGAGCTGAGCGTCGGTGGCGGCAAGAGTCGGAATGCCCACGACGTCACCCTGGAGATCCACGAGGGCGCCGCCGCTATTGCCGGGGTTGATTGCCGCGCTGGTCTGGATGACGTCCGGGAGGGCGTTGCCGTTGGGCTCGCTGACCTGCCGCCCCAGGGCACTGACGATTCCCTCGGTCACGCTCGACTGCAGGCCGAGGGGATTGCCAATTGCAAGGACGAAGTCTCCGACCGACAGGGCGGATGAGTCGCCGAAGGTCGCCGGGATGAGGCCCGTCGCGCTGATGTTGATGACCGCGATGTCATCCGGAACGTAGGTGCCGACGAGCTTCCCGGGGTAGGAGTGGCCGTTGGACAGCGTCACGGTGAACGTCGTGGAGGTTCCCACGACATGTGCGTTGGTGACTATGTCGCCCTTGGCGTCGTAAATGATGCCCGAGCCGAGGCCCTGGCTGGTCTCGATCTGTACGACCTCAGGCTTGACCGCCTGGATGACGCTGACCATCTGATCCTGGAGCGCGCCTGCCGCGCCGCTCACGGCCATCACGGGCGCGGGCGTCGGAGTCGGAGTGGCCAGTTGAAGCCCAGCCGGCACGTTGGCCGCGCCGGTAGGGCCGGGAGTCGCGACCGCTGCCGCAGCCGCACTTGCTTTGAGTCCAAGGGTCGTGGACATGCCGGTCGAGGCACCGCAGGCCGCCGCGACGACCCCGACGAAGAGGAGAGAGAAGATCGGGGCGATGAGCCGGCCTGTCATTCGCCGCCGCGTTTGGGGAGCCATGCGTACCTCCTGGATGCCGCCTTCGCTGGATTTGCGACGGCATCGAACTTGAGCGCATGGTGGTGGCGGATGCTGAATCAAACCTGAAGCGGTCCGGTCGAGATTAAGCCGACCGCGGGCAACGGATCCCTAGCTCGTGGGGGACTGGTCCACCGAGCCGGCCGGCTCCCTCTCGCCGAAACAGACCGACTCGAAGACCAAGAGCCGCGCATCCTTGTCCCGCCAGGCGCTCCCGGAGAGCCCCGCCTTGCGGCAGACCGCGTCGAGCATCTGCTCCGCGCCCCAGCCCATCTCCGTGGCGACCTGGGGGAGCAGCAATGCCCGGCGCAGGCCTTTCTCCACGACGATGCCGTGCCGGCCTGCCTCGAAAGCGGCCGGGTCGAGCAGCTCCACCGGTGGCTCGAGCACGGACACCTCCACGTCGATGGCCTCAAGCTCCGGCTCGGCGACCGGGAGGAACCGCGGGTCGTCCAGGGCCGCAGCCGCCGCGGCGTCGCGGACGTTGATCCAGAGCGGGACGTCGAAGCGCATCAGGCCGATGCAGCCACGCAGCTCGCCCTGCTCTCGGAGAGTGACGAAGGCCGCCGCGGGCTCGGCGAGGGCAGGCGAGGGGGCGCCGACGTCGGGCCCGAGATACGGGCTGCGACAGACTGCCGCCTCCATGGCTCGGCGCGCCATGTCGAGGAGCCGGCGCTGGTCGGACGGTTCAAGCTGTTTCGTGGTGGCCTCGCTGCTGGACGAGCACAGGCTACCTTCGGGGCGGGACGCTGCCAGAGTCCAATGGCGCGTTCTCGGGGCGGCCGCCCGTGCTGGTCAACCGTGCCCGGCAACAGCAAGAGGGACTTGCCGGGCAACCATGCCCAACGGTGTCGCTGTTCGGGTCTTCGCTTTAGGGCCGGCGCTCTGGGGCCGTTCGGCCCTTTCCCGGGCCCGGGTTCGGGACGAGCATCAGGCCGAGGAATCCGCCACATTGCCGCCCCTAGCGCCGACCCATCCACTCACCGGCAACTCAGCCCGGCTCGCCGTGCTGGGCCTATCCGAGCCGCACGGCGCCGTCCGGTGCGTCGCCTGCGCCCACCGATGCCTGATCCGGAACGGCCGGGCCGGGATCTGCCGCGTCCGCGAGAATCGGGACGGAGCTCTGGTCACGCTCGTGTACGGACGCGCCGTGGCGGCCAACGCCGACCCCATCGAGAAGAAGCCTCTCTTCCACGTCTACCCCGGCAGCGTCGCCTACTCGATCGCCACCCGAGGCTGCAACTTCCACTGCCTGCATTGCCAGAACTGGGCCATCTCGCAGGCCGCGAGGGACGGGTTCGCCGCCCCGTCCTTCGCCCTGGCTCCCCGAGACGTCGTCAGCGCCGCTCGCGCGGCGGGATCGCGCAGCATTGCCTACACGTACACGGAGCCGACGATCTTCATCGAGTACGTGCTCGACACCGCTCGGCTGGCCGCCGAGGCCGGTCTTGCCAACCTTCTGGTCACGAACGGCTACCAGACACCGGAGGCGCTCGACCTGCTGGGCCCACTGATCGAGGCCGCCAACGTCGATCTCAAGTCGTTCGACGACCGCTTCTACCGGAAGGTGTGCGGCGCACGTCTGGCCCCGATCCTGGCCGCCCTCGTGGGGATGCGCCAACGCGGCATCTGGGTGGAGGTGACGACGCTCCTGATCCCGGGCTTGAACGACGACCCGGACGGACTCGCCGCGCTCGCCCGCTGGATCGCGGCCGAGCTCGGGCCGGAGACGCCCTGGCACGTCAGCCGCTTCTTCCCGACCTACCGCCTTACCGATCTGGACCCGACTCCAGAGGCGACCGTGGAACGGACCGTCGAGATCGGGCAGGCCGCCGGACTGCGCCACGTCTACTCGGGTAACGTGAACGATGGCGACCAAGACACCCACTGTGCGGGCTGCGGCGCGACCCTGATCCGGCGTCGGGGATTCCGGGCATCCCGAGCGGGGCTGGCCGAGGGCCGATGCGTGCACTGCGGCCGGACGCTGGCGGGGGTAGGCCTGGTCGAGTTCGACGCCGCGGCGGCGGTCCGATGAGTGGCGAGTCCCGGGCTCCGGCCGTGGCCGGAAGCTTCTACCCGGCGGACCCGGCCCGACTCCGGGCCATGGTCGAGGAGCTGATGACCGCGGCAAGGAGAACGCCCAAACCTGCGAAGCTCGTGCCCTCTGCAGTGCTGGGGCTGCTGGTGCCGCATGCCGGTCTGGTCTACTCGGGCGCCGTGGCAGCGCTGAGCTGGGCACTGGCAGGGGAGATGGGGCCGGCGACCATCGTGCTGGCCGGCACTGATCATCAGGCCTCGGCTCGAGGCGTCGGCGTCTGGACCGGCGGTCCCTGGCGAACTCCCCTCGGCGAGGTCCCGATAGACAACGACCTGGCGACCCGGATCGCGGCCCTGGGCCCCTTCTTCGCGGCCGACACCGATGCGCATTTGACGGAGCACTCTCTCGAGGTCCAGCTGCCACTCCTTTCCGCGGCGTGCCCGGCGGCGCGCATAGTCCCGCTGGCAGTCAGCCCGCGACTTGGGGCTCATGCCCAGGCGGGCCTCCTCCTGGGCCGGCTGCTGGCCAGGCGGCGCGCTGCCGGAGAACGAATCCTCCTCGTGGCCAGCTCGGACATGGCCCACTACCCGCCGGCCCGAGTCTGCGAAGTGGCGGACGCGGAGCTGCTCGAGCCGCTTCTGCGACTGAACGCCGACGCTCTCAACGGCCTGGACGCGAAGCTCCGGCGAGACAAGCTGCCCGGGCTGGTCTGCGGACTGTGCGGCATCGACCCGGTCCGGGTGACCCTGGCCGCGCTGGCGGAGATGGGCGCCGTGCGCGGCATCCTCCTGGGCGCCGCGACCTCCGCGGACGCGGGTGGCGATCCCCGCCGGACGGTGGGCTACGCTGCCGCCGCGTTCGTCTGAAGTCGGACTCGGCCCTGATCGAGGTCTGGGCGCGGCGAGTACGCTGAGCGTTGCTCGACAGGCGACATTCCGCTAGGCAATCCAAGGTTCGTCGATGCGCCAACTTTGGACGCGCAGGGCGCCACCGACTGGACAGCCGCGCGACGGATTCCCGCGTCTGTCTTAACCTATGGCCCGTTCCACATCACTTTTCGACAGCATCTTCGATCGTCCTTCGCAAGCCGACTTCACCCTGATGATTGGCCGGACGCAGAGAGATCACATGCGCAAGGAGAGCCAATGACATCGGGTAACGGCCAGGAAGAGACAGTTCATGCGGCGGTTGAGGTCGACTCCCGCGCCCGGTTCGAGATCCTCGGCGCGATCCTGCTCGCGCTCTTCCTCGGCGCGCTCGACCAGACGATCGTCGGACCCGTGCTGCCGACGATCGCCAAGGATCTCAACGGAATCGACCTCTACACCTGGGTCGTGACCGCATACCTGGTCACGAGCACCGCCGCCATCCCCGTGTACGGCAAGCTGTCCGATCTCTACGGGCGCAAGCCGATGCTGGTCGTCGGCATTTGCCTCTTCCTGGTCGGCTCGATCCTGTCCGGTATCAGCCAGACGATGTGGCAGTTGATCCTCTTCCGTGGCGTTCAGGGGCTGGGCGCCGGAGCGCTCTTCCCGATCTCGCTGGCGGTAATCGGCGACCTCTTCACCCCGGCCGAGAGAGGCAAGTATCAGGGCCTGTTCGGCGCCGTCTTTGGCATTGCTTTCCTCGTTGGACCGGCCGTCGGCGGCCTGCTCACCGAACACATCTCCTGGCACTGGATCTTCTTCGTCAACGTGCCGATCGGGTTCGTCTCCCTCTATCTCATCGGCCGCCTGCTGCCGACCGTGCGCACTGCCGGCGCCCGTTTCACCCTCGACATCCCCGGAGTTGTGCTTCTGACCGGGGCCATCGTGCCGACCCTCATCGCCCTGACGCTGGCCGAAACCAGCAGCTGGGTGGACCCGGCAGTCCTTGGCTGGTTCGCCGTCGGCCTGATCTCGCTCGCGGCCTTCCTCTTCGCCGAGACCCGCGCCGAAGACCCGGTCATCCCGCTCGACCTGTTCAAGAACCGAACCTTCGCGGTGTCGGCGGTGGCGACTCTGTTCGCCATCTTCGGGTTCTCGACGCTGATCATCTTCCTGCCGTTGTGGTTCCAGGTCGTCAAGGGCGACAGTCCCACGGCCTCCGGCTATGCCCTGTTCCCGTTCCTCGCCGGGCTGATCTTCAGCTCGATCCTGGCCGGCCAGATCGTCAGTCGAACCGGCCGCTACAAGGCCATGCTCGCTGTCGCCATGGCGGCCCTGACCATCGGTCTGGCGCTCTTCACCAACCTGCGCGACGACACGTCCACGCCCGCGCTGTGGGCCTGGATGCTGATCGCCGGTCTCGGCGTTGGACCAACCATGGCCATCTTCACCTTGATCGTGCAGAACGACGTACCCTTCGCGCGGCTGGGCACGGCCACCAGCGACCTGACCCTCATCCGCCAGATCGGCACTTCGCTCGGGCTGACGGTCGCCTTCACGTTCTTCCGCAACAACCTCACCTGGGGTCTGATCCACGACTCGGTCGTCGGGGCCGGCGCGCCTTCGAGCGCGGTCCCCCCGACGGCCCCGAAAGGCTTCGACGTCGGAAGCCTGACGGCGGTCGGCAGCACACCCGCGGACGCGCTGGCGGGCATACCACAGCAGTTGGTTGGGTTCTACATCTCCGGCTTCCACGAGGCCTTCTCCATCGCCCTGGCCAACTCGATGTGGGTGGGCGTGGGCGCGGCCGCGCTGGCGTTCGTGACGACCCTGGCACTGAAAGAGAAGCCGCTGCGGGCCCACTTCCACGCCGAACAGGCGGCCAGGGTGGGTCTTGCCCGTGGGCCCGCCGGGACGGCATCCGGGGCGGCCGAGTGACAACGGCCGTCCAGCTACCCCGCCGATCGTCCCGACTTCCTCGAGGGTGGTGGCGGCGCGCCGGCAGCGATCTGCCGGGCGTAGACTCGGGCTCGTGACCAGGAAGATCGATTTGCCCCGCTCGATGCTGGTCGGCCTGGCCGCCGTGCTGGCGGGGATCGGCGCGGGCGGAGGCCTCGTAGACACCGGAATGGGCGGCGCGGACGTTGCCACCAGAAACCTCGGCTTCGAGAGCGTCGTGGATCTGATCTTCATCGCGGTTCCGGCCGGAGCGATGTGGTCCCTTCGGCGACGGTTGCTCGCGACGGTCGTCGCCATGCTTTGGACCCTGGACGCATTGGTGCTGCTCGTCTTCTACGGCGCTCGCGCCGCGTGCGGATGCGGCGACCCGGCGGGCGGCTACGTGCTGCCGGTCTACTTCGGAATGACGGCGGCCAACTGGATGATGATTGCAGCGCTGGCCGGACCATTCCTGTTGGCCGCGGCGGCGAGTTCGCTGCCGGACCGGCTGCGCCACGCCGGCAGCTCGGGACCGGCATGAGGCACGAGATCCGGCATCGATCGACTGCACGGCTTGCCCTGGCGGCGCTGTGCGCGGCGCTGGCGCTCTCGGCATGCAGCGGCGGGCGGACCACACCGAACGCAACGGTAGTGCCGAGTTCAGTCGTCACGACGCCGGCCGCCACCGGCACGACTTCGCCGCCGGCCGCCGGTTCGGCCGCATCCCCGGCCTCGCCGACGCCATTGCCCTCCCCGACGAGCGGCGGCGTGCCGAACTTCCGCCATGTCTACGTGATCGTCATGGAGAACAAGGAGTACTCGAGCATCGTGGGGTCGAGCTCGGCGCCGTATCTCAACTCGCTGATTGCCCGGTATGGCCTGGCCACCCAGTTCTATGCCGAGACTCATCCGTCTGAGCCCAACTACATCGCCCTCACCTCGGGCGGTCTTCAGGGCACCAGCAGCGACGGCGCCTACGACCTGACCGTCCCGAACCTCTTCGACCAGATCGAAGTCTCCGGCCGCACCTGGCACGTGTACGCGCAGGGCTACCCCGGGAAGTGCTTCCAGGGCTCGATCGCGAACCCGGTGGTCGACGGCCCCGGCGCCGCTGGCGAGTACGTCCGCAAGCACAACCCGGCGATCAGCTACACGACCATCAGCGGCAATCCGACTCGCTGCGCGAACATCACCGGGCTGGCCGGATTCGACCCCGCGGCCGCGAACTTCGAGTTCATCGTCCCCAACCAGATCAACGACATGCATAGCAGCTCGACCGAAGCCGGAGACGTCTTCCTGCGAACCTTCGTACCCGAGATCACGGGCAGCGCGGCCTTCGGGAACTCGGTCCTCTTCATCACCTGGGACGAGGGGTCGACGAATCTCAAGGGCGGCGGCCGCGTCGCCACGATCGCCGTCACTCCGGGAATGTCGCCCGGATCCCGCCAGGACGCGCCGACCAACCACTACTCGATGCTTCGCACGATCGAGCTGGCCTGGGGGCTGCCATTCCTGGGCGGGGCCCAGACTGCCACAGCGCTGACCTTCCCCTGGTGAGCGCGGGGCCGCCCGCTTCGGCCGTGGCCCTCGCGGCCGGTCCGCGCAATCGGCGTGAGTCCGCCGCGCGACCACGTGTCGCATCGGGTGGTCCCGCGCGGGATCGCTCGGCCGCCCTTCGCTACGATCGCAAGCACATTCGGTCGAGCGAGAGGACGAAGTACACATGGACAAGGTCGAAGGCGACGGCACGCGGGCGCGGCCGTGGCAGCTCAAGACGCCCAGCGGAACCTCCGCCTACGAGATGTACCGGGACGAGAGCTCTGATCCACCGGCCCTCGTCTGCACGGTTGGCACTACGGTTCTGCGCTACCAGCTCCGCTGCCTGGACGATCTCCACGCGATGCTCAAGGAGCGCGGCGACTGGGTCCCGCTCGGCAGCGCGGACGAACAGAAGCCCGCGGCAGACGGCACCGTGGAAGCCTGGGGCCGCTCGTCGGGGAACCCCGTCGGCGGTTGGTATGGCCTCAAGAAAGGCCTGCGCGGCCGGTTCGGCATGTACGTGCCGCCGCTCATGGAAGCGCTCGGACTGGCCGAGGTCGAGCACAACGCCAAGAACAACCGGATGCGGGCCATCTAGGCGGAGCTCCACCGACCGCACGGGCTGGTCTCTCGGAACCAGGCGCGTCATCATGCCCTCCGCAGGCCGAACAACGGGCCAACGAGCAAGGGGCTAGGCGTGGAAGTCAGCGACCGGGCGGGCAAGCCCGCGGAGCCATCGATGCTGGTCGACGTCGACCGGCTCATCGCGGCCTACTACGACATCCACCCCGATCCAAACGTGCGGGCTCAGGCGGTCGCCTTCGGCACCTCGGGGCACCGGGGCTCGTCGCTGAACGCCTCCTTCAACGAGGACCACATTCTGGCCACGACCGAGGCCATCTGCCGCTACCGGCAGGCCCAGGGAACGAGCGGGCCGCTCTTCATCGGCCGCGACAGCCACGCCCTCTCCGAGCCGGCGACGCGATCCGCCATCGAGGTCCTGGTCGCGAACGGCGTTTCGGTGTTGGTCGACAGCGCCGACGGCTTGACGCCTACGCCCTCCGTCTCGCACGCGATCCTCACCTACAACCGCGATCGCGAAGTAGGCCTCGCCGACGGCGTCGTCGTCACTCCTTCCCACAACCCACCGGAGGATGGAGGGTTCAAGTACAACCCGCCCAGCGGCGGTCCGGCCGACACCGACGTGACCGGGGCGATCCAGGACGCGGCCAACGAGCTGCTCGCGGCCCGGCTGGCGGGGGTCCGGCGCCTGCCGTACGAGCGCGCCGTGCGCGAGGTCGGACGCTACGACTTCACGGGGGTCTACGTCGCCGACCTGGCGCGAGTCGTCGACATGGAGGCCATCGGGGCCTCCGGCCTGAAGCTGGGCGTGGATCCCCTCGGAGGCGCGAGCGTCGGCTACTGGCCCGCCATCCGCGACCGGTACCGCCTCGATCTGACCGTCACCAACGAGGTCGTCGATCCCCAGTTCGGCTTCATGACCGTCGATTGGGACGGCCGGATCCGAATGGATCCTTCGTCGCCCTACGCGATGGCCCGACTGGTGGCCCTGAAAGACCGCTTCGACGTGGCCTTCGCCAACGACACGGACGCGGACCGCCACGGCATCGTGACCGCAACGGCCGGGCTGATGAATCCGAATCACTTCCTCTCCGCGGCGGTCGCATACGTGTATCGGAACCGAGATTGGCGTCCGGACGTGGCCGTCGGCAAGACGCTTGTCTCCACTGGCATGCTCGACCGCGTCGCGGCTGAGCTCCCCCGCAAGTTGCTCGAGGTCCCGGTCGGTTTCAAGTGGTTCGTGGCCGGACTGGTCGACGGCTCGCTCGGGTTCGGGGGAGAGGAGAGCGCCGGCGCCTCGTTCCTGCGCCGCGACGGGACGGTCTGGACGAGCGACAAGGACGGCCTGATCGCCTGCCTGCTCGCCGCCGAACTGACCGCGCGTAGCGGGCACGACCCGGCCGTCGCGTATGGCGAGCTGACGGCGCGGTTCGGAGCACCCGCCTACCGGCGCATCGACGCCCCTGCCACACGCGAACAGCAGGCGGTTCTGGCCAGGCTCTCACCGACCCAGATCGAGGCATCGGAGCTTGCCGGAGAGCCCATCGTCGCCGTGCTCACTCGAGCGCCCGGCAACGACGCGCCGATCGGCGGGGTCAAGGTCATTACCGAGCACGGCTGGTTCGCGGCCCGCCCCTCCGGGACGGAGGAGGTGTACAAGGTCTACGCCGAGAGTTTCCTGGGCGAGGAGCATCTGCAGCTCCTGCTCGGCGAGGCTCAGATGGTCGTGACTCATGCCCTTGCGGCGGCGGGCGCCGGGGCCTAGTCCGGCGAACTGGCGCCCGGATCCTGCCATTAGCGCATCGTGTGTGTCCCGAGGCGTTGCGCTACGGCACCGGCGCGGTATGCTTGAAGTAGCCTGCTCAATTTGGCGTCATGCACGCCGGGGTAACGGCGGGCAACTGGGTCGTCCGGTCACGGGGTCCACTCTCGTGCAGCCGAAAGTACTGACCGAGCGGGCCGGAAGGCTGTACTTGACGACCAGAATGGCTCGTCTATCGTGTACGCGCACACGACTGGAATCACGAGCGCTACAGTGGATCAACCTGACCGTCAGCAGAGTGTTATGAGCACAAAAGGCCCGAGCCGGGCCGTCGCCTCGCTCAACCGCGACCTCCTTGCCGTCCTCGTTTCCGAGGAAGCGGCCGAGATCGGCCGCTCCGTTGCCCAGATCGTGCGAGGCGAGGGGTGGCACGAGGTCAAGGCATCGGCCGTCCTAGTCGACGCCCTCGTCGCCTGGCTCGGCCCCACCGCCGTCCATCCCTTGGGCTTCTACGCCAACGGCACCGGCCCGGTAGAGGTCGTAGCCCGGATTGGCAATTACTACATCACCGGGCACGGAATCGAGGACGAGCAGGACCTGACCATCAACTGCTGCCAGCGTCATCGCGCCCGGTTCAGCCAGTCGCGGCTCGAGGATCTCGACCTCTTGGTTCCGAACAATCGCTTCACGATGGGCAACCCGCTGGCAAAGCGAGCCGCCGAGCGAGTGGGCGCTCTGCTCACCGAGGAGATCGATCCGGAGATCGCCCGAGTAGTGCTCGGCGCCTGACGGACCCGTCACGAATCGTGAAGCCGGCGCGACGCGCCGGCTTCTATGTATCTGAGGCAACCGTGCGCCCGGCGACTCAAGTCGGCAGTCGCGACCGCAGCTCCTCCACGTGCTCCGATTCGTGCTCGAGCATACGGCGCAGCATTCGACGGGCGGTCCAGTGGGGCCTGCCTTTGCGTTCGACCACTCGGCTCAGCTCTTCAGGTGTCATGGCATCGAGGCGCCCTATGAGGGCCGGGCGCTCGGCGGCGAGCGCCTCCCACGGCTGCTCTCCCGCTCTTTCGATCGCGGCGATCGCCGCGCTGCCGCCGCGTAAGGTACCTAGCGTGGAGCTGATGTAGGCCCACTCCGCCCCGGCGACGTGCGAGATGATCGCCGCGGCCGATCTCCCGCCCGCGGCCGGCTTGACGGTCAGTGGCTCGGGTTGCGCCTGGGCCGCCGCCACGAGCTCCTCGCGCGACCAGGCAGCCCAGCGCAGCTGGCGGCGGGCCTCGTCCTCCGTCAAGGGCTCGGCGTCCGGCGGGAAGAACTGCTGGGCATAGCCCAGGAAGTCTCGCTCTATGACGTGCTCCGCGACGACGACGTCGATCGTCTCCGCCCCGGCGATCGTCTCACCGTGGCGGCTGAGGAAGTCGAGCCGCTCTCCAATCGCGGTTCGTGCGATCTCGATCGCGGCTTCGCTGGTAGGGCCCACGGCGACGCAACCGGGCAGGCTCGGCACGAAGACCCATGTCTTGCGGTGCTGCGGCCCCGATTCCAGGTATATGTCGAACCGCAACCGATCTCCTCCTGCCGACGACCTCGGTACGGCTGCCGCTGGCGGCCGGCCGCTGCTGCCTAGAAAGCGAGCGCCTGCTCGGGCGGCACGAACTCCAGCCCGTGCGCCTCGGCCACGGCCCGATGGGTTACGTGGCCACGGCAGACGTTCAGTCCGTCCAGGAGATGGCAGTCATCCGCCATGGCCTTTCGAACGCCCTTATCGGCGAGCGCCAGGGTGAAGGGCAACGTGGCGTTGTTGAGGGCGAAGGTCGAGGTTCGGGCCACGGCGCCGGGCATGTTCGTGACGCAGTAGTGGACGACACCGTCGACCACGAATGTGGGATTGGAGTGAGTCGTGGGTCGAGACGTCTCGAAGCAGCCGCCCTGGTCGATCGACACGTCCACCACGACGGTTCCACGGCGCATGCTGCGAATCATCTCGCGGGTTACGAGTCGAGGGGCGGTTCCCCCCGGCGTGAGAACGGCGCCGATGACCAGGTCCGCCGTCAGGACGCTCTCCTCGACTGCGTCGATCGTGGCGTAGCGCGTCTTTAGAGCCGGGGCGAAGGCCAGGTCGAGCTCCTTGAGGCGGGGCAGCGACTTGTCCAGGACGGTGACGTCCGCCTCGAGCCCGAGGGCCATGCGCAGGGCATTCATGCCCACCACGCCGCCGCCCAGCACCACGACCTTTGCCGGCGGGACGCCGGGGACGCCGCCGAGCAGGACGCCTCGACCCCCGGCCTCGCGCTCGAGGGCGTGAGCTCCGGCCTGGATCGACATCCGTCCGGCCACCTCGCTCATCGGGGCCAGCAGTGGCAGGCCGCCACGCTCGTCTGTGACCGTCTCGTACGCCACGGCGATGCAACCGGATCGCAGGATCCCCGCCGTCTGGGCTGCGTCCGGCGCGAGGTGGAGGTATGTGAAGAGAACCTGGCCCTCGCGCAGCAGGCCGATCTCCGCCGGCTGCGGTTCCTTGACCTTCACGACGAGCTCGGCTCGGCCGAAAACCGCCGCGGAATCCGGGACGATCTCGGCGCCGACGGCCCGGTAGTAGTTGTCGTCGAGATCTATCGCCGCTCCGGCGCCCGACTCGACGACCACCTTGTGACCGTGCTCGACGAGCTCGCGGACGGCGCTCGGCGTGAGGCCTACCCGGAACTCGTTGTCCTTGATCTCGCGGGGCACGCCAACAATCATCTCGACCTCTCCGGGTGACCGGCTACGCAGCAAGTGGCTCCCGGGCGGGCGGCTACTTGCACGCCCGCTGAGCAGCGTTCTCGGAGACCGATCGCCGGCTGGATCAAGGCGACCGTGCGAATCGACCGAACGCTGCTCACGTGGGAGCGGTTTCGGGCATTCTCTCACCTGGCGTCGATCTTGCCGGTGGCGGCCCTCGGTTCGGGATTCGCCCGTCCGTGGCGGGGCGATTGCGCAGCGCGTGGGCTACGCGCAAACAGACGGCGCGACTGGCCGTAGTCGCGCCGTCAGTAGGTGAGATTCGATCCCGTCCTGGAATGCCCGCCCCGGGGCTCGGGGATGTCTTCCGAACTTGCAGCTAGAACCGCATGCTGGCCTTGACCCGGCGAAGGTGCGATCGGTTGACCAGGATCGCGTCGCGCGGGGTGTCGCGAAGGATCGTGTTGCCGACTTCCACCGTTGGGCTGAAGACGGGCAGGAACAACTCGGTTCCGCGCTCGGTCAGCGACATCGGGTCCTGTGACGGGAGCAGCAGCAGCACGCCTGAGATCGTGAACGGAGTGGCTTCGAGCGTTACGTCGAAGGCGACTCGGAACCTGCTCCAGGCATCCCGATCTGCCTCGGAGACGACCGGCTCGCCATCCTCGGCGGGCATCGCGATCGTGATGTCGTACGGGTCGACGCTCCTGACGCCGTTTGCGGGCGCGAGAGGCGCGGAGAGGTCGTTCGGAGCCTGCTGCGCGTTGCTCACGCTGATCGCGGCGCGCTTCTCCAGGGCATTCGCGAGCTTGACACCGCCCTGGGCGAGCATTGCGTCGATTCGGCCGTCCTCGGTAAGCGCCACAAAGTGGCCGGGCTTCCTGCGGGTGACGACTATCCCGGTCGTCCCTGACAACGGATCGAATGTGCCTACGGCCATTACAAGAACTCCTTGGGCCCGCCGGCCTGATTTCCAAACCGCCAAGCCGAGCCATCCGCGCGGACTTGGGCCAACCAGGACCGCTCAGGTCAGGTTCTGTCCAAGGTTTCGGTGCCGCTGCGGTGCAACTTGATCCCTTTGGGGCTATTAGTGCACCAACCGAAGGTCCTGGGGGCCCTAGCCAGGTGGTGCAAGGGCGCAACGCCCGGCTCTTCTGTCAGACCGGGCGGTACGGCAGATAGTCCGGATACCACATCGCGGATTCGACAGCGTCGAGGACCTCTTCGTCGCGGTAGAGCCGGCCGACGCCGCAGTCGCGGCTCTGGCAGACCACCTTCTCTGCGATCTGCCGGGAGACCTCGCGCAGCTCCGAGACAGCCGGATACAGAGCGCCGGCGGCGAGGCGTTCCGGCGAGACCATCTCAGCGAGCGTTCGCGCGGCGAGCAGGAACATCTCGTCGGTTATCTCGTGGGCCTCGGCCACGATCGCCCCCAGGCCAACCCCCGGGAAGATGAAGACGTTGTTGGCCTGGCCGATGACGTGGGTCTTTCCGTCGACCGTGACCGGCTCGAAGGGACTGCCGGTGGCGATCAGAGCACGGCCGCCGGTCCAGGCCATGATGTCGGCAGGAACGGCCTCCGTCCTGGCCGTGGGATTGGAGAGCGGGAAGATGACCGGTCGCTCGGCGTGAGCGGCCATCTCGCGGATCGCCTTCTCCGTGAAGGCGCCGGCCACGCCGCTGGTGCCTACCAGCATCGTCGGCTTGACCGCGGCCACCACTGCCTCCAGGCCCCGCCGGTCGCCCGGCTCCAGACCGGCCAGGCCGTAACCGGCCAGCTCCTCGGGCCCAAGCGCGAACTCCACCTTGTCGTCGTCGAGCTCATCGCGGCCGGCGAAGACGAGGCCCTTCGTGTCTACGGCGACGATGGCCCGCTTCACAGATGCGGCGTCCAGACCCTCGGCGTTCATGGCCGCCCGAACCGTGCGAGCGATGCCGATCCCGGCGGCCCCGGCTCCGAGGAAGACGAACCGCTGCTCGCCCAGCGGCCGGCCCAGAGCCCGAACGGCGGCCAGAATCCCCGCCAGAACTACGGCGCCGGTGCCCTGGACGTCGTCGTTGAAGCTGGTGATCCTGTGGCGGTAGCGGTCCAGGATCTTGATGGCGTTGTGCTGCTTGAAGTCTTCCCACTGCAGGATGGCGCGTGGGTACACGTCCAGGATGGCACCCACGAACGCCTCGAGGAAATCGTCGTACTCCGCTCCGCGGAGCCGCCGCTGGCGGTACCCGATGTAGAGCGGATCGGCCAGCAGATCCGCGTTGTCAGTGCCAACATCCAGCGACACGGGCAGCGTGTGAGCCGGGTAGATGCCCGCCCCCGCGGTGTACAGGGCCAGCTTCCCGACGGGGATGCCCATGCCGCCGGCGCCCTGGTCGCCGAGGCCGAGGATGCGCTCGTTGTCCGTGGCCACGATCAGGCGCACGTCCTCCGCGGCCGCGCCCGAGCCGGTCGCGTCCGGCCGGGCGTTTCGCAGCAGATCGGGGATCCGGTCGATGTCGGCCGGAGTGATCCACAGCCCGCGCGGCCGGCGCATGATGTGGCTGAAGGTTTGGCAGGCACGACCCACGGTCGGGGTGTAGACGATCGGCAGGAACTCCTCGAGGTTCTCGAGGAGGACCCGATAAAAGAGGGTCTCGTTCCGGTCCTGCAGCGCCGCGAGGCCGATGTAGCGCTCGAGGTCGTCGCTCTTGCGGCGGATGTGCTCGAGCTCCAGGTGCACCTGCTCCGTGATCGCCGCCGTTCTCGGCGGGAGCAACCCTCGCAGTCCGAAGACGTCTCGCTCTTCTTCGTCGAAGCCCGTGTCCTTGTTCAGCAGGGGGCGCTCGAGGAGCTCGGCGCCGCGGAATGGGGTGTGGACGACACCGGTCGGGCGGAGGTCCTTGACCGACCGAGGAAGCTGTCTCATAAGGCGCAGCATCGACCCGCCGGAGCGAGGCCGCAACAGCCGTTCGGCCCCCTTGTCGTGGCCCTGCGATCAGCAGGGATCGGCCTCACCCGGCAACAGAACTCGGGCCTGAAGCGACCTCTCCACCGACTGGCCGTCCACGAAGCGGGTCAGCTGGTTGCCTGCCTGGATGGCCGGCAGGAGCGTGGCCAGGTCCGCACCCGACAGGACCGCGCATCGAACGTCGGCCGAGCCCGTCGGCGAGCCGAACGAGGCGAACGACGCGGCGAGGGGCCACGGCTTCTGGTTGGGTGCGATCGAGCCGTCCTGCATCACCACGGGCGGCGTGACGAGTACGGCGAGTCTCGAGGGCACATACGCGACGCTGGATCCGAGCTCCAGCCCGAGCCAGGCCGAGAGGCTCGTCAGCTTGTTCCAGAAGGCGGCAAACGCGCCCGAGCTCCCGGACGCGGCCGCGTTTTGGGCGCCAGTGGAACCGCATTGGCCGGTCAGGTCGTGCGTCACGCCGTCCACGATCAGCTGGACGTGGCAGGTCGGTGACCCGGGCATCGGCTGCTCCACGAAATCGGTCTTCGTCCCGAGCAGTCCGTCGCTGCGCGCCTCGGCGACGATCTCGTCGATCCCCTTGGAGCTGATCGTCTGGTACGACAGTCCGACGTACAGCGGGCCGGGATAGATCGACGGGACGGCGATCATGCCGTCGTAGAACTTGCCGTCGGCGATCGTGGCGACCGGCAACCAGCCGAACGTGTACTGCGGCGCCAGGGCCTGGGTTTGCGACGCTCGGAGGTAGAAGCCACTCGCCGATGACCCGGGCGCGGGGGAACCATCGGCGGCGGACGAGGACGGGACGCCCGGCGGGTTCGTCGCACCGGCGGCCGTGCACGCCGCAACCAGGAAGGAGAGGGCCAGGGCGCCCGCGAAGCGAGCGACCGGGAGCGGTAAATGAGCCGCGGAAGTGTTCATCGGATCCCCATCGCGTAGTGGTTGCGATTGACACATCCTAGACGCCGCTCCGGGGCAGCGAGTTCCGAGGTCCGGCGCGGACTCCACCGGGGCCGCCTGTCGGAGGGGATGGCGCGGCCCAACAGGTCCGCCGAACCCCGAGGTCCGCCGAGGCAGGCGGTCCAGCGAGCCTCGCGGTCCGCCGAACCCTGGCTAGCCCTCGATGACGGCCTTCACCGCCCGGACCACGCGCGGCAGGTTGGCCGTGGTGAGGCCGGCCACGTTGATGCGGCCGCGCCCCACGACGTATATGCCGAACTCGTCGCGCAACCGCGCCACCTGATCGGCGGACAGCCCGAGCAGCGCGAACATGCCCCGCTGACGCCGGATTGGATCCCAGTTGCCGGGCACGTCCGCGGCGACCAACGCTTCCACGAGAGCTGCGCGGTTGCCCAGGATGCGGTTACGCATCTCGGCCAGGTCCGCCTCCCAGTGCGCCCGCAAGGCAGGGTCCGTGAGAATCGTCTCGACGATGTCGCCGCCGTGGGCGGGTGGGTTCGAGTAGTTGGAGCGGATGGCGATCTTGACGTGGCTCAGCGCGGCGGCCGCCCGGCCCGAGTCGGCTGCGACGATCGTGAGGGCGCCCACGCGCTCGTTGTACAGGGCGAAGTTCTTGGAGTAGCTCGTGCACACCAGGAATTCGAGTCCCGGCCGGGCCAGGCCGGTCAGCCAGTCGGCGTCCTCGCGGAGCCCAAAACCGAATCCCTGGTACGCGAAGTCCACTATCGGCAGCAACTCGCGCTCGATCACCACCTCCCCGATGGCGGCCCATGTCTCCTGGTCCGGATCCACGCCGCTGGGGTTGTGGCACGAGCCGTGGAGCAGGAGCACGTCGCCCGGGGCGGCCGAGCGGAGCGCGCCAAGCATCCTGTCCACGTCCACCTGCCGCCCCGAATCGTCCAGGTAGGGGTAGGTCCGGAGGGCGAACCCCGCCAGGGTGAACAGCTGCGGGTGATTCGGCCATGTCGGCTCGCTCAGCCAGATGGTCTTCGAGGATCCGGTCTGGAGCAAGAAGTCGGCGGCGACTCGCAGCGCACCCGTTCCGCCGGGCGTCTGGGCCGTCGCCGACCGGCCGCTGCGCACGATCTCATGGTCCGGCGCAAAGACCATATCTCGAACCGCGTTCTTGAATCCAGGCCGGCCGTCGATCGGGAGGTAGCCCTTCGAGCCGGCCTTCGCGACGAGGCGGCGCTCCGCCTCGAGCACGGACGGGATGACCGGCGTCACGCCGGTGTCGTCGACGTAGACGCCAACCGCCAGGTTGACCTTCTCGGCGCGTGTGTCGGCGCGGAAGGCCTCGGTCAGACCAAGGATCGGATCCGGCGGAGCGGGCGCCAGAGACCGGAGTGGAAGAGCCACGAGACGCTCCTTGAAGCGGGGTGGGGAGCAACCCGCAAACGATAAGCGAAACGCGGGCAGGTTGGGCTGCTTCTGGCGGCGGGACGGCGGAGGTCTCGGGCCGCGCTCCTGCCGTTCGCGATCCCTCCCCTTCAAGTCTCTCCGGAGCTCTCGGTCGGTAGGGACCGCCCACGGATCGGTCCAGGCACTCTGATTTCAGGATTGCCTCAGGAACGGATGCGACAAATGCTGCCAAGGGACGCGGCCGCTCCCTCCTCCGCGCCGCGTCCCAAGCCTCAGAAGACCCTCCGGCCACAACCAAGAACTCTCCCCCGCTCCCTGGACGCCCTCCCGATCTCCCTCCGGGAGGGCGTCGGCTATCCGGAGCCATGGGCATGGCAGCGATTGGCATCGCGCCGCCGTCCGGCCCGAAGCGATTCTTCCTCGGGGCCCACTATGCCGACTCCCAAGGTGGGGAGCGGTATGAGACCGGGCCCGGACACGACCCAGAGAAGGAAGATGCCCGCAGCGTTGCCCCCGCACGTCGAGTTGAGTACCGTCCCCGTCCGGACGGCCGGCACGATTCCGAGCGTCTCCGCCGCGGCCTCCTCGTCGGCCCATGGCAGCCTGCCGGCGAGTCCGCCGGCCCGGCCGGCGAGGCCCGATGCGATCGCCGACCAGTCCCCGGGCTCCGCCCTCCACATGAACTCGCCACGGAGCAAGACGGTCGCGGTCGTCATCACCGAACCGCCGACCAGGATCTTCGGCGACCCGTTCTTCTCGGTCCTCTTCGCGGGCATCTATGACGCTCTCGGCGAGCGATCTCTGCTCCCGCTGATGCTTGCGCCTCACCTGGCAAAGGACCTGGGGCTGACCGAGGCGTACCTGCTCGGAGGGCACTTCGATGGGGTCGTACTGATCAGCATCCACAACGACAACCAGCTGCCCAATAGGCTCCGCGATGCCGGGATCCCGACCGTCCTGTGGGGTACGCCGGCCAGGGGAATCGTCGCCAGCTACATCGACATCGACAACCGCCAGGGCGCGCGGCTGGCGGTGGAGCACTTGATCTCGCTGGGCCGCCGCCATATCGCGACGATCTCCGGCAACCTCGACATGACCACCGCCGTCGACCGGCTGATGGGCTATCGAGACGCCCTGGTGGCTGCCCACATTGCGCTCGACCCGACGCTGGAGGAAGTCGCCAACTTCCTGCCCAATCGTGCACACATGGCGATGGAGCGGCTGCTACTGAACCATCCCGAGGTCGACGCCGTCTTCGTCGCCTCCGACCTGATGGCCGCCGCGGCAATCGGCGTTCTCCACCAGGCGGGGAAACGCATCCCCGAGGATATCGCGGTGGTCGGCTTCGACGACTCACCGACCGCTCTGTCTACACGCCCTCCGCTCTCCACGATCCGCCAGCCGATCGAACAGATGGGCCACGAGGCGATCAGCATGCTGATGCGCGAGATGCAGGAGCCCGGGAGAGCGCCCGATCACCTGATCCTCGCCGCCGAGCTCGTGGTCCGCGAGTCCTCGACCGGGCCCAGGGACGTGAGGGCCACCAGCTAGCCCCTGGCGTCGCCCGCTGCCGCCGATCTGGCGAGCGCCGAGGCATGCCCGGTTCCGTCGACCAGCCGCCGCCAGCCCGGCGTGCGCCCTGACGTTTCACGGTCGCGGCCTCCGCAGGGGGCACCCGGCTTTCGCTGGGCTGTCGCCGACGCTCCTTCGTTCCGGCCCGGACGCACCGGCTCGATGATGGCAGGATGAGCGCAGACGCGAGAGAGAGGATTCCCATGGCGGACTTCGACGAGCTGGGCGATGTGTCCGCGCGCGACGAGATCCGCCCTCGGGAGATCGCGGCTCTGGCGATCGCGGCGGTCGCGATACCGCTCCTCGGCTGGGCGTTCTGGGCTCTGGTCCTCGGCCTGGGCGCAAACGACTTCCACGACTACTGGCTGGCCGGCAAGCTCATCCTGCAGGGCCAATCCCCGTACGACTCGGCGGCACTCGCCGAAACAGCGCGGCGCGAGGGGCTCAGCTTCCTCGTTGGGGGCGGCTACTCCTATCCGTTGCCCTTCGCCGTGGCGATGGTCCCATTCGCGCTGCTGCCCTTCGCCGTCGCGGTCGCGGCCTTCGGCGCCATCTCGCTCGTGCTCTTCGGCCTGACGGTGGCCGCGTGGCTCGTATGGGCGCACGGCAGGGCCCCGGTCGGGGGTCGGCGACGCCTCGTGGCCGCGCTCGCCGCCGGTCTGTACGCGCCGATCTACGGGACGGTCGCGATGGGCCAGGCGAACCTGGTCCTCTTCCCGCTGCTGGGGATCGGAACGGTCCTCGTCCTGGACGGCTCAACGTCCGCGCGGCGGTTTCTTGGCGGTCTCCTGGTCGGCCTGGCGGCCATCGTGAAGCTCGTACCCGGCGTGTACGTGGCGCCGCTTGGGCTGGGTCGGCGGATCGGGGCCGCGCTGGGGATCGTAGTTGGGATGCTCGGTTCGCTGGCCGCTGCCGTCGTCGTCGCGCCGTGGGCCGCCGCGGGCAGCGGAGGACTGGCTTCACTCCTCGACCCCGATGCCTTCTACACGAACCAATCGATCAACGGCTTCGTCAGCCGACTGGTCGTGTCCTCCGACAAATCGGTCGCGCCCTGGAGCGGCGGCTTCGATCCGAGACCGGTGATGCTCGTCGCCACCGCGGCATTCGGCCTGCTGACGCTGCTGGTCCTGTGGCGGGCTCGCGGCCAGATGCTCTCCCGGCGAGGCCTCGCGCTCGGCCTGGGTCTGGCGCTCGTGGCCGGGATAGTCGGGGCGCCCAAGGAGAGCTTCTGGAATGGGTCGATCGCGCTCGTCGCGGTCGGGCTGCTGCTGGCGGTCGATGCCCCGGACCTCCGGCTCCGCGTCCTGGGTCGAACCGACCTCGGACTGCTCGGCGCCTGGTTCGGCTCGGCGCTCGTCTGGGCGGCCGTGTGGGGGATCGAGCCACCCGCCGCCGGTCCGCTGGCGCCGATCGTGACGCTCGCCTGGTCGAGCTCGCTGTACGGGCTCGTAGCCCTGTGGTGCCTCTTCGTCCGCCGGCTGCGGCCCGGTCAGGCTTCGGCCGAGACCACGATCTCGTAGCCGAGACGGGCGCGAAGCCGGCCGAGGGCCATGAGCACCGGGGTGCCGAGGGCGAGGATCGCGACGGCGTCTCCGACGGCGCGGAAGGCATCCCAGGTCAGCGAGGTGAGGAGGTAGTAGCGGCCGAACTGGGCCAGCGACGCGCCGGGCGACATGCCGGGAATCCAGCCGACGTTCTCGACCCCGCGATAGAAGGCAACCCAGCCCCAGATGTCGGTCAGGGCGCCGTAGGCGAAGCCTGTCGCCACAGCAACGACCAGGAGGGCGGAGATGTCGACTCTCCGCGGCAGCCAGGATTCGCGGACGGGTCGAATGCGCTGCACGAACGAGCCGGCCAGACCGGCCGAGACTCCGACCCAGCCGACGGCGAACGTCTCGTACGGCAGCCACGGACCGACGCCTCCCGTGACGAGTGCCGAGACGAGCAGCGAGAACGAGCCCACCAGGAACCCGTACGAGGGGCCGAACTCGTAACCCGCGGCCATCACGAGGAAGAAGATCGGGCTGAAGCCGGCGACGCCGTTGACGACCGCCAGGCGCAGCGCGGCGTCGATCGCGGCCAGCGCGGCCAGCAGAGCCAGTCGGCCGGAGTCCAGGCGACGAGCCCCCGTCTCCATCAACGCGAGGGCGGCAACGGCCCCGAGAGTCACCGCCAGCGCGGGACCCTCCGGCGGCAGGTCTCCACCGAGGAACGGCCACAGGAAGAGGAGGAGGCCCGCGCCCGAGACGACGGCGATCATGCGATCGCTCCCAGGGCCGGCAGCTCGACGGCCCGGCCGCTCCGCACCTCGATCGTCCTGTCCGCCAGGTCCGCGACCAGCTCGGTGTCGTGAGTGGCGACGACCACGGCCGAGCCTCGAGCCGCGAGGCCGCGGACCGCGGCCCTGAGCGACTGCCGCGCGGCCAGGTCCATCCCCCGGGTCGGCTCGTCCAGGAGAACGAGCGTCGGGGACCCGGCCAGGGTCGCAGCCAGGGCCGCACGCTGGCGCTCGCCGGAGCTCAGGTCGCGCGGGTACCGGTCCGCCAGGCCCAGCAGCCCGAACGCGCCGAGCATCTCGTCGGGCGATTCGCCGCTCCCGGTCCGCCTGATCGTGAGCGCAACCTCGGCCCGGAGCGTCGGCAGGTGCAGCAACGCGCCGGGGTTCTGCGGCAGGTAAGCCGTCCGGCCGGGCGGCCGCCGCACCGTGCCCGCCAGCGCCGGGAGCAGCCCGGCCAGCGTTCGGAGCAGCGTCGTCTTGCCGGAGCCGTTTGGGCCGACCAGGGCCACGACCTCGCCGGGGCCACTCGCCAGGGAGACGCCCTCTAGGATCGCGTCCCTCGCCGGTCCGGCCGCCACGTCGCGCAGCTCCCAGGCGGCATCGGCCGCGTTCCCCGGCCGTGGGCGGCGTCGTGGCGGGCCCGCTGCCGCCGCTCGGCCCGCCTCACTCAGATCGCCCGTCGTGACGCGCCCGCCTTCGACGCGCAGCAGCCGATCGGCCCTGGGGAGCAGCGTGTCGAGCCTATGCTCGGCCACGACGACGGCCCGCCCGCCATCGGCCGCTTTCGAGCACGCGGCAAGGACGGCGGCCGCTCCCTCCGGATCGAGCTGGGACGTGGGCTCGTCGAGTGCCACGAGCTGCGGCCGCAGCGCCAGGACCGCGGCCAGCTGGACCAGCTGCCGCTCCCCGCCGGAGAGGGTCGAGAGCCGCCGCTCGCGCAGGTCCTCGATGCCGAGCGCGGCCAGCGCCTCGTCCAGGCGGAGGTGCATCTCCTCCCGCGGAACGCCCAGGTTCTCCAGGCCGAAGGCGACCTCGCGCTCCACCGATCCATAGACCGATTGCGTCTCGACGTCCTGGAAGACCAAGCCGACCCGGGTCGCCAGGCGCGGGATCGGCGTCCGCAGCGGATCCAGGCCCGCGACAACGGCACGTCCCGAGATTTGACCTCCGTGGAACTGCGGCACGAGGCCGTCGAAGAGCCGGAGCAGCGTCGACTTGCCCCCACCCGAGCTGCCGGCTACGAGGGTCAAGCCCGGCTCGATCGCCAGGTCGACCTCGCGCAGAGACGGCGCAGTCGCGCCCGGGTAGCGGTACGAGACGCCGTCGAGTTGAGCGACTGGACTCGTCACGGCCGGCCTCTCGCGGGTTCCGATCGAGCCGGCACGGGCCGAGCGAACGCCGGTAGAGTCAGGGCCACGCAGCCTGCGACGAGCACGGGGTGGATCGGTGGCAGGGCGAGAGTCGGGTAGGGTTGCCAGTCGACCGGCGTGCCGGCGAGCCGGGCGGCGAGGAACAGCCCGGCGGCCCCGAGCGCCCCGGCGACGACGATCCAATCCCAGCGACCGATGGTCTGTCGGGCGTAGCTGGTCCGCCGACCGGCACCGAAGCCGCGGGCCTCCATCGCCTCGGCGAGCAGGACCGAATCCTCGATAGCAGTCAGCATCACCGGCACCAGTACCTCGTTCCAGGAGCGGATGCCGCGTGGCCGCCAACCCCGCATTCGCTGAGCGTCTCGCACGGCGGTGAAGGTTCGGCCGAAACCCGAGACGAGATTGAGAGAGGTCGCAACGGCAATCCCGGTACGCTCGAGCGGTGCGGGCATCGCGTCGACGACGTCGTGCGGTTCCAGGATCAGAGATAGCGGCGCCACGGCCAGCAGCGCCGCAACGAGTCCGAGCCCAAGCGCACCGCCGAACGCCAGCGACTCCACGGTCAACGGGCCGCCGACGAGCGGCCAGTCCGCCGGCAGCCGCAGAAGGACGTCCGCTCCGGTGTGGCTGGCGATGACGTTGACCAGCCCGGCGAAGGCCGCGGCCAGGACCACTGCCACAGCCAGGGGACGGAGGTTCCGGCCGGGTGGCAGCCACCTCAAGAGGACGTTGAGCGCAGCCAGGGCAACCAGGCCGCGGTATACCGGGTTGTCGCTGGCCAGGGCCGCGGTCACCGCCGCCAGAGACCACAGCAGCCAGGACCGCGGCGCCAGGTCGCTATGCCAGACAAGCGGCCGCGGCAGCGGCACCGGCCGGGTCGACTCGGAGGTCACCGGACCGGACGCCGCAGGGCAATCAGCCGTAGCAGCGCCAGGCCGCCAAGCCCTCCGCCGGCTAGAGCGGCCGCCAGCAGTCCGAGGTCTGGGCCCGGCGCCGGACCGGGTGCCGGAGCCGGTGCATCCGGACGAGCGGCGATTCCGGCAGACGCGGCGGGAGCGAACGATGCCGTCACACCGGCGATGGCCGCGACGGCCGAATCGGTGGCAGCCGGCGACGTGGAAGCGACCGAGCCGGGCGCGGCGACGTCTGAGGCGGCGGCAGTTGGACGGGCTGTTGGCGCCGCGGCGGCCGTGGGAGTGGGCGTGGTCACGGGCCTGGGCGTGGCCGCGAGCGTCGGCGTGATCGCGGGCCCGGGCAATGCCGGCGCGCATATCCCTACCGGCAAAGGCGGCGCCACCGGGTTCCCGGACGAAGGTACGTATCGGAAGCCTTCAGCATCGCTGTCGGCCAGAGTGAGGGTCGAGATGCCCACATTCGAGAGTTGCCACGCGCCCCCGCCTCGGACCACGAAGACGGCCCAGTAGCCGTCTTTGCCGGGGCAGCTCGAGTACCGGGCCGGCTCTCCGTCCATAGAACAAACAGCGTCGCCGAAGCCACCGAACGTCTGGCCGGACCAGGCGATGCCAGAGGCGTTCAACAGTTCCTCCCCGGTGACCTGGCTCGCGTCGAAGGCAACGCACCTGCTCACCACCGAGCCGTCGCCATGCTCCACGACCAGGGCCGCGTGGTGCGACCCGGCCGCTGCACAGGCCGAGGGAACGGGCGATCCGGGCGCGAGTGAAGCGAGCGCCGCCACGGACACGGCAACGACCAAGGCGACCGCGAGGCGTCGCATCATCGTCTCCCCGCCCGCGTCGACAGGACCCACCCTCCACCCGCCACGGCCAGGAAGGCGACGAGCGCCGCCATGCCGTACAGGACCGGAGTGGGGAGTCCTCCGGAAGAAGTGGCGTCGTTGACCTGAGGGGGCGGACCGTCGGCCGCGGTCGCTCCGGCCACCTCGAAAGTCGGTGTCTCCTCGGCGGCGATTGAGGTCAATGGGACGGAGGTCTCGGTTGGGCTCGCCGTCTCCGAGCTGGCTGTCGGGACCGGCGTAGGATCGGCCGTCGGGACCGGCGTTGGCTTCGCGGTCGGCCTCGGAGTCGGTCGAACAGTCGGTCGGACAGTCGGACGAGCTGTCGGCTGGATGGTGGGCGTCGGCGTCGGGACAGGGCTCGGGCTGGCCGTCGGAGTCGGAGTCGGGGTCGGGGTCGGGCTTGGGCTCGGGCAGGCATCGGTCGGGAGGGCGTGACCCGTGGTTGGGTGGACCGCCGCTGCGTACTGGACGCGCATCAGCGCCGCCGGCACCTGGCTCGTGGTAAATGCGTTCTCTGCCATTCCCGGGTACGCATACCCGCCGTCGGCGCCCTGCCCAGCTCGAAGATGCGTTAGGACCGTGTTCGATCCCTTGGACCAGGCCGCTGCCTCAGGGTTCTCGCCGGCCGCGACAAGTGCCTGCAGAACGATCGAATCCGAATCCGGATCGCTCGCCGGAGGCCCAAAGGTCGATGAGTTCTGGTAGGGGAACCCGCCGTCGGCGAGTTGCGCTGAGTGAATGTAGGCAAGCCCGGTCGAGTCGGCCGAGTGATTCCCGGCCGCATCCAGAGCCATCAGCGCGATCGCGGTCGAGTTGGTGTCGCCGTCTCCGGCGGCCGGCGCGGAGGTGCCGAAGCTCCAGCTCCCGTCCGCCAGACCCTGGAGCGACTTCAGGTCGTCGATGGCCGGCGCCGGCACAGCCTGCCCGGAGGCGACCAGCGCGAGGATCGCGAACGATTGGCTGAAGGTGGAGCCGTCGCCGTACGCGCCGGAGGCCTGGTGCAGCGAGGCCAGTCGAGCGAGCAGGTTCCGGCCCGCGAAGCTCGATGCATCTCCGCCGGCCGCAACGACCGCCAGCACGGCTTTGCCGGTCTTGGCCGCGTCGGCCGCCGCGCCGTCGGAGGCTGTGGCCAGGTACTCCAGCGCGCCGGTTCCGCCCGTGCAGCCGTGGAGAGTGGCCGGATCGTAGCCCGCGGCAGCCGTCCCGATCACGAAGTCCGCGGTTTCGCCGAGCGACCCGTCGATCGAGCCGTCGGCCCGCTGTGCCGCCAGCATGTACTGCAGCGCGGCAGTTGCCCGTTGCGAATCGGTGGGTGGGATCGCAGACGCTGGCGCCGCCAGTGCGAGCGGCAAGCTGAGGAGGGTCGCCAGTATCGCGCTGGCGACGACCGGTCTTCGCATCGTTCCTCCGGCGGCCTTGCCCGCCTGCCGGAGGGGACCTCGCCGCCGGAGGCCTCCCATCCGATCCGCGCAGGTGGGTGACTTGCGCCGTTCGGTCGGGTCTCCTGGCTTGCGAATCGTGACCAATGACTTTGCCATTGGCTGCGCTGCTGGCCGCCTTCCCGGGCTCACGCCCCGTGGCATGCGATCGAACTCTCGCTCAATCGCCAAAGGCACTGGCTCCCGCCAATGACTCCTGGCCAGCCGCTCCTCGCTCACAGTTGCGCGACAGCGCCGGTTTCGCACCGGCTTCCCTGATACGAGCGGCCCTATTCGTGATGACGAGACGAGGTTACAGCGCCGGAAGGCTGCGTGCCAGCCTGTCCGCCGGGCGCCCGGGCGGGCCCCTGCCCACCGTGCCTGGCCGTGCCCGCCGGGCAGGGCGGCGCCCTACATGCGCTAGAGCGAAGCCCTCAGGATCGCCGCGATCTCAGTGTCGGTCAGCACGATCGGGTTGGTTCGCATGCTGCTGCCGCGGCTGTCGGCGACGATCGCCGGGATGCCCGTCTCGGCGACACCGTAGGCGGAGAGCCGCGGGACGGCGAGGCGGACACGCCAGTCTTCGAGCAACCGTACCAACGCCGATCGCGCCGCGCGGTCGTTGCTGAGGGACGCGCTCGCATCCGACAGGACCCGCGCCGCCGCCGCGTACTTCGGCAGCGCCACGCTCTCCGGGGCGCGCTCTTCCAGCGCCGCCACGTTGACTCTCGTCGCGGCCGCAAGCGTCGCTCCGCAGGCCACTCCATGCGGAACCGGGAAGAGCGCACCGAGCGGCGACGCCAGGCCGTGGACGGCGCCGAGGCCAGCCTGGGCAAGGCAGATTCCCGAGCACAGGGCCGCGTAGGCCATGCGTTCCCGCGCCATGGCCGCCGGCGACCCGCGCCCCGTCCCTCCTCGCCCTGCCGTGGCCTCCCCAAACCAGCTCAGCAGACCGTCGCGTGTCGCCGCCAGGCCGGACAGGGCCAGGGCATCGGTGAACGGGTTGGCCCGCGCCGAGACGTACGACTCCAGCAGCTGCGTGAGGGCATCCATGCCGTTGGCCGCGATCAGCTGCGGCGGACACTCGGCCAGCAGGTCCGGATCGACGATCGCCACTCGTGCCACCAGGGCGTCGTCGCGAAACGACTTCTTGAAACCGCCCGGGCCGCGAACGCTGAGCACGGCGTTCTTGGTCGCCTCGCTGCCGGTGCCCGCGGTCGTCGGGACGGCCACGAACGGCACGGCCGGCCCCCGGTAGGGCAGCTCCGGCCCGATCCCCTCGAGATGATCCGTGACGGAATTGCCCGGGATGAGCAGGCCGGCCACGGCCTTGGCGGTGTCCAGGACGCTGCCGCCGCCTATCCCGATGACGACGTCGACCGGCGCTCCGGCCCGAACCCTCGCCACGATCTCGTCGACGAACGAGGGCGACGGCTCGCCCGAGACGCCCACCGTCTCAACCTCGACGCCGGCCTGCCGCAAACCCGCTCCCAGGTGAGCCCAGGCCGGGCCATCCGTAAAGCCCGGCCCGCGTGTGACGACCAGCGCCCGGGAGCCAAAGCCGCGCACGATCTCCGCCAGCTCGGCGGATCGTCCGGCCCCGAACCGGATCGCGGGCAGCCGGGCAATCGAGAACGGAGGCCACGCGTTCGGGTTCGGGTTCGGCCGCGAGGTCTCCACGGCGCGCCTACTCGGTCACTGGAAGCAGGCCATCGTAGCGAACGCCCAGGCGGGGTTCGGCCATCCAGTTCGCCACCGCATCGCGCCAGGCGGCGTAGTGGGCCGTCTCCTTGTGGGCCTTCGCCGCCGCCTCGTCGCGATAGGCCTCGTACAGCACGAAGCGTGTCTCGTCCTTGGCCGACTGCAGGACGTCGAAGCGAAGGTTTCCGGGCTCACGCACTGAGGCCAGGTGATTCGCCCGGGCCGCCTCGATGAACTCGGCCAGATGCTCGGGCTTGACGTGGACGTGGACCAGTGTCACGAACATAGCTCCTCCAGCGCTCGGGCCGAGTTGTCTCCTCCCCATCATCGGCCATCCGTCGAGATAACCCGAAACGGCCGCCCCGCGGAGGGAGCGGGCGTTTCTCGCTCGCGTGGTGGCTCGTCCGACGATCTGACAGGCCGCCGTTCTGGCGCCGAAGCTCGTTTCCGGCCGCCGGCGCTCTCTAGCGGCGAGCCCGCTCCCCCGAGAGATCCAGCTCGAACCAGATGGCCCGTTCCGGATCCACCAGGTTCTCGACGATGCGGCGGATCGACTCGCGGTATGCCGGCCAGACGGCCAACTCCAGCGCCTCGGGCGGCGAGACCCAGCGCATCGCGTCGTGCTCGTAGGAGAGGATCGGCACCACCGCCGCGGGGATCCATACGGCGAAGATCACGCTGGTGACAACCGCGCCAACGGACGGCTCGTGGAACTGGTTGACCTGATCGAGGTCGTAGAAGCCGGCGATCTGCTCCGGCCCGATACCGGTTTCTTCTCGCAGTTCGCGGAGCGCCCCCGCGGGAATGGTCTCACCCGGCTCCAGCCGCCCCGAGACGCATTGCCACAGACCGGGCAGGATTCGGCCCGGTGAGCGCCGCAGGAGCAGGATCTCCAGGTCTCCTCCGAGCGCTGTGGCGTCGGCGACGCCTTCGGTCCCAGCTGCCTGCCGGGAACCCCGGGTCTGCGAAGGATCCGAGGCCGAGGACGGGCGGGCCTCTCGGTTTCGGAAGATCCAGATGTCGACGATATCCGGGCGGAGAGGGCTCACGTGAAACCTCGGGTCGAAGGCCGGTCCCCCTAGATTCGTTCGAATCGCTCGACCGGCAGGACGAAGACCACGGCCCCGCCTACCTCCACTTCGAGCGGGTAGGGCAAGAAGAACTCGCCCGGCTCCATGATCGGCGGGATCGGGCTCACCGTCTGAGTGCGGGCGTGGCAGTTGTCCCGGACCAGGCCCACGATCTCTTCGACCTTGGCGTCTTCGACGCCCGCCAGGATCGTGGCGTTGGACTGTTTGAGGAAGCCGCCCGAGCTGTGCAGCCACGTGGCCCGATACTCGTGGGCAAGCAGGGCGTCGATGAGGGCGCGGGAGTCCTCATTGTGAACGACTATGACGACTAGCTTCACGAGGCCGAGTATAAGCTGACGATCGCGGCCGGTGAGGCGGGTTGCCGGCGGGGCGGCCGGCAGCGCGGCCGGCAGCGCGAGAACGGCCACTCCGTTGTCGGCTCCACAGTCGCGGACCGGAGAGCTTGGCCGTACAATCGGACGGAGGCAATCCGCCATGTGGCAGGGAGGAACTGTGTCGGGCGAACGACCGCTCCACGAGCGCACCAATGGCCAGATGTTCGCGGACGCGGCCGCCGCGGTCGCCCGTGGCGACGACCTCGACGACTCGCTCGCCGAGCTGCTCGGCCTGGCTGCCGAGTACCTGGGCGCGAGCCTCGGCGCGACCTACATCATCGATCAGGACCTCGACGAGATCGAATTGGCGGTTACCTACGGTGTCGACGCCAAGATCGTCGAGGAGGGCAGGTCGATCAAGGCCGCCTCCAAGAGCCACGACCCCTTGGCCGACGTCACCCGATCGCGACATCCGCTGGAGGTCGACGACGCGGGTCATATTGGGATCCTGCGAGGAGCCGCGACGGCGCTGTTGCTGCCTCTGGTCGTCCGGCGCGACGACACCGAGCTTGCGCTGGGCGTCATGGCCCTGGGATTCGCCGGGCCGCTTCCCGCGCACGACAACCTGGTCGCCGCCGAGCCGCTGGCGGATCTGGCCGCCGTGGCCGTTGAGCGGGCCCTGGCTCTATCGGTCGGCTCGGAGCGGGCGGAGTGGTTCGATCGCCTGGCTCATACCGATCCGCTCACGGGCCTGGCGAATCGCCGCACGCTGGACCGGATGCTCGAGCTGGAAGTGGCTCGAGCCGGTCGGCAGGGCATGCCGCTCTGCATCGCCCTGTTCGAGATCGACCGGCTCGCCGAGATCCAGAAGAACGCCGGAAACGCGGCCGGCGATGATTCTCTGCGGCGGGTGGCCCAGCTACTCGCCGAGTCGGTCCGGCTGGTCGACACCATCGCTCGCTTCGCCAGAGATCAGTTCATCCTCGTGGCCCCGGGCTCGGATGGGCTGACCGTCGTCGAGCGCCTGGTCCGCAGCATCGCCGCGCTGCCGCCGGTCGATGGCAACGCCATCTCCGTCTCGGCGGGAGTCAGCATCTTCCCTATGGACGGACGCACGCCCGAGGAGCTGCTGGAAGTCGCGGAGCGGGCAATGCATTCGGCCCGTCTCGCGGGTGGCGACAGAGTGGTGACGCAGCCGGCCCCGAAGGACGAGTAGTCGGCCGCGGGCCCGAGCCTAGAGCGAGATCGTCCCGCTCAGGATCGTCGGCCCGGTGGGCTTGGTCACGTTCGAGTTCGGCTCTCTGCAGACCGTGATCCACATGCTCGCCGAAGTGGAAACGTTCTGCACTTCCACCCAGCCCTTGCCGTCGTCGCCTACGGTGAACGCCCCGACCTTGACCGGTACGTTGTTGGCTCCGGTCAGCCAGACCATGTAGACCTGATCGCCGTGCGTGACCGCGAGGCTGTTCAGATTGACGATGATGTGGCCGTTGGGCCGAAGGGCGACGAAGCCGTTCGCGCCTTTGCCTTCGGTGTCTATCAGTGACACCTTTATCGTATCGGGCTGGCCGATGACGTTGATGACGGCGGCCAGATGGCTCTGGTCCTGCTTGGCCTTGTTGAGATCGCCCTGGATCGCGAACGCGTAGCCGGCCAGGGCCACGACAGCGACGGCGGCCGCTATTCGCGTGATCCAGGTCGCGGCCCGGCTGCTCCTCGAGCGGAGGGCAGCATCCAGCGAGATGATCGTCGCGTTCGGATGGGTTGGGGGCGTAGACGTCGTAGCCGTTGCTGCCACGGGTTCGAGGACCCGACGTTCGGTCGGCTTGGCGACGGGTTGCCGCTCCTGGAGGTCCGCCTTGACGGCAGCGATGACGGAGCCGCGCAGCCAGGTCGGCGGCTCGACGGGCTCCGGAGCCACGGCCAGATAGGGCAGGATGCCACCGAGTTCGGCAAGCTCTTGGTGCGACTTGCGGCAATGGTCCACGTGGTGGCGCACGGCGGCCATCTCGTCGGGCTCCAGCGCCCCCAGTACGAACCCTGAGGCAAGCTCGCGGACGCGATCGCAGGTCATGGCCATGTCAGACCAGACCTTTCTTGCCGGCGGAAGCAGCCACGCCGAGGGCCCGGAGGTCGGCGCGACCGCCTGTGTCGCCAACGAGCTGCTGGCGCAGGGCGACGAGCCCGAGCCGCATGCGGCTCTTCACAGTGCCCAGAGGGGCGTTTGTGTGGAACGCGATCTCGCGCTGGGTAAGGCCGTCGAAGTAGGCGAGCTCGATGACTTCCCTCTGGGCGGGCGGAAGTGCCGTCAGGGCCCCGCGAACCTGCTCGGCATCGAGCCGGCCGGCCACTTCCGGCCAAATGTCGGGGATCGTGAGGGATGCCGGGAGGGTATCGTCCGCCTGGTCCCCCAGAGCCACACCATTCCGCTGGCGCCGTATGGCGTCTATCGCTCGGTGGCGGACGATGGCCAGCAGCCAGCCTCGAACGCTGCCCTTGGGTTCGGCATACCGGGCGGCATTGCGCCAGACGCCAAGGAACGAGTCCTGTACGACATCCTCAGCCAGCCCCGTCTCGGTGGTGATCCGCAGGGCAAGCGCATACGCCATGGCGTGATAGCGATCGTACAAAGTCTCGAGCCCGCCGGTGTCCCCGGCGGCGACCTGCCGCATCAACTCGGCCTCCGAGTGCCATTCCGCCTGCTTCTCAGGCGTGACGAGGGCCGGGGCCGCTGCCACGTGGTCCCTCACTTGTTCATTCGCAGCGAGGCGCGTTCCGGTTCACTCGATGCCGTTCCGGACCGATGAGCGCCTCGCTCTGCCTCGCCCAGGAGCAGCCTGTCTCGCTGGCCGATCCGCGACAGGAGCGCCTCCGCGATCTCCGCCTCGATCGCGTCGGGGGGCTGACGGCCGTCGATGACGAGAAAGCGGTCCGGCTCGGCCGCGGCCAGCGCCAGGAAGCCGGTCCGAACGCGGCGGTGGAAGGCCACGTCCTCGTTCGATTCGAACCGGGTGATGTCGGGTCCGTTGAACTTGCGACCCAGGCCCTCCTCAATCGGCAGGTCGATCAGGACGGTCATGTCCGGAACGAGGCCCCCTACGGCGAAGCGAGCCATCTCGCGCAGGGCATCGAGCGCTTGTCCGGCGCCGTACCCCTGGTAGGCCAGCGTCGAATCGCTGAAGCGATCGCAGATCACGACCTCACCCCTGGCCAGGGCCGGCTCGATGACCTCGGCGGCGAGCTGGGCGCGGGCGGCATTGAAGAGGAGAGCATCCGCGGCCGGAACCGGAGACATGCCGTGGAGCAGGATCTGGCGGATCTCTTCTCCGAGCCGCGTTCCTCCGGGCTCGCGGGTGACGGCGCAGAGATACCCGGCCGCGGCCAGCCGAGCCGTGAGCCGCTGAGCCTGCGTCGACTTGCCCGAACCCTCAGGCCCCTCGAGGGTCATAAAGAACCCTCGTCGTTGGCCGCCGTCGAGGTGCATTCGCCGAGTCTAGCCGAGCCGCGCCGATACGAGTTGGGCGACCGGCTTCTCTCGTGCGATCCGGTGCCGCCCCGGACGGCCACGTGGAGTTCTTCGCCTGCCTCGGCGTCAAGCCCAGATCGGGGAGAGTTGTGAGCGCGGTGTTGGCGTGCCCTTCGCCCTACCAGCCGGCAGTCCTGGGCAACCCTGTGCCGTTTGGGCAGGTTCGCTAGCGGGGGCACCAACTATCCTAGGCTCGCAATTCACCGAATCGTTCGCCGTCCGTGTGTCTCGGCGCAGGGAGGTAGCTGTTGAGCAAGGTAGGCAGCATCACCGCGTTTGCGGCTGAGGCCTCGCTCTGGCTAGCCGGCGCCGCCCTCATCGCCAGCGCTGCCGGCGCTCACTGGGACACGCCCTCGGTCGATGTGAACTCGTTGATCGCCCAGGCGTGGCCGGGCGCCTCACCGTCGCTCGTCTCAAGCTACACGTCCAAAGTCACCGCCAGCGACTTCCAGGTTTCGGGATCCATCGCCGGCACGGTCTCGGTCACCATCGGCGGGCAGAAGACCGATGGAACCTACTCCGGCGCGTTCAAGATCAAGGGCAACGACGGCTCATCCACGATGACGATGACACTTGGCGGATCGAAGAGCACCGGCGATCAGGTCTCGCTCGGCGGCTCGGACTACTCGCGAACGAACAACGGCAAGTGGACCAAGGCGGCCCGAGCTTCGACCGGCCTCTCCTTCCCGCGCCTCACGGCGGGCGGCGTAACCGACAAGGGCGTCGAAACCCACAACGGCCAGCGGCTCCACCACCTCAACCTCGTCAAGCCACCCGATTCGAAGTCGCTCTTCGGCGACCCCAACATGGCCACGGGGACATATACCTTGGTCCTGTGGGCCAAAGACGACGGCACCCCGGCCGGCATGACAGTCTCGGGGTCCTGGAGCCAGGAAGCGACCGGGGCACCGGCCCACGCCACGATCTCACTCGACTACAACTTCGAGGCCCTCTCCGGAGTAACCATCGAGGCGCCGACCACGTAGCCCCCTCTACGGGTACAGCCGGACTCGACGATACGGCTCCCGGCCGCGCGAACGTGAGATGAGATTGGCCCGCTCCGCCATCTGGTGCTGCAGCCGCCGGATGTACGCGTTCTGGGGTGACAGTTCGACCGGCTCGACGCGGCGGATGACCATCCCGATCGCCTCTTCCGCCTCACGCAGAGCGGCCTCGCGCGGATCGACCTCGAGCGAGAAGATCGAGGTCAGACTTGCCTCCATCTGGACGATGGTGTTGCTCTTGAGGACGTAGATTGGCAGGCCTCGATCCTCCGCCTCGCGCAGCCCCGACGTCTTCTGGCGGTACTCGCTCTTGAGGGTCATGACCACGTCCGCCTCGTCCGGATCGCGGGCGATGATCACGGGCAGCTGCAGTTCCTTGATCGCCTGCTCCAGTCGTTTGCGGCTTATCCCGTGGGGCAGGACTCGCAGGGTCGGAAGGATCGTGTCCGAGTCGTGAACCCGAAGTACGGGCCGGCCCTCCTCGTCCGAGGCTTCGCTGCCGGCCCGCAGCCGAACGATGTCCGCTACGGCCTCGTCATCCTCGGATGACGCGTCGTCCTCGGCCAGGTCGTCGGCCAGATCCTCGCGCTCCTCGGCGGAGGTTTCGGGGGAGACCGCGCCAGGCGTCTCCTCCTCTTCTTCCTCCACGCCCTCGGCGCGGTAGTCGTTCAGGGCGCGCGTCGCCTGCTGAGCCCACGCCCGTTGCCGCTCCAGCTCACGCAGCTCCCGGGCGCGCGGCTCCGGAACCGGCGCCGCTCCGCGTTCGATCGGGCCGCGGTCGGCTATCTCCCCCGCTCGGAAGGGGACCTCGCTGGGAACGCGGCCGGGGCCCAGCGGGCTCACCGCAAACCGCTCTCCGGGGACGATCCGTCCACCGGCGGTGTCGGCATCTCTCGCGCCGGACCGGCCTTGATCGGGCGCTTCGCTGCCGGGGTCCCCGCGACCGCCCGCTTCTCCGCCGGGGGTCCGCCGGGCGCTCTCCCGAACCTCGCGAGCGCCGCGGACCGGCGTCCGCCAGCCGCCGCTCGAGCCGGACCGATACCCCGGCCGTGCCGGGCCTCGATCCGCGTCGCGCCAGTCCGCCGGGGCGTGGTACGAACCCGACCCCCGCCAGCCCGGCTCCGTCCGCCAGCCCGGGCCAGCCCCCACGAGTCCCGCGAACCGGTCGCTGCCGAATCGGTCGCTGGTCAGCGCCTCCCGCGGCGAGGGCTTTGGCCGCGACTGGGAACGATGCACCCCGCCTTCGTCGCGCCAGCGCAGCTCGGCGGAGACGGGATCGCCGCGCAGCATCGCATCCACAGTCTCCGCCACGTCGGAGTGGACGAGGACCTTCTCGCGATCCTGTATCTCGACGATTACGTCGAAGGTCGGCGGAGCCTTGCGCTCCAGGATGCTCTTCTGCGAGCGGCGACGCCGCGCCTCCTCGTCGCCCAGAGTGACCGTCTGGATACCACCGATCAGGTCGGTCAGGGTCGGGTTCAGCATCAGGTTGTCGAGGTTGTTTCCGTGGGCCGTGCCTATTAGCTGGACGCCCCGCTCGGCGATGGTGCGGGCCGCCTGGGCCTCCAGCTCCGTGCCGATCTCGTCGATGACGATGACCTCGGGCATGTGGTTCTCGACCGCCTCGATCATCACCTGGTGCTGTGCCGCGGGCGTCTGGACCTGCATCCGCCTGGCCCTGCCGATGGCCGGGTGCGGGATGTCGCCGTCGCCGGCGATCTCGTTGCTCGTGTCCACCACGACGACGCGTTTCCCCTGGTCATCCGCCAGGACGCGAGCGGCCTCGCGCAGCATCGTCGTCTTGCCGATCCCGGGCCGGCCCATGATCAGGATCGACTTACCCGACTCGACGTAGTCGTTGATGATCTCGATCGTCCCGTAGACGGCCCGGCCGATGCGGGACGTCAGGCCGACGATCTTGCCCGTGCGGTTGCGAATGGCGCTGATGCGATGCAGCGTCCGCTCGATTCCGGCGCGGTTGTCCCCACCGAAGGCGCCGATGTGATCGACGACGTACTGCAGGTCCGCCTCGCTGATCTCGCGTTCGAGCAGTGTCACCTCGCCGTCCGTGAAGCGAGCCTCGGGCCGGCGACCCAGGTCCATCACGATCTCGATCAGCTGCGACGGGTCGGGCAGGGCGTGCACGGCCTGGAGGAGATCCGGGGGAAGAGACCCCAGGAGCAGATCCAGGTCGTCGATCAACTCGCGCCGGCCGGGTGCCACGCTCTGATCAGCCACGTCTTCTCCTGCTCTCCAAGCTACCGTACCGCCGGGACGAGGCCGGGCTCTGCCACTCGCACGAGGCCCTCCTTCATCAGGAGGGTCACCGTGGCGAGGTCAGCGAAACCGGCTTCCTCGAGGCGGCGATCGATCGGGGCTTCGTACGTTCGAACGGGGGCCAGGACTCCGTTGTCGGGGCAGCTGCCGCCCTTGCCGATGCGGGCGGCGATCAAGCCCAACCCGAAGCTCACCAGGGGCCCGGCGTCCGTCTCGGGCCGGGCCATGATCTTGAGATAGTGGGGCTGGTCCTCTCTGGCGACGCCGACCTGGACCAGCGCGAGGACCTCTCCGGAGGCATCGTCCGCGGTCTGAACGTAGGCCTCCATCTCGGCGAACCGCAAGATCGGAGCCAGGCTCGAACGGGGCACTCGCGTGGTCCCGCCCTGGCGTTCCCAATCGCTCAGGCGGTACGACTCAAGGCGAGTCACCGGCAGCGGCGTCACCGCGGCGTACAGCCGTGCCAGCGGCAGCGAGTCGAGTGGCTGGCAGGATCGGATTCGGGCCGCCCGGCAGCGCTCGTCCGGCCACCCCATCGGGAGTGGAGTCTCTGTGCCGCGGAACAGCAGTCGCTCTTGCCCATAGCGGGCGAAGCCGGCCTGCATGAACAGCTCCACGTTGCCCTGGCCGTCCGAGCAGGCCACGTGGAATCTCATCGCGCCCCGCTTGGCCCCGTCGCGCAGCAGGTGCTGGACCATCCGGAAGCGCGTGTCGCCCGAATCGCCGGAGCCGATAGCGTCCAGCTCGACGATCGTCCACTCGTCCCGGGAGCCGTCGCGCTCCACCCGGAGCAGCCCGGAGAGGCGGCGCTCATCCTCGTAGACGAACAACAGATCGTTGGGACGGAAGGCACCGAGCGGCAGCCGGAAGAGGCTGAAGACTCCGATGCGGGGTCCGCTCACCGGCAGGCCGAGCGATCTCGCGTCGACGTGTTCCAGCTGGGACAGCCTCGATAGCTCCCCCAGCGCCGCCAGATCGGTGAGTCGGGCAAGGCGGACGCGTCCGCTCACATGGCCTCCCCGAGCGGCCGTCTCTCGGTGGCCCCGGCCCCCTCGGCCGGCTCGGCATATTCAGCCGCCATCGTGGCCACGAGCCGATGGAAGCGCGTCTCTCCCGCAAGCTCGGGATGGAACGAGATCGCCAGGACGTTTCGCTGACGAACCGCTACGACGCGTTGATCGGGCAACCTGGCCAGCACCTCCACACCGGGACCAACGCGCTCAATTATGGGGGCCCGAATGAAGATCGCGTGGACCGGACGATCGCCCAGGATCGGCACGGGTAGATCGATCTCGAACGAGTCGAGCTGGCGGCCGAAAGCGTTCCGCTCGACGGTCACGTCCAGGAGCGGGAAGACCGGCTCCTCGCCGCCGGAGATCTCCCGGGCCACGATGATCATGCCGGCGCACGTGCCCAGGATCGGGGCGCCGGAACGGGCGAGGGCCATGATGGGTTCGCGCAGATCCCACCTGGCGACGAGCTTGCGCATGGTTGTGCTCTCGCCACCGGGCAGGATCAGCCCGGAGATCCCCTCCAAGTCCTCGGGCAGCCGCACGGGGACGCCTTCGACCCCGATCGCCCTGAGGGTCCGGATGTGTTCGATGACGGCGCCGTGAAGCGCCAGTACGCCGATCTTCATTGGAGCCCGTGCTACCAGCCTCGGACCGCCAGCCGCTCCGCCTCGGGGATCGTGACCGCCGCGATCCCGCGCATCGGGCTACCCAGGCCCTTCGAAACCTCGGCGATGATCTTGGGGTTGTCGAAGTGGAGAGTGGCCTGGACGATGGCTTCGGCAGTCCTGGCGGGGTTCTCGCTCTTGAAAACACCGGACCCCACGAAGACGCCCTCGGCTCCGAGCTGCATGGCCAAAGCCGCGTCGGCCGGGATAGCGATCCCGCCGGCCACGAAGTTGACGACCGGCAGCTTGCCTTCGTCGTGGACCTGCTTGACCAGGTCGTAGGGAGCGCCCAGTTCCTTGGCGGCGACGAAGAGCTCGTCCTCGCGCATCGAACCCAGGCGGCGGATATCGGACATCAGAGTCCGGATGTGGCGCACGGCCTCGACGATGTCTCCGGTGCCGGCCTCACCCTTTGTCCGGATCATCGCGGCGCCTTCGCTGATGCGCCGAAGCGCCTCGCCGAGGTCTCGGCAACCGCACACGAACGGCACCTTGAACTGGTGCTTGTCGATGTGGTTGACCTCGTCGGCCGGTGTGAGCACCTCCGACTCGTCGATGTAGTCCACGCCGAGGGCCTCGAGAACCTGGGCCTCGACGAAGTGCCCGATGCGGGCCTTGGCCATGACCGGGATGCTGACCGCCGCCATGATCCCCTCGATCATGGCCGGGTCGCTCATGCGCGCGACTCCGCCCGCGGCCCGGATGTCGGACGGGACGCGCTCGAGGGCCATGACGGCGCAGGCGCCGGCATCCTCTGCGATCCGGGCGTGCTCGGGGGTAACGACGTCCATGATGACGCCGCCTTTGAGCATCTGGGCGAGGCCCTTCTTTGTGGCCCAGGTGGAGGTCTCGGCGGTCATCTTGCCAGCAGTTCCTTCTTCGGCGGGGAGCGGGGCGTGCCTCAAGACACGACGGCGGGCCTCGCCATCGGATTATACGCGGCACGCTCCGAATCCCGGGTCGGGCTCGCCGCGTCGCGCCGATGTGACGAGCCGGACGACACCGTCACGGCGCTCGGGCGAGGGCCGGTTCGGTCTCCCGAGCGTCTCGCGGACTCGTACACTCCTATTGATGAACGAATCCCGGCTGCTCCTGATCGACGACGACGTGGCGCATCTGGACGCGCTGGCCGAACGCCTGGCGCGCGACGGCTTCGAGGTGGCAAAGGCCGCCAGCGGTGCCGAAGCGCTCAAACAGCTCGACGCCGCCTGGCCGGACCTGGTAATCCTGGATCTGATGATGCCGGAGATGGATGGCCAGACTGTGGCGAGTCGCATCAAGAGCCGAGCCGACATCCCGATCCTCGTTCTGTCCGCGGTCGCCACCGCGGACAACAAGGCGGATCTCATCGCCCATTTCGCCGAGGACTACGTCACCAAGCCCTACGACTACTCGGAGTTGGTGGCCCGCGTTCGACGCGTCCTGCGCCGCCTCGCGGACCAGATCCCCGTCGAGGAGCTCGCTCTGGGCGACCTGGTTCTCGTCCCCCGCAAGAGAGAGGCGATCATCCGCGGCCGCCACGTCTCCCTCTCGCCGACCGAATCGCGCTTCCTGGCCACGCTGGCTGCGAGCATGCCACGGGCCGTCTCCACCGAGCAGCTTCTTCACAAGGTCTGGGCGGACTCGGATTGCGCGGATCCGGCATACGTCTGGGTGACGGTCCGGAGACTCCGCCAGAAGCTCGAGGTAGATCCGGACCAACCCCGCTACCTGCTCACCGCGGCAGGTGGCGGCTACCGCCTCGCTGCCAACGAGCCCACCCAGCCCTAGCCGTACCGCGCGTTTGCTGGTGCAAATGCCCCACCAACGAGTGGGACGCTTCGCGCCCACGCTGAGTATTTCGTACCGAAGCGGTGGAACGGTCGCCCACTGTACAAGCGCGGCCCGGTCCGTAATGGTAGGCGCAAGGAACCATGCCTACCCTCACATCCCTGACATCAGGATGAATTCGCTTGTAGAGTCGGCGGTAGAGTGGGGCCGCCACCCGAGAAACCGCACACAACTGGGGAGCAAGCCCATGTCGAACCCGAAGCCCGGCCCATCCGGCCGCCGAAGCACTCGCAAGCGTGGCCAGGCCATGGTCGAGTTCGCCCTGGTCCTTCCCATCTTCATGCTCGTGTTGTCCGGGATCTGCGACTTCGGCTTCATGCTCTACAACAGGATGACCGTCATCAACTCTGCCCGCGAAGGCGCTCGTGCCGCCGCCATGGTATCCAACCCTGCCTGGGTCGAAGACACGGCCGTTGGGGCCGCGAGATCCGCGGCATCGGGTGGGGGCGTGACCGTGTCGTTGGGCGATGTAATGGTCGTCTGCCTCGAGACGAGCGCGTCGGTCACTTCGCCGGCCACGATCCCCTGCACCACCGTCAAGAACGGTGATTCCGTTTCCGTGAAAGTCATCTTCACCTACAAGACGTTCTTCCCGCTGGCGTTCGGGCAGGAGTTCCCCCTTAATTCCACCGTACAGATGGTCTTCGATAACCTCCCGTCGTGAGCGGGACCACCATGCGGTGCAGGGAGACGGGAGTAACAGAGATGCGGCACTTGCGAGGTTCACAACGTGACGGCCGGCGAGAGCGCGGGCAGATTCTCGTCCTCTTCGAAATAGTCCTGATCATGATCCTCGGATTCGCCGCCATGGTCATCGATCTAGGGGTTCTCCGGAACAACAGGCAGATCCTTGTGAACGCGCTGGATTCGGCCGCCCTGGCCGGTGCGTCCATGTTGCCGGTCGACAACGCGACACCTGGGCACACGGTGGCTGAGACAGAGGCCATGATCAAAGGGAACATCAAGGTGAACTACTCCAGTCTGGTGCTGGGGGTTGACTACACGATCACCTACAGGTGCCTGATCCGCGCGGATGTGGTCACGGGGGCTCCCTTGATCGCCGTGGATCTCCCGGGCATGTGCGACCCGCATAATGCCCTCCATCACACCCCACCGTTGTATGCGGTCCCCGGCGACTTCACGGGTGCCGGCAAGCAGCGAGTCTCCGCCTGCAATCCCGCCGCCGGCGACAGGTGCAACGTCGTCGTGGTCAAGGGCAGTTCGACCACGCAATTTGCGCTCACCCCCGCTATCCCCGGCGCGCCGGCCAGCGGATCGACGGGAACGATTGTGTCTGCCGCGTGCAAGGGGGCGTGCGGGGAGTCTACGATTGTTCCCGTGGACCTGGTGATCATCCTTGACCGCACGAGGAGCATGGCCGACAACTTCAATCAGTACAACGAAAATCCGAATGGCGTCAAGATCCACAATCTTCAGGGCGCCGCCGAGGCGATCCTCAACGTCTACGATCCGGCGAAGCAGCGCGTGGCTCTCGCATTGACCGGCCCGGGCGTGGTGGACGCAGCCGGCGACCCCACGTTGGGTACCTGCCCCGACGGCGGGACGGCCTATGGCGCGGCAACCAACAACAACTTCTTCCCTCACACGACCCTGAGCGGCGCTAGTACGACCTTGGGCAGTGCGGCAACGACCGTGAACGCCCCGAAGACGAACCTGGGCGGCCCGGTCACGACCCTGACCGCCGGCATCAACAACAGATCCACCACCAGAACCATCCCCGTCGCGGCGAAGACCGGGTTCCCGACGACTTTCCCCTTCACTATCCAGATCGATTCCGAACAAATGTCGGCTACGGCCGACGGGTCCGGCACAAGCTGGACCGTAACACGCGCCGTAAACGGCACCACACTCGCGGCGCACTCGAGTGGCGCGACGGTAGGCACGCCCAACTACATCAACGCTAGCGCCACAACGATCACCGTTACCTCGAAGATCGGGTTCCCGACGACTTATCCGTTCATCATCCAGATCGATTCCGAGCAAATGACGGTGACGGGGAGTCCGAGCGGAACAACCTGGACTGTAACGCGCGGCACACCCGCCGCCGCACACGCCAGCGGCGCGGTGGCGATCCTGCTTATCACCGCCACATCCACAGCACTGCCGGTGACGTCGGCGTTAGGGTTCCCGACGAGCGGCAACTACACCGTCAAGGTTGATAACGAGCAGATGTCGGTGACAGGCGGTCAGGGCACGACACTCTGGACCGTGCAGCGCGGCCAGGGCGGTACAACCCAACTGGCCCACGCCAACGGTGCGAGCGTGTCCTGGGACGTCGACAACGCTGACACGACGATCTATGTCGCGTCGGAGGCCGGGTTCCCGGATTCCGGCAACTTCAGCATCCAGATCGAAAACGAGCAGATGAAGGTAACTGGCGGTCAGGGCACGACACTCTGGACCGTGCAGCGCGGCCAGGGCGGCACCACCGCCGCCGTGCACGCCGGCGGCAAGGCGGTCAACATGGTCGTCGGCAAGAACGACACCACGATCCGGGTCGCGTCGGCGATCGGGTTCCCGGCGACCGGCAACTACATCATCCAGGTCGATTCCGAGAGGATGCAGGTGGGTAGCGTCTCGGACACGTCGACGCCGACGACGGTGATGAACGTGACCCGCGGCGTCAGCGGCACCACGGCCGCCACGCACACGAGCGGCAAGCAGGTGACTAACTGGACCAGTTGGGACCCCAGCACCTACAACCCCAGTGACCCCAGCTCGCACACCGCTGGCGTATGGGTCCCGGTAGGCCTCAGCGGCACCGACACAGACACTCCTCTTCCGAATCCCAACGGAGCGGCGGGGACGTATGAGGTCGGGGGCGTCTTCAACACGGCCACCCCCCTCGTGAAAGCGATCAACTGCATCTCGGCGCAGTCCGGCGGCACCACCCTGTCAATGCCGCTTGCGTATGCGCATTGGTACCTCGACACCTACGGCCGCCCGGGCGTGACCAAGGGCATCCTCCTTGAAACCGATGGTAATCCGGAGAACAGCCAGGACTTCAACGACGCCTCGCAATTCACGTGCGCTGCTGCGATCGCCGCGGGCAATGCAGCGAAGGCCGGAGGAATCAAGGTCTATGCCGTCGGCTACGGCCTCGGCCAGGGCAACAACAATGGAAGGTGCACGGATATGGGGCTGACTGGAGAGCAGCTGCTGAAGCAGGTAGCCTCAGGCACCGAGGCCCCCTACTACTTCAACTCGCCGACTGGATCGGACCTCGCAGCCTACTTCCAGCAGATTGCCATCAACCTCGCCAATGGCGGATCCCATCTGCTGCAGCTGTATCCGGTGCCGGTGGTCGACACCGTCACCAGCACCTCCATTTCGGGCGAGTACTTCACCGGCGCGGACTCGGTCAAGTTCGGCGCGGCGTCGGCCACGATCGGGTCCGTGTCCGACACCTCCATCTCGATAACGCTTCCCTCCGGCTTGGTCCCCGGTCAGACGTATCAGGTCGTCGTGACGACGCCCGGCGGCTCATCGTATCTGACGAGCGCATCCGAATACACCTACCCTGGACCGTAGAATCAGGCAGTGAAGATCCGGCGGCCGAAAGGCCGTCGGATCTCGTTTTCAGGGGGCGGATGGCCGGGCTGAGACGACAGCGGGCACGGCCGAGCGGGGATGCAGGGTCTTCCTCTGATACGATGCGCCCATGGACGGCGTGGTCCTGGTTCTCAATCAGAGCTACGAGCCGCTCAACGTCTGTAACCTGCCCCGGGCATTCCGACTGGTCTTTGGCCAGAAAGCCGAAGTCCTCGAGTACGACCATCAGGTGATCCGGACGCCGCGGCAGGAGTTCCGTGCGCCCGCCGTGATCCGCCTGCAGCACCAGATCCGGCGGCCCCGACCGCGCGTCAAGCTGACACGCCGCGAGGTCTTCATCCGCGACGCCTACACGTGCCAGTACTGCGGCCGCAAGACTGGCGATCTGACGCTCGATCACGTCGTGCCGCGCCACCGCGGCGGGTCCCACACGTGGGACAACCTGGTCACCGCCTGCAAGACCTGCAACCACCACAAGGGCGGCAAGCTGCTGGACGAGGCCAGGCTCCGGCTGGCGCACAGGCCCTCGGAGCCGCGCTGCGACGTGTACTCGGTCTTCACCCCTTATCTCCGCGACGACAAGAACGAGAGCTGGCGAACGTACCTCTTCCTTGGCCATTGACCGGGGTGAGGGCCTGACTGGGAAGCCCGCGGTCCGGCGGGCTGCGGCGGCTAGACGATGAGCCGGGGAAGCATGACGGGAAGCCAGCCTGACCGGGACAAGGCAACGGATGGCGGCCGTTCGGAGAACGCGGCCACGCCGCCCGGGCCGGCCCTGTGCGAGATTCCGGCCCCCGTCGGAGATCTGCTCGCGACGCTCTGGCGCGGCGACCAGGCGGCCTATGTGGTTGGGGGGTGCCTGCGCGACGCCCTGTTGGGTCGCGAGCCGGCCGACTGGGACCTGACCACCGACGCTCCACCCGAACGGATCCAGGCTCTCTTCCCAAGGTCCATCTACGAGAACCGCTTCGGAACGGTAGTCGTGCGCCACGCCGGCGTGCAGTACGAGATCACGACTTTCCGCCGCGACGTTTCCTATTCGGACCACCGGCACCCGGATGCGGTGCAGTTCGGCACGTCGATCCGCGACGACCTGGCACGCCGCGACTTCACGGTGAACGCGATTGCCTGGGGCGGCCGGCCGGCCGAGGAGCCGGCTTTCGTCGATCCTCACGGTGGCCGCGACGACCTGGCCCGCCGTCTCCTTCGGGCGGTAGGCGATCCGGACCTGCGATTCGGTGAGGACGCGCTGCGGATGATCCGGGCCGTCCGCCTGGCGGCCACGCTCGAGTTCCAGATCGACCCTGCGACCGCGCAGGCGATCGGCCGCAACGCCGGGCTGGCAGCCCGCCTCTCGGGCGAGCGCGTCTTTGCCGAGCTGCTCAAGCTGCTCGCCGCTCCGGCGCCATCGGTCGGCCTGCGCCTGATGGAGCAGACCGGCTTGCTGGGCGTCGTGGCCCCGGACCTGGCCCGCCAGCGCGGCATTCCGCAGAACAAGGCCGACGGCGAGGACCTGTGGGACCACACCCTGCACACCGTCGACGCGGCTCCCAACCGACCGCTCGTACGACTCGCGTCGCTCCTCCACGACGTCGGCAAGCCGGATACTCTGGCTGACGGCCACTTTCACGGCCACGAAACGGTTGGGACGGCCATGGCCCGCGACTACCTGACCGGCCTCCACGCTCCCCGCGCCCTCCAGGAGCGAGTGGCTCATCTCGTGGCTCATCACATGTTCTCGTACCAGCCCAACTGGACTGACGCCGCAATCCGGCGGTTCATCCGCAAGATCGGGCCGGGCTCGATCGACGACCTGCTGGCACTTCGCGCCGCCGACAACGAGGGCAGCGGGCTGCCGGCCGACGCGGGTCACCTCGCCGAGCTGGCCTCTCGAATCGGGGCGGAGCTGGCGGCTCACGTAGTGCTGGGACGCGACCGGCTCGCCGTCGACGGCGACGACCTGATGGCCGAGCTGGATCTGCCGCAGGGTCGCCTGCTGGGCCGGCTGCTCAACGACCTGACCGAGCGAGTCGTCGCCGAACCGGCGCTCAACGATCGTGCAATCCTGATTGAGATGGCTCGCCAGTCGATATCGGACGGTCGGTTGTTGGACAATCGGACATCGTGATGGGAACGAACCCGACGCCAGGCCATTTCGCTTTCGGAGCCGCTTGATGTACGAGCTATTGCTGCATGCCGACAAAGCCCTGGCCGACGGATTGCTCGTCCAGGCGGAGCAGACGTACTGGCAGCTGATCGAGCTCGACCCATCGAACGCGATCGCCCTCGCCGGACTGGCGCAGGTCTCGCTGGAACGCGGCGATGAACGACTGGCACGCAGGTTCGCCGATCGGGCGATGACCATCGATCCCGAGAACGTGGCTGCCAGGCGTGTCGTCGATGCGCTCGAACACAGAGGCGCCGAAGACGAGGCGAAGGTGCCCGACCTGCCCCTGGCCGCGGCTCGGCGCCTGGAGGCCCTCAGCAAGCGTCGCACCGCTTTGCCTGAGCCGGCCGAAAGCGCAGGCACGTCGGCAGACCCCGCGGCCGACCGATCGAAGACGAAGCACAGGAATCGGCGCAAGGCCGGGCGCGAGGACGCGGCGCCGCAGCCTGCGCACCGCGACGCGACGCGGCACGAGCCTCACCACGCCATGCCGTCGGGGAAACGACGCTTCGGTGCAAACGAGCTCCGAACGCCGACTACGGACGCCTACGCGGCGGCGGAAGCGGCCGCCGCTGTGGAAGCGGTCGATGCCCTCGACATGGTCGAGGAGCCTCCCATGGAAGTGCCGGGTCCGATCTCCGGAGAGGTGGACGACCCGGAAACGGTCGAGGCTGCCCAAGCCGCGGAGAGCGTAGCCGTGCGCCCCGCCCTCGTCGTCGACGGAACCGATCTCGATGCAGCCTGGCTGCAGGAGGCGGAGGAAATCGAGGCCAAGGGAATCGAGGCGGAGAAGCTCGAATCTGAGGCGGCTCCGGCGGACGAGAGTGTGGCCGTCAGGGTCGAGCTCGTCGCCGATGCGTCTGAGAGGGAAGCCGCCGAGCTCGAGGCCGCTTGGGCGCGAGACGCGGAAGCCCGCTGGATGCTCCATGTCGCGGCGGCGAACTCGGTAGTCGAGAGGGACGAGTCAGTCGAGACGAGCGTGGCCGAGCCGCAGGCCGAGGAGCCGGCCACTCGTGAGCCGGCGCCGATCGGCTCGATCGATGAAGAGCCGCAGGTCGCCGGGCCGCGCGCGGATGAGTTCGAGGCCGCCGAGGCCGAGGCCGCCCGCCTCGCTCCCAGGGAGTTGCTGGAGGCGCAATCTCTCGAGCCCGGCGATCTCGTCGAGCGGGTGGCCCTGCCGCGGCAGTCTCTCGTCGAGGATGCCGAAGAGCTATCCGAGAAGGAGGCCGAGACTCAAGCCTTGCGCGAGGCGCTCGCCATCGTGCTGGGGAACGAGAGCCAGGCCCGTCCGGTCGAACCCTCGAGCGCCCCAGACGCGGCGCTGTCGTCCGCGACTCCGGGCGAGCGGTCGGACGAACCCCCGGCCCAGGGCGAGCTCGCCGGACCGGCCGAAGCCGACGCACCGGCCAAACGCACCCCCGAGACCGAACCCGAGCCGGCGTCGCGCCGCAGGAAGGGCCTGTTCCGCCGCTTCGGAGGCAGTTGAATGCGCATCCTCATCACCGGCGGGGCCGGGTACATCGGATCCGTTTCCGTCGAGGCATTCGTCCAGGCCGGCCATGACGCGATCGTCCTCGACGATCTGTCGACCGGCCACCGCGGTGCGGTCCCGGAAAAGGCGACCCTGGAGATCGGCAGCTACGGGGAGACCGACGCCGTGGTTGGGCTCCTGCGGAAGCACCGTATCGACGCGGTCCTCCATTGCGCCGCCAAGTCGATCGTCGGCGAATCCATGACGGATCCGGCGAAGTACTTCCGCGAGAACGTCGTGGGCGGCATCGCGCTGCTGGAGGCGATGCGAACGGCCGGCGTCAAGCGCATCGTCTTCAGCTCGACGGCAGCCACGTACGGCATGCCCGAGCGCACGCCGATCGCGGAGTCCGATCCGGTCCGGCCCATCAACGCGTACGGCGAGACGAAGCGGGACGTCGAGGGGGCGATAGCCTGGTACGGCCACGGATATGGCTTCCGGAGCGTGGTCCTGCGCTACTTCAACGCCGCCGGCGCGAGCGCCCGGAACGGCGAGCTGCACTCGCCGGAGACGCACCTGATCCCGAACGTGCTGGCCGCGGCCGAGGAAAGGCGCGAGCTGACGCTCTTCGGCGACGACTACCCGACGCCGGATGGCACGTGCGTCCGGGACTACATCCACGTCGAGGATCTGGCCGCGGCGCACGTGCTGGCCCTCCTGGCCACGGACCCGGCCGATCCTCGCACCGGCCCGCCGGCCGGGCCGTGCCAGCCCCTCATATGCAACCTGGGAAGTGGCACGGGATTCAGCAACCGCCAGGTCGTGGCAGCCGCGGAGGCTGTGGTCGGGCGCGGTATCGCCGTCCGGATCGGACCGCGCCGCGCCGGCGACCCGCCGGTACTCGTCGCCGGCGCCGACCGCGCCACGGAGGTCCTGCGCTGGCGGCCCCGCCACGGCACGATCGAGGAGATCATCGGCTCGGCGTGGGCGTGGCGTCGGGCGAACCCAAATGGTTACGCCGACCCGCGGGCGTAGAATCCGGCCATGCCCTTCCTGCGCCGCGCGGCCCCGCCGGCCTCGCCAGCCCCACCCGAGCGCCCCGAGCAGTGGCGTCCGCAGCGATTCGGGCGAGGCAGTCGTTCCGTCCCCGATCCGTTGATCGAACCCAGCTGGGGAGGCGTGCGCATCCTCGCGCGGTTCGAGCTCGGCCGGACCCTCCTCGTTGATGAGGATGGCGAGGACTGCACAGACGAGTTCGCCGCCGTCGCGGACGAGATCAGCTCCGCGGCCCTGGCCGACGAGCTGATTCTCGACGGCTTCCTGACGGTGGAGCCGACGCAGGCCACGGCGGGCATCCCAATCACAGGCATCGAAGCGCCAAGCGCGGGCCAGATGATGACCCAGATGCTCGTCGGAACTCGAAGGTCGCGCCCGTCGGAATCCACGAATCGCCTGGACCCGGACCGGCCGATCGCCTTCGTCGCCGTGGACCTCTTGAGCATCGACGGGGCGAGCCTGCTGGACGTCCCGCTGCTGGAGCGAAAGCGCCTCCTCGACGGGGCCCTGCGGACCGGCGAGCTGGTCCGCATCACCCCCTTCGTTCGGCCGCCCATCGGCACTTTCGTCGCCACGTGGCGCGCTCTCGGCTTCGGGGCGCTGGCCTTCAAGGCAGCCAACAGCCGCTACATACCGAGCGGCCGCAATGACGATTGGTCCATCGCGCCGATGCCCATCAAGTAGGCCGGGCTGCCCGCCGCATCTGCCCCGGACCCGCAAGGCGTGGTACGGTGACGACGATGCCGTCCAGCGCCCTCACGCCAGCAATTCGGGACCAGATCGCCCGGCTCGGTTGCGCCGACATCATGGTCGGCATTCCGAGCTTTCGGAACGCGGCGACTATCGGCCATGTCGTCCGCGCGGCTCAGGCCGGCCTGGTCCAGTACTTCCCGGACCTGCGCCCGGTCCTGGTGAACGCCGACGCCGGATCACCCGACGGAACTCAGCGCGTGGTGGTGGAGACCGAGCCGCCCGGCTACGTCGAACAGATCCTGCTCGTCCACCCCAAGAACCGCCTCGATCGAGTCAGCCTGACCTACCCCGATGTCGATGGGATCGGAGGCAAGGGCGCGGCGCTGCGGACCCTTTTCGAGATGGCGGCCGCGCTGGAGGTCGAGGCGCTGGTCGTCGTCGACTCGGACCTGAGGTCGATCGTTCCGGAGTGGATCGAGCTGCTGGCCGGCCCGATCGTAAAGGGCGGGTACGACTTCGTGGCTCCCCTGTACTCGCGCTACAAGTACGACGGCACGATCACCAACACCGTCACCTACCCGGTGACACGGGCGCTGTACGGGCACCGCATCCGCCAGCCGATCGGCGGCGACTTCGGGATCAGCGGTGACCTGATCCGCCACTACCTCGAGCAGGAGAGCTGGACGCCGGACGTCTCTCGTTTCGGCATCGACATCTGGATGACGACGACCGCCCTGACCGGCGGCTTCGCGGTGTGCCAGACGCGGCTGGGTGCCAAGATCCACGATGCCAAGGACCCAGGCTCAGACCTGGGGCCGATGTTCCGCGAGGTCGTCGGAACGCTTCTGACCATGGCACGGGACAACGCGGACCGTTGGCTCGCCATCAGCGGCAGCCATGACGTGCCCGTATACGGGTTCGAGCGGTACGCCGAGCCGCCCGCGCTGGAGGTCGACACGCTGCGCCTTCTGAGCCAGTTCCACGCCGGCTCGCTGACGCTCGCCGAGACGTGGCAACGGTTCCTGGCGCCGGGCAACTGCAAGCACGTGCTGGCGCTCGCCGAGGAGGCCGGATCCCTGGCCGAGGCGGCGGCCCACCGCCTGGGACTCGGGCGAGAGTCCGGCGCGAGCTCGGCGGGGGATGGGTCGCCGTCCACCGACGTCCTGTCCGATGCCGTGGCCACCTTCCACTTCCCGGACGATCTCTGGGCCCGCGTCTTCTACGACCTGATGGTCTTCGCGAGCTTCGGCGACGTGCCCGTGGAACGGCTCGTGGCGGCGTTCGTGCCGATCTACTTCGGCCGGGTCGGGAGCCTCGTCGTCGAGAACCGGCGCCTCACCGACGACCAGGCCGAGGAGCGGGTCGAGCGACAGGCCCGCGAGTTCGAGCTGCTCAAGCCGTATCTCGTCAAGCACTGGCAGGCGGCGGCCGATGCCCGCGTCGTCAGCGCCGGCGTCGCCGACCGTGGCGAGGCCGCCGACAGCGGCGAGGCCGCCGACCGTGGCGAGGCCGCCGACCGTGGCGAGGCCGCCGACCGTGGCGAGGCCGCTACGAGCGGGTCGGCGAAGCGCGGCCGGCCGCCGCGTACGCCGAAAGAGCCAGCTCGATGACACGCACTCCGCTTCCGTCGCGGATCCTGATTCCGGTGGCGAACCCCCTCACCGCCCAGGAGCTCGTCCGCCTCGGAGCCTCGCTGATGGATCGCCGGACCGGCACCCTGACCGTGCTCGGCATCGTGGAGGTGCCCGAGGGGACGCCCCTCAGCGAGGGCGCCACGCGCGCCCGGCAGGCCCGCCGGCTCCTCCAGCGAGTCCTCGACTATGCCCCGGAGGGCGTCACTATTCATCCCATCGTCCGCATTGGACGCCGCGCGGCCGAGGGAGTCGTGGAAGCCGCGACGGAGCTGGACGCGGATCTGATTGTCTTCGGCTGGGGCGGCAAGCCATCTCCGGCCAGGCCCGGGGCACAGGCGTCGGTCTTCTCGCCGACCATCGACGAAGTCGTCCGCGACTCCCCATGCGATATCGCCGTGGTCAAGCAACGCGGCCCGGCCGAAATCAAGCGCATCCTCGTGCCGATCCGCGGCGGCCCTCACGCCGTCCTGGCGCTGCGCTTCGCTGACGCCCTGGCTCATCGCAACGACGGCCGCATCGTGGCCCTGCACCTTGTCCCCCGCGGCATCGCCGAAGGACTCCGAACGCAGTCCGAGCGCGCCCTGGCCCACTTCATCCGCCAGCACGCGGACGGCCAGGTGGAGCAGGCCGTTCGCGAGGCACCGAACATCCGCAACGCCATCCTGCGCGAAGCCGAGACCGCGGATGTGGTCGTCATGGGCGCTTCCGCCGCGCCGGCCACCAGCAACGGAGAGACCTACCTCTTCGGAGCCCTGCCCGAGGCGATCGCGACGCGTTCGCGCAAGACCGTGATCGTCGTCAAGACCCGAGAGGCGATCGGCCAGGCCACGTTCGAGAAGCTGGAGCAGCGCGCCGAAACCCTGGCCGCGGCCGAACGAGCCGCCCACGAAGCTCGATCGGTTCCGCTTCGGGTGGAGCGCTGGTTTGGAGAGTCGAACTTCCATCACCGGGAATTCGGGGACCTGGATCGGCTGGTAAGTCTCAAACAGAAACAGGGGCTGACGGTCAGCCTGGTCCTGCCGTCTCTCAACGAAGAAGAGACGATCGGCGAGATCGTGGGCAAGGCCCGGCGCGAGCTGATGGAACGCCATCCGCTGGTAGACGAGCTGCTCGTCATCGACTCCGACTCATCCGATGGAACCCGCGAGGCGGCCGCGGCCGAAGGCGCTCGGGTCGTCATCCATCAGCAGGTCCTGACCCGATACGGCAGCTTCACCGGCAAGGGCGAGGCGCTCTGGAAGAGCCTCTTCGAGACCAGCGGCGACATCGTCGCCTGGGCCGACACGGACGTCCGCAACTGGCACCCGCGGATGGTGTACGGCACCGTCGGGCCGCTCATCGCCGAGGAGCGGATCCAGTACGTGAAGGGCTACTACCGGCGTCCGATCGTCGAGGACGGCATCCTCAAGGAGGGCGGCGGAGGACGGGTCACCGAACTGGTCGCGCGACCACTGATCAATCTCTTCTTCCCCGAGCTGTCCGGCCTGATCCAGCCGCTGTCCGGTGAGTACGCAGGCCGGCGAAGCCTGCTCGAGACGCTCTCCTTCTTCACCGGCTATGCCGTCGAGATCGGCCACCTCATCGACGTCGCCGAACGGTGCGGCCTCGAGGGGCTGGGCCAGGTAGACCTGGAGCGGCGTATCCACCGCAACCAGGAACTCGAGGGGTTGTCGCGGATGAGCTTCGTGATCCTGCAGGCGGTCATGAAGCGGCTCGAGGAACGGAGCAAGACGCGGCTCTTCGCCGATCTCGGATCGACGATGAAGCTGCCGCGCTCCGGGCACGGTCGCCTGGGACTGGAGGTCATCGAGCTGGCCGACCACGAACGCCCGCCGATGATCCGCATCCCCGAGTACCTGGAGAAACGGCGCAACGAAGGCTCGGCTGGTGCCGAGGCGGGCCGGACCGTGGTCGCGGGCGCAGCTCCCCAAGGGTCGGCGCCGAGCGGCGAGCGGCCGGCTACCAGCCGCGAAGGGCCGGCGGGGTCGCGATGACCAGCCGCGGCGATCGCCTTCGCGTGCTCCTGGCGCCTGACTCCTTCAAAGGCTCGCTCTCGTCCGTGGAAGTGGCGAGAGCTCTCGCCGATGGCTGGGCCCTAGCTCGCCCGCACGATGAACTGACCCTGGCGCCGCTCGCGGACGGCGGCGAAGGGATGCTCGCGGCTATGGCGGAGGCCGGTGGATGGGACTGGCAGGAGTGCCTGGCCCACGACCCGTTGGGCCGTCCGCTGACCGCGCGCTGGTTGCTGTCCGTGGATGGTCAGCGGGCGGCGGTGGAGCTGGCCGAGGCGTCCGGCCTGTCCCGCCTCCCGGAGGGAGAGCCGCGCGCACCTCTCGCGGCCACGACCGACGGAACCGGCGAGATTCTGAAGGCGGTGCTCGACGCGGGCGTTCGCCACGTGGTCATGGGAGTCGGTGGCAGCGCCACCACGGACGGAGGCGCGGGGCTGCTTCGCGCCATGGGGGTCTGGTATCGAGGCTCCGGCTGGCCACTGCCCGGACCGATCCCCGACCTTGACATAGTCGACCTGGCTGCCCTCGATCCGCGCATCCGCGAGCTGGAACTGCGCATAGCTTGCGACGTGACCAATCCGCTGCTCGGCGAGCAAGGTGCCGCTGCCGTATACGCTCCGCAGAAAGGCGCCTGGCCGGAAGACGTGATCAAGCTCGAAGCCTGGCTGACGCGGTATGCGGACCTGCTCGAGGCGGCCTCCGGAGCGCGGGCCCGGAACACACCGGGCTCGGGGGCGGCCGGCGGCACGAGCTTCGGCCTGTTGTGCCTGGCGCCCCGGATGCGGGCGTTCGAGCTGGTCCCCGGGATCGAAGTGGTCATGCAGGAGACGGGCTTCGATCAGCAGCTGGTGGGCGCCGACCTCGTGGTGACCGGAGAGGGCCAGATCGACGCTCAGACGGCGTTCGGCAAGACGGCGCTGGGCGTCGCGCGACGTGCCGAGGCCGCGGGTGTGCCGTGCCTGGCCGTCGGCGGCTCAGTAACGCCTGAGGGGGTCGCGGCGCTGGCCAGAGCCCGGGCTCTGGCGATCCCGATTCTCGATGGGCCGATGACGTTGGAAGACGCGATGAGCAGGGCGGCGCCGCTCGTCACCGCCGCCGGCGCGCGGCTGGCACGGATCGTCGAGTTGGGCGCTCTGGTGGGCGAGCGGCGGGGCGCACGGGCCGAAGCCACGGCCGAAGCCACGGCCACGACCGGGGCCACGGCCACGACCGGGGCCAAATCCACGGCCGAGGCCAAAGCCATGGCCAGAGGGGCGGCCAGAGAGCCGGTCGCGTGACGCCCGGCCGAAGCAAGCGCTCGAAGCCTGCCGCCAGGCGGGCCGCGAAGAAGCGCTCCCCCGAGCAGGTCGCCCGAGCGTGGGCCCGCCAGCTGGACGCCAAACGCCCCGGGCTCCTCGCCTTCGTTCTGGATCGGCTGGCCGAAGCGAACGGCCGGCCGGCGTGGCAACGCCGCCTCGATCCCACGAGCGAGCTGGTCCTGACGATCCTGTCCCAGAACAGCGCCGACACCAACGCCGAAGCCGCCTTCGCCGCCCTCCGGGCCGCCTACCCGTCTGCGCCCGCGCCTGCCGACGTATCCTCCGAACCGCGCCCGTTCCCCGGCTGGGGCGGCCGCGGCCTGCCGGATCTCCCTCCACCGGACTGGTCGGCCGTGGACGCGGCGCCGATCGGGGAGTTGATCGACGTCATCCGCCCCGGCGGCCTGGGCCCGCAGAAAGCGCCTCGCATCCAGGCCGCCCTTCGAGCGCTGCTCGCCAATGGCGGCGGCTATTCGCTCGAGTTCCTGGCCGCCATGCCACCCCTCGAGGCCCGCGATTGGCTCGCGGCGATTCCGGGCATCGGCAAGAAGACGGCGTCCGTGGTTCTGCTCTTCAGCTTCGGACTACCGCTCATGCCGGTGGATCGCCACGTCCATCGGGTCAGCTCGCGGGTCGGCCTGATTCCCGCAAAGGCGGACGCGGACGTGGCCCACGACTACTACCTTGCGATGCTGAGCCCGGAGCGGATGTACGAGGCCCACGTCTCCCTGATCACCCACGGCCGGCGAACATGCCACGCCCAACGCCCCGACTGCGAGCACTGCCCGCTGGCCCTTCGCTGCCGCTACTTCGACGCGAAGGCGGAATAGGTCCGCTCCCGGACAGACGACCCGTCCTGTCGGGCTGGGGCCGGCCGCTCGCTAGCATCGGATCACGCCGCCCTTCCCCCACCTATACTCGCGGCGACGCCCGCGTCGCTGGGCCCTCGGGGGAGACGAGACCGCAATGATCGAGCCCCGGCCGCAACGGATCCTGCTCGTCGACGACGACGCGAACCTGCTGGTCGTCCTGGCCGAGCAGCTTCACGACGACGGCTACGAGGTGGCGACGGCGCGCGACGGCCAGGAGGCGCTGCGACGGCTCGAAGCCGGATGGCCGGACCTCATCCTGCTGGACCTGATGATGCCTCGCGTAGACGGCCTGGCGGTGGCCCGCGAGATCAAGGCAGCGGCGGATCTGCCGATCATCGTCCTCTCGGCGATAGACACCGCCGACAGCAAGGCCCACCTGCTCGATGAGGTCGCGGAGGACTACGTCACCAAGCCCTACAACTACCCCGAGTTGCGAGCTCGAATCCAGCGCGTCTTGCGCAGGCTGGGCGATCGAATCCCGCGCCAGTCGCTGGTGCTCGGGCCGAACCTGACAATCGATCTGCATCGCCGAGCCGCCACCGTCGGCGGGACCGAAGTCAAGCTGACACCCACAGAGTCGCGGCTCCTCCACGCGCTGGCCGGCAACCTGGGCGAGGTCGTCCCGACCGAAACGCTGCTCGCCCGAGGATGGACGGAGACCGAGGGGGCCGACACCTCCTACGTCTGGGTTTCGATTCGCCGGCTCCGCCAGAAGATCGAGGTGGATCCGGACGTGCCGGTTCACCTTCTGACCGTGCGCGGCGTCGGGTACCGCCTGGTGTCGACCCATGACGACGCCTGACGGGTCGGCGCCCGAGTCGGGTGCCGCGAGCGCCGACGTCGGCGCGGGCGAGGGCACGGCCGAACGCAGGCGCGCGGGCACGGCCGAACGCAGGCGCGAAGACACGGGCGGCCGCGCGGGCGAGGGCCCGGCCGACCGCACCGGCAAGGGTCACCGGACGGCCGGGCGCCTCGGCCTGTCGTTCCGCGTTCTCCTCACGGTAGGTCTGATAGTCGCGGCGGTGGTGCCGCTGGCCATCTTCGGCTCGATCCTGATGCTGGCCGGCCTGTACACCAATGGCCGTGTAGTAGTGCCCCTGCTGATCGCCGCGATCGTGGGCGCCGCATTCTTCGGCCTGCTCGCGGCCGCCTTCGCCGCGACGGCGCTCACCGCCCCGCTGCGCTACATAGCCGCCGCCGTGGAGCGCGTGGCTGCCGGCGAGCACAGTCCGCCGATCCACCTTGCGGGCGACGACGAGCTGGCTCGCCTGGCCGAAAGCCACAATCGCATCGCGGCCGAAAGCCAGCGTCGCAATCGCGAGCTAGGCGCGCTGCTGACCGCCGTCGCCACCTACACGCCGGCTCAGGGAGTCAAGGCGCTGGCGGCCCTCGCCGAGAAGGACGCCTGCCATATCTACAGCCTGATCGACTGCCGGCTTGCGCTCGTCGACCCGGCCACGGTGCCCATAGAAGAATCGATCCCCGGCGACCCGCGCCCGGTTCGAGCGGACGTGAGTGCCGGCGGCGAGCCCCTGGGCGTTCTCACCGGCCACCTCCCGGCGACGCGGGGCTGGGAGCGCGCCGACCAGGATCTGCTCGACCTGTTCTCGAGCGAGGTCGGCATGGCCCTGCGCAACGCCGAGCTCTTCGGACAGATCGAGAGCCAGAACGCCAGATTGGTCGAGCTGGACGCGGCCAAAGACGAGTTCCTGCGAGGCGTAAGCCACAACCTGCAGAGTCCCCTGACCAGCATTCGCGCTTACGTGGATCAGCTCCGGGCAGGATCGGAAGAAGCGGCTCGAGACCGGCGGCTGCAGATCGTGGCCGAGCAGGCCGACCGTCTCACCCGCCTCGTCCGGCAGCTGCTGACGGTGACCCGCCTGGAAGCCGGAGCCCTGCGACCCGAAGTCGAGGTGTTCGCCGTGGGGCCGCGTGTTCGGCGGGCCTGGGAGGCGCTCAACGCCACGGAAGTCGCCTTCGAGCTCCGCGACGCGGGCCGCGGCTGGCTGGCCGTGGCGGACCCAGATCAACTGGATCAGGTCTTGTGGGCGCTGCTGGACAACGCCGTGAAGTACGGCGGCCGCGATGGCCGGGTCGAGGTAGACGTTCGGACGGATGATACGAGCGACCGCCTCAACGTCACCATCGCCGACCACGGGCCCGGCGTCTCGGAGGCGGACCGCAAGCGGCTGTTCAAGCGCTTCACCCGCGGCGCTTCTCAGGGAAGTGGCGAGGGCACCGGTCTGGGCCTGTACGTTTCTCGGCAACTGCTTCGGGCCATGGATGGCGAGCTGCGGCTGGAGCCCGCACGAGAAGGAATCGGTGCCGCGTTCACGCTGTCGCTACCTGGGGAACCGCCGGGCGACGGCGACTGAGCGCCGCAGCTCTCCTGCGGGCAAGGCTCCGGAGCGCCGCGGGTGAAGCGCCTCCGGCCGGCAAGCTCCGTGCGGATCCCGAGGGGGTTCAGTTCCTTAGCGCGATGCCGACACCCCCGAAAGACACGTGCGAGCGTATCCCGGCTAGGCTAGGACAAGAAAACAAATGGCTGGACGACCCGGGTTCTTCGGAGGCTTTCGCCAGAGCGACGCGTCAGACCGCGACGCTGATGCCGGATTCGGCTCCGACGGCCGCGCCGAGGGGACGCCGCCGCTTCGCCTGGGCGACCCGAACCGCCAACCCGAGAACGACGGCTTCGCAGGATCGCCGGGGTTCGATCCCGTCTGGGGGACACTGGGCTCACCCGACGCCCAGGCCAACGACCCGTGGCGGGCGACCTCGCAGGAAGCCGACGAAGAAGGAATGGCGTTTGACGTCGAGATCTTCGGCGATGGCTTCCAAATCTCCGGGCGGCTACGCACGGGCCAGTTCGATCGATTGTCAGACTGGCTGAACATGAAATCCGGATTCATCCAGGTGCAGGACGGCATGCACGTCCACCTGGGGAATGCCGCTATCTCCGATCGCGAACAGAGCAGAGGTACGCTCTGGGTTCGGCTGGACCAGGTCGTCATGGTCGCCGAGCGGGCTAACATCCAGCAGGCTCGGCCCGGAGCGCCCGTGGTGCAGAAGCAGCGCCGCAAGGTATCGATCGTGACCCCCGGCTACATCCTGGAAGGAAGCCTCCACGTCCATGCGTTCGGATCCATGAAGGAGTACCTCGAGCCGACCGAGCCGCACTTCCTGCCCATCACTGAAGTGACCGTGCACTGGCTCTCCGACCCGACGCTCGTGGCGCGCCTCCCCTTCGCGGTGATCAACCGTCGCGAGATGATCACCATCCTGGACGAACCCTCGGCACCCGCCGAGGACTCCGATCGAGATGGCGGCGATTTCCCAGCTGACGACTCGATGCCCCTCCGGCGGAGGTTCGGCGCCGCCTGACCCGCCTGACCCTGGCTTGAACGGGGCGCTCCCGGCGCAGCCATCAACGCGTGGGCTGAGTTGGCAGCTGCCGCCGAATCGCGGCTACCCGCTCCAGATCCAGATCGGCCACCAGGATCCCAGGTCCGTCGGGGGCCTGAGCGACGACGATCCCCCACGGGTCGACGATCATGCTGCGGCCATGGGTCGGGACTCCGCCTCCCGTGCCGCACTGAGCGGGGGCGATGACGAAGGCTCCGTTCTCGATGGCCCGGGCGCGGAGCAGCACTTCCCAATGATCGCGACCCGTCGCCTCGGTGAAGTTGGCCGGCACCGCCATGACGACGGCACCGTCGAGCGCCAGCTCGCGGTACAGCTCGGGGAATCGAAGGTCGAAGCAGATGCTCAGGCCGAGCCGGACATCCACCTTCTGGGCTGCGCCCTCCAGTACGACTACCACGCTCGCGTCGCCGGGTGTGATCCGGGACGACTCCCGATCCGACGGGCCGCCGTCGATGGCCACGTCGAACAGGTGCCGCTTGCGGTACCTGGCCACGATCTGGCCCGCGGGGTCGAGCAGGACGGAGGTGTTGTAGGGCCGCAGCGGATCTGCCGAGCGTTCGGCCAGGCTGCCCAGCAAGATCCATGCCCCGAGCGAACGGGCCAGGTCGGCGAACGGCTCGGTGAGCGGGCCTGGCAGGTCCGTGGCCGACTCGCGGTAGCCCGAGCTCGGGCCCCGGTACAGGAACATCTCCGGCAGGGCGACGAGACGCGGATCGCTCCGGCCGGCCTGCCGAACGAGTTCGGCGGCGCGATCCAAATTCGCGGCCACGTCGTGATCCGCGGCCAGCTGGACGAGGGCAACTCTGAGACTGCTCACCTACGCCGCTCCATGTGTGGCTTGTCTAGCGAATCTCCGGTCTGCGCGATTGGCCTGCCCCAAACGGGTTTCCGGTCTCCGCCTGGCTCGTCCGAAACCCGCATCTCGGTCCGCGCGCGCGGCTTGCCGCAGACTGATCTCCGCTATCCGCTCGATGGTACCCTGCCGGCGAGGAGGCTTCTATGAGCAGTCCGACCCGCGACGACGCCTGGCGATTACTGGCCGAATGGACACCGAGTGAGGCTCTTCGAAAACACGGCCTGGCGGTCGAGGCTACGGTCGGCTGGTATGCGGAGCACCGCTTCGGAATCGCCGGGCCCGAGCTGGAGACGTGGCGTGCCGCCGGTCTCCTGCATGACTTCGACTACGAGCGCTACCCGGAGACCCATCCGATGCGCGGCGCCGAAGAGCTGCGCCGGCTGGGATACCCCGGGGAGGTCGTCGAGGCGGTGCTGGGCCACGGCGACCACACGGGCGTGCCGCGCGTCAGCCTGCTGGCGAAGACGGTGTATGCCTGTGACGAGATGAGCGGCTTCGTCATCGCGGTTACGTACGTCCGCCCGAATCGCAGCCTGGACGAAGTGGATCCCCGGGCCGTCCTGAAGAAGATGAAGGACAAGGGCTTCGCCAGGCCGGTCCCGCGAGATCAGCTGGTCAGGGGCGCCGAGGAGCTCGGCGTGCCGTTCGAGGAGCACGTGGCCAACGTGATCGAGGGACTCAAGACGGTCCGGGACGTTCTCGGGTTGTAGGCGAACGGCCCTTCGTCTGCAGTCCCTATCGCCGAACACGGCTACGAGGTGCTATGCGAAGGGTCGAGCTGAGCCGGCATGTCCGAGCCGGCGTGCGACCTGCGTGGCGTGTGGTTTCTGCTCAATACCAGTGGGGGTAGTGCTGTGTAAAGGATTGAGCCGAGCCGTCGTGTCCGGGCCACTCACTGGAGGCGTCGAGAGGAGGTCGCGAGTCCGAATCATCCCGGCGTGAGCGCGGGCCGGTAGGTTCTGGCGGCCGAGCAGACGTTCGGGGACGGGCCGGGTGCCGTGTTGAGCGGACGTGGTGAGGTTGGCTCCACTTAGTACTACCTCCACTGGTAATGAGCAGTTCTCGCGGGGCGCAGACGGGGAGCAGCCGGGGCGGGGCGTCCGAGGAGGGGGGCACGGGGTCGGCGGTCGGCACGGGTGCACCTGCCACGCACGGCGCCATGCACGACTCACGCCGCCATCTCGCCGAACGCCGCGGCATGGCCATCACCCGCGCTCGGTTAGTACCCGCACACCCGGGAATGCCGCGGCGTCATCTTCGCTGGCCCGTACCCAATCGAGCATGTCGCGGTTGACGATGAGAGTCTCCGCGTCCTTCAGGACCATCGCACCGCGGCTCGTGAAACCGAGCGTGACGTCTGAGAGCGGAATCATCGGTCCTCGAGAATGGAGGTAGGGCAGCGGCATCTGGCCGGGCAACGCGTGGAGCAGCCCCAGGGCGGTGTAGGGCCCGAGCTGAACCTGCAGACGGTGGCGGACCGTGTGGATGCGGCCTGCTCCTTCACCGCGCCCGCCGCTCGACTCGACCGCGTACAGGATCGAACGGTCGATCTCGCCGTCGCCCATGTTGGTGACCGTATCGTCCTCGAAGCTCTCGACGAAAGCCTCTCGAATGACAACGGAATCCGAGCGATTCAGAAGATCGGTCAGTCGCTCGCCCTCGCATTCGACGTATCCGATGAAGCGGCGACCCTGGGCGTACCCGATGAACGGGATGAGCACGAAGCCTCCTGCGGGCCGGTGACATGGGCCGGTGGGGCCTACTTGAGCGTCTTTGGAGGTTAACCCGCGGTGGCGACCGCTCAACTGACGCGTAAGTACGGGGTGGCGCGCCCGCGCACCGCGGCCGATCGGGGAGGCCGGCGGCGGGGTCCTCCCTGGAAGCCGGTCGGGAGCCGGCGGCGGGCCCCAAGACTATGTGAGCCTCAGCCGTTGCGGAGACCGCTCGTGTCGACGACCTCAAAGTCGGCGCCCGTGAGGTTCTGCAGCTTGTGGAACTCGTCGTCGTTCCAGCGCGAATCCGGGGTCCCGGAGATGTACCAGGGCGAGCCGTTGTCGGCCAGGATCATGCCGTAGCGCTTGAGCGCAGTCAGCACGACGCGCGCATCGGGGCCGAAGCCGGAGATGTCGACAGAGGCCTTGAGCCGGACGCGCAGGCCCATCGGCGGCAGGTTCGAGCACGGGCTCGCGGTGAGATGGCGGGCCGGGTAGATGTAGCCACAGGTATGCGGGGCGGTGAAGCGGATGGCATGGCTGATGGAGCCGCTCACGACCTCCTCGTAGCGGACCAGGCCGGGGAAGATGGGCAGGCCGGCCGCGTCCGCGCTGGTCCAGCCCTCGGGCCGCAGCGCGTTCGATCGAAGGTCGAAGTAGGCGCCCGAGCCGGCGGCCCAGCCCGAACCGACGGCCCGGACGTCGTACAGCTCCCACAGCTTGCACTGGTTCACGTCGATCGCGAGCAGGTGGGCGTCCGAGCCGCTTTCGATCCGGGGGCCGGCCGGGATCGGGTATGGGCCTGGGTCCGACTCGTCGGCGTAGTCAAAGCCGACGTTGTACGTGGGCGTGCTTGACGTGACGATGTTGTACGGAATGCCGTCGCCGACGGCGTCGAAGTCGGGGTGGAGGTAGGCGTTGATGCCGATGGCGCTGACCATCGCGGCCGAGTTCGAGGCAACAGGCAGGCTCGAGACGTCGCGGTTCCATACGTTCGAAGCCGGGAACACGTAGCAGGGAGCTCCGGCCGGCGGCGGAGGTGGAACTGGCGTAGGGCCGGGCGTCGGAGGCGGCGTCGGGCCAGGTGTAGGGGCCGGAGTGACGGTCGGGGTCCGGGCCGGTGTTCGCAGCGGCGTCGGCGTCGGGCTGGCGGATTTCGCGGGAGCCGGCGAACCGGTGAGCAAGGCGACCAGGCTGGCCGCGAGACTCGGGGTCGGCTCGGCAGTGCCGGTCCAGTCCGCGGAGGGAGAGGCGTCGGTCTGGGCACCCTGCCAGCCGGTTGCCGCCCCGCCGCCGGTCGGCAGACCGGCGTACCCGATCCCGGATGGGGAGGAGCCGTTGCCGTGGCCTCCGGAGAAGGGCCCTAACAGAATCAGGCCACCGATCAGGCCGATCGAGGCGGCGACGGCAACCCCGCGCAGGAGCCAGGTGTCGCGTATAGGTCGCGCGACGCGTATAGGTCGCATACGGCATCCTACGGGACTCGCCCGACGGCTCCATGCCCACAAACGTCCCGTCGGGTCTGGATTCCGTACGTATGCGGGACGGGCCGGCCGATCGGCCGCCGGTGGTTCGGCGAGCACGGCTAGACTGGCAACATCGAAGGGACGCCTAGCAGGAGGTCAGGGAGCGCGTTGTTCGCCCTGGAAGTCGGACGCTGACGCCCGCCTTTGACGAGCCTGCGCTGGAGCCGCGGGTCCGCGGCCCCTGGTTAGTCTTCTCCTACCTGGCGATCTGGGCGTACCTGCTCTACGGCCTCGGCAACGCAACGCCGTATCTGAGGGACGACCTGCGGCTGACCGCGTTCGAGGCAGGCCTGCACGCATCCGCGCTCGCGATCGGCACTTTGCTGGCGGGGCTCAGCGCCGATGTCGTCGCCAGGCGGATGGGCACGAGCCGGCTGCTGGATGTCTCCGTGGCGATACTCGCAGGGGCCGTCGCCCTCGTTGTCGTGGCACCGGTGCTGCCGGTTTCGCTAGTCGGAGCCTTCCTGATGGGCTTGGGCGGCGGCTCCCTGGGCACGCACGTCAACGTCCAGCTGGGACGGGCGGGCGGGCTCGAGAGTCGCAAGATGATGGGCCAGGCCAACGCCTGGGCGATGGTCACGGCCGCGGCCGCCCCTCTCGCCATCGGATTGGCTGCGTCCGTGCTTCACGCGTGGCGGATAGCGTTGCTGGCAGCGATCGTCGGGCTCGTCGCCCTGACGCTCCTCCGGCCGCGCGGCACCGGCTCATCGGTCTCCGTTCGGATGCCTCGAGCGAGCTTGCCGGCTCGGTACTGGATGATCTGGCTCTTCCTCGTTCTGGGCGTGTCGATCGAGTTCTCGTTCGTCTTCTGGGGCTCGACGATGGTCGCCCGCCGGACCGGAATCTCCCCAGCCGACGCAACCTTGCTGGCTAGTCTCTTCGTGGCCGGGATGTTCGTCGGTCGAGCCGCCATCGGACGAGGCCTCGGCGCTGGGAGGGCACCACGCGGAATCCTGGCCGCAGGCCTGGGCATCGTTCTGCTCGGCGCCGGCCTGATCTGGGTCGCGACAATGCCGGTGCTGGCCGGCCTGGGGCTCTTCCTGGGTGGCCTGGGGACCGCCGGTCTCTGGCCGATCGGGATCGCGTTCGCTCTCCAGAGTGCTCCGAAAGCCCAGTTCGAGGCAGCCGCCCGGTCAACGCTGGGCTCCGGCTTCGCGGTGTTGATCGCACCGTCCGCCCTGGGCCTGCTGGCGGACAACGTGGGCGTCGTTTCGGCCTGGCCGGTCGTCCTGCTCGTCGCCGCCGCGGGCCTGGTTGTGGTTGCGGTGACTCCGCCCGCGGGTAGCCGGGGGACGTGATGGATCCCCTCGTCGTTGCCGGCGGCCTGCTGGTCGGCGCCGCAGCCGTCTGGCTCACGGTGACCGTGCTCATGTGGCTGGCGGACTTCGTCGCGGCGCCGAACTGGCAGAAGCTGCTTCACGCCGCCGGTTCGGTCGCCCTGTGCGGCTGGTTCGCCTACTGGGTCCGGGATTCCTGTTGGTCGATCCCGACGGACGGACGGCTGGGGATAGACGGGCGGATCTACTACCGAGCCGCCCAGGCCTGGCTCGATGGCCATGATCCCTGGCTGGCCGGCGTTCCCGTTTCGGGCTTCCGTTTCGACTTCGCCGGGCCGCCCCCAACGGTCCTGGCCTTCGCGCCCTTCGCGGTGCTGCCCGAGGACGTCTTCACGGCCCTGTGGCTCACGATCACCGTCGCGGCCGCCATCTACACGATCCACCGTTTGAGGCGGCCGATGTGGTGGCTGCTGTTTCCGCCGCTTGTCCAGGGAGTGCTCGTGGGCAACCCGCAGGTCCTGTGCCTGGCCGTTCTCCTGGCGGGCTCCGACTGGCTGCGCTCACTGGCGATTCCGCTGAAGGCCTACGCCGCGCTGCCTATGCTGGCGGAACGACGCTGGCGTGCCCTTGCCATCCTGGGCCTGGCCTCCGCGGTGTCGTTTCTGTTCTGGCCCGGCCTCTGGCTCACATACCTCGGGGAGTTCGGCACGATCTCGGCGCGCATCGCCGCGCAGTCGTTCGGCGGGTTCTCCGCAACGCGAGACACGACTCTCCTCGTGGTCACGGCCGCCGCGATCGGGATCCTGGTACTGATCGATCTGCGGGCCGCGGGATGGCTCTCGGTGCCGGCGCTGTGGCCGTCGTCGCAGTTCTTCTATTCGGCCTTCGCGCTGCCCGTCATGTCGCCCATCCTGGCGGTTGGGCTGGCGGTCGATCAGCGGGGGCTTCCGGCCCAGGTCATCTGCGTCTACGCGGCCTGGCGCCTCGCCCGGAGAGTGGGCCCGGTGCTGCTACGAGGCCCCGGCGACGCCGAAGAAGCGGGCGAGGACGAGGCCGAGGACGGAGCTGAGGGCGAAGCGTCTGATGGAGCCGCGGACGGCGCCGAGAGCGGCGCGGCCTGAGGCGTCTCCCGGCTGCTGGCAGGGGTTGCGAGCGTCTCCGCGGTTCGATCGCCCGCGCCGTCGGCTGACACCACCACCCCGGCTGGAGCTCGCCGGCCAGCCTGCCAACCCCCCCCGCCGGTGCGGGTAGTGACGTTCCCCACCATCGTGGTGTCCTATCGGGTGAGTTCTTCAGCGCCGCTTCAACGTCAGCGCCGATACCTGTCGACGATTCCCAAACCGCTGGCGAGGTACTGGACATGGCTGAACGGCGCAGCCGGCCCCCATCCACGGCTCACCGGAGTCGTCGCGCGGGCTTCGCGGCGCTCGGCGTTCTGGCGTCCTTGTTGTTGGTCACGGGCGTAGTCAGGGCTACAGGCCTCCCGTGGCCCACGGCCAGCCCGGGTCACTCATCGATCCCGGCCACCGCCGCCCCGGCCGCCGCCGCCCCGGCCACCGCTGCCCCGGCCGCAGCCGCCCCGGCCGCAGCTGCGCCGGTCGCCGCCACCCCGATTGCGTCAGCCGTCCCGACTTCCACGCCAACACCCACGCCCGAACTCGCAACAACCACCGCCCCGGTCGCCGGGGCGTCGCTCGTCTGGAGTCCATCCGGCGCCGGGCAGGTCGCGGTGGTGAACATGCCCGCGCCGTGGATCGGAGGTTCCAAGCGGACCGCCGACGTGAGCATCTACACCCCACCGGGCTACGACCCCACCGGCTCCCAGCTGTACCCGGCGGTCTACGAAGCCCCCACGGGTCTGGCTCTCTGGAACGGGGAGACCGGCGTGATCTCCGAGCTGAACTCGCTGATTGGCTCGGGCGCGATGCCGGCAGCGATCGTCGTCTTCATCGACGAGTCCGGCGCGCCGATGATGCCCACCGAGTGTGTCGACTCGTCCAACAAGCAGCAATGGCTCGAGACGTTCATCTCGAAGACCGTGGTCGACTACGTGGACCTGAACTACAGGACCATTCCAGATCCCAAGGCCCGGGCCATCATGGGGCTGTCCGAAGGTGGCTTCTGCGCCACCATGCTGGCCCTTCGGCATCCCGACATCTTCAGCGTCGACATCGCTTTCTCGGGTTACTACTGGGCCGGTACACCCAGCGCCGCCGCCGCTCTGCCGTACGGCGGCCAGGCCAGCCTCATCGATGCCTACTCGCCTGCGCTGCTGGCTCCGCAGATCGCGGATCAGTACCGTTCGACCTTGTACTTCATCCTCGCTTCCCAGGCGAGCCAGGACTACTTCGGCCCTCAGTTCACCAACTTCGAGGAGATCCTGGAAGCCAACGGCTTCGACTACCTGGCCATCGACTCTACGTATCCCCATGGCTGGGCTCAGGTCGAGAACTGGACCCCTGCCGCCTTGACGGTGTGGGGGGCCCAGCTGGAGATCACCGGCGTGTGACGATCCGGGTCTGACCGCTCGCGACCCTGCATTCCGCCGCGGCGAGGCGCTGGCCGGCCGACTCCGCGCCGCCGGCCAGGCTCCAAGCCCATCCACCGGCAAAGACGAAACCCGGCCCACGGGCCGGGTTTCTGCTATTGCTCGATGGAGCCGACACTCGGATTCGAACCGAGGACCTGTTGTTTACGAAACAACTGCTCTACCGCTGAGCTATGTCGGCNNGGGTCTATTGGCCGACTCGACGCGGTTTGGCTCACCCCGCTCGATGGCTGTCTGGGGCGCGCAGCCTGTCATTCGGGATGGTGCTGCTTGATCTCACATCGCACCGTGCATGACCCACCGAAGAGGCCTCCTCCGGGCACTGGTGAGCACCAGGCATCGGAGAATCAAACAGGCCGGTCACCCTGCGGTGGCCGGCCTGTCCTGAGGCGTGGTTGATCATCACGCTGCGCTTAGCGCGTCGAGCAGCTCGCGAAGCTCATCCGCCCCGTTGGGCGTCGTCACAACCATAAAGCCGCCCTTGACGAACCTGGTATCCACCCCGCATCCGCCATCGGAGACATCGTGGCGAACGTAGTCGCAGATCGTGTTCGGAAGGTCAATGGTCATTCGCTGTCCGCAGCCACGGCAGGTCAGTTTGAAGAACACGATCCTGCCCGCTGAGATATGGATCTTCGCCTGGGCGATCAGATCCCTCCTCGGGGTGTCCCGGTAATAGGCCCGCTCACCCTTCGAGGCCTCTTCTCGGAGCCCAGCAGCGAGCTCGGCATTGCTGCGGGCTATGGCGGCTGCCTTGCGTGCGGCAGAGTTCTTGGCGTCCATCCTGGTCTTCTCCGGCTGTCGGCCCGCATCTCGGGCCCTACTCTCTCAACACAGATCGCCAGGTCTCCGTCCGGGCAAACGGTGCCGAGGCGCACCGTTACCGGGGAAAGCATTCGCGCAAGCGTTTGAATGGACTGCCGCCCCATCGTGGCGCCGGCGCACAGGGCTTACGAAACAGGTTCCAGGCCCGGTTGGTTGAGCGTGAGCCGAGCGTGGGGGGTCTATGTTTGGGAGGTCTATGCGGGGGGTCTATCCACGACGCGCCCCCTCAGTTGGAGGCCTGTGCCTGGGCGCGAGCGCACCGTCTGGGCTCACGCCTGCTGAGACTCCTCAAGCACGGTAGCTGGGCCGGTTCGGTACTTCGGCCGAACGCGTCCATCCCTGTTGATCGAGTACATGAATGGCGCAGGTTCGTCCTTCACCAGCCGCTCCATTTCGGGCCAGGCGATCATGAGCGCTCTCAGATAGACAAAGGGAGCAGCATTTCCCGTGACGAGCACGAAGCACTGGGCTCTGGCCGACACAACCGCCGCAAGTTCCGCATCGATTCGGTGGATGTCCCCGTCCCGGGTGATGATGACCTCACCATTGGCGGCTGCCTCGGGTATCCATTTCCGGTCTGGCACAGACTCCGCGTCGGCGTTTGGATAGCGCCTGATGTGGTTGGTGACTTCGACCCCGACGGCGTGAAGAGCGTTCCCGAGTTTCTTTCCGAGATCTCGATCGATGAACAGCTTCACGCTGCCTTGGGCAGCTCAAACCTGAGAGCGGCCTCGACCTCTTCCCTAGATAGATCGAAGTCGTCGATTATCGCCTCGATGGACTCCCCCGCCTGGAACTGGCTGCGGATGGCGTCTGTCGATACGCCCCGACGAACGACATATGGACGGCCGAACGAGACCCGCGGATCGATCACGATGGGGATCGCGGTGCCCTCGGGCCACCACCTAACAGCGACCCCTGACTCGTATTCGAGATCATTGAGAACATCCTGGATGTACTTCCAGGCGGTCTGGCCTGTCCGGCTCAGATTGACAAAACGCGATGCCCCGTCCGGTTCTAGCTCGTGCGTGAAGATCTCGCGACCATCGGTCTTGAAGCGGATCGTCATCAGCGGGCGCTCTACTCCGTAGAGGTTTCGAGCGGTGTCGATCGCGATCCGAACCTTCTTCATCGGCACCTTCGCGCACCGGGCTGCCGAAACGACGGCAACTTCCACGAGTTCGTTGAAGCTCAGAAAGCCGCTCGCAGCACCGCCCGTGAGAGGTCCAGATCGCCTCGTGCCCTGTTGCGTGGGGTAGGCGTACCCAGCACGCCAGCGCGCGACGCTCTGGGGTGAGGTGCGCGCATATCGGGCTGCCTCAGCCAGCGAGTATGTGGGCCGTTCCGCCTCGTCCGGGTAGATCACCATGGCCGTCCTCCAGGCTAGCTCACGGTAGCACACCGCCTAACGCTCGAGAGCATCGAGCGTGCTTGCCCGACGCCCCTCAGGGGCCAACCCTTCGGCGCCCGGCGCTGTCGGCCAGCCGCAGAGCGATCTTCTGCCGCCCTTTGCCCTGGCCGGCTCGACCTCGAACCACATGGCCCGCCTCCACGAGGCGGACCAATATGCGCCGGCCTTCCCTCAACCCTACTCCCGAGTTCCGAGACCACTCGTCGGTGAGTTCGCGGATGCTGGGCCCGACGGCGACGGACACGGTCGGCGTGTGAGAATGGCCAAAGGCCGCGCGCTCGGTCACCTCAAACCGCGACCTGAGATAGACCAGCAGCTCCGCCTCCTGGTAGAACAGCTCAGGGGCGTCCGGCCACGAGGAAGGGAGGCCGGTTCCTGGCACGACCGGCCCCAGGGCACTCCTGGGAGAATGGGGCGCATCACGCATCGTGGCTCTTCTCCTGGCCGCCCTCATCGTGTAGGTCCGCACCCCAGTCCGACGCCTCACCTTCCAGCTCGAGGTCGTCTTCCTCCTCGGTCGCGGCCATTCGGCTGATGACCTCCTGGGCGTTGGCCCACGAGCTGGTCAAGGTCCGGCTTCCGTCCGCGGAGAGTTCCAGGACACCCCGCATCGCAAGCTTCGTCAGTACCTCGACCAACCGCTGCCGTCGCACTCCGAGACCGTGGGCGCGCATCCGCTCGGTCAGACCGTCCAGGGAAACCCGGTCGCCAGGGCGGTAGAAGGCGAAGATCAATCGTGCTGCCGCCTCGACTGTCAGCGGGGCAATCTGCGTCTGAATGGGAATAGCCGGGCGGCCGCCGTTGCCCGGATCAATATCCTCGGGATCAGTCTCCTCGTCCGGGGCGGCCAGCTCCCGATCCGATCCTGGCGGGCCTTGTTCAGTCGGCTCTTGGCCATCGTCTGGAGCGTCATTCAAATCGTCTTCCACTGCCACCCCGGCCCCCGCTCCGCCGATCACCCGGAGTTCGGTCGGCTGGCCGGGATGAAGGATGATCTCGATCCGGCTGATCGGCCCTCGAAGAGCCAGGCCTCGCTCGCCGAGAAGCTGTGCGCCGGGCGTGAGCTTCGCCTGCCGAGCGGCCCTATCGACGAAGCGAGACAGCCGCGAAGACAGGTCGTCTTGGTCCGGGGCTGGGTCAAGGAAGAGCCCTTGGAAAGGGGTCGCCTGAGCCGTGGGCGACACCATCATCGCCCGACCTCGGGGCACCGTCCCGTCCGGGGCTTTGAGCATCGCCAGGTCCCCGATCGGATCTCGGTCGCTGGGATTGAGCGACCGCTGATTGTTGAATACCAACTGCCACACCAACGGCGTCGCGGCGTAGGCCATGGCGATACGCGTCGCCGCGTTGGCCATGATGTCGTCGGGGAAAGTAGTCGTCCCATCGGCGCCCTTCTTGGGCTCCTGCGCGATCAACCAAACGCGGATGCCGAACTTGCGTCCCAGGCGCATCAGCCGACCCACCACCCGCACGAGTTGCCTGGCCTCATCACTGCCGTCCATCGCCTGCTTCCATTCGTCGGCGACGAAGATCAAGTGCGGAAGGGCGAGGTCAGGGGCTCCGATCCTTCGGACCCACCCATTCCAGGTCACGAGGTCTCGTGGCCTGTTGGCGGTGGCGTAGGCGGAACCATCTGGGCGCACCACCCGGAGATCGGCTTCCATCAGTCTGCCGCGCAGGGTCATCTCCGCCTCGACTCGCTGGGCCAAGTCGAGAGTCTCGAGGACCGTGCCCGCAGACGGCGCGATTGCGTGAGGAAGGCGCCCATAGAGAGGCAGCTCGACTCGCGACATGTCAGCCAATGCCAGGCGCACAGTGGCCGTGGTCTTGGCCGCAAGCTGCGACAACAGCGAGCCAACCAGGATGGACTTGCCGCCGTAGGTCGAGCCGCCAATGATCGCGTGCGGCCAGGCCTCGGCGTCCGAAACGACGGGGATGCCGCCGTTCGAGACGCCGAGGACCAGCCGGAGGTCGTCCCTGTGGTCGGCTAGGAGCGACTCGACAACGGGGACGAACGAAGCAAGCGAAGGGATTGGTTCCAGCGGGGCTAGGACATCCACCTGGTAGCGGCCATCGGGGAGCACGGTCACGCGCACTTCCCGGCCGCGCTGCCGGCCCCAAGCCACCATCAAGTCCCGGAACGCCTTGTCAATCTCCGCGGGGCTCTTGCCCTCCCAGACCGTGCCGTCTTGATTGCCGGCGTGGTAGAGCTGGCGCGCGACCTTTCGCCGCCCGTACTCGGGCGACTCGCTGAGCATGGTTGGTTTGCCAATCCGAGACACGCGGGGCGGCTGAGGCAGCATTGGCTCGGGGGCTGACCCCCGGACGCGGGCGTGAGCTTTGGCGCTCATGGCCTGCCTCTCCCGAACGGGGAGGAGAAGAAGGGATCGGACGGATCGTCGGCAGGTTCGCCCTCTTCGAGCCCGGGCGGCTCAGGGTCGCGAGCTGCCCCATGCGCCAGAGTGATTGCCAGGCCAGGAATGCGGCCCAGCACAGGATCGTCGGAGATGCGTTCGTCATCCACAGTCAGCCAATCGTTGAGCTGACCGGCGGTCATGCCAGGTAAGGCCGAAGCCAGGGACTCGATCCAGTTCCTCCGATCATGGAGGCGCTTCCACAACTCGTTGGACACGGCGGCTCCCTCGAAGTCGAAGATGACGGCGTGGAAGCTGTCAGGGATGGTGACGGCAGCTCTGATGACGCAGGCGGCCGTCTGAGCCTTCGGGTAGCGCCGCACCGGGACATAGCTCACCGTCTCGGCACCGGTTCTCGGATCACGCTTGACTACGCGTTCGGGAGGGGGTGGAGCCTTTGTGATGGCACGGACATCCGTCTCGAGCCCGTGGGAGATGACATCGGTCAGCGCGACCCTGGCGACGCCGTTGGCGAAGCGACACAGCTCTTCGTCGTCCGGCTCGCCCCGGCGTGGCCGCAGGAGCCCGACTGGACTCTCGCGTCGCTCCGCAGTCTCGTCGCTGAACAAGGTCCGCCAGGTCGCGGCCTTTGTGCGGTAGTAGCGGATCGGCCGCGGCGCATTGGGATCAACCGGGTGACCGCGGCTCTCACTTAGCCAGCCGACGACATCATTGAAGAGGTGCCTCATTCGAACCGCGGCGTCGGAAGACCAGGCCCGCGCGGCAAGAACGCGGATGGCGATGCTAACGGCGTAGGCGGCAAGCACCAGGAAGGCGAGGAACACCACGGGCCACACGCGGGATTGAACTGGTGCCGGAAGCAAGGTCACCAGCACGGCCGCGATCGCGCAGGCGATGGCGGCGCCAATCAAGCGGTCGGTACGAGGCGAAGGAGTCATCAGAGTCGGTCTCCGCGCTGGCGAAGCGCGGGGTGCGCTTCACGACGCACAGACCCTTCGCGCAAGGCGCGGTCTGTCAAGTTCCTCGGGATTGAACGACCAATTGGACTACATCGGCCCCGGCTGTCGAGCAGAAGGACACCGGCCGGGGCATCCACCAAGCCAAGCGCCATAACCAAGCGACCGCGTTGCGGTGCCGCAACAGATGCCCTCGGATCTCTCTTGACGCAGTCCCAAATCCGCCGAGCTTTCCCCGTCGGCCAGCCAGATGAGTTGGACCGCGGAGAAGAAAGTGAGATACGGATCGATGGGAATAGCATCACGCCAGAAGCGTCAGCGGCGGCAGAAGCGCTGGGTGACCACTAAGAACCCTTGGACTGGCCGGCAGGAACGGTTCGAGAGTGCGCTCTCAGACCGGGGATTCCGGGAGTGGGAGCGCGACCGGGTGCTCTTGGCCAGTCGTGGATACCCGGACCGGCCGCCCGAAACAGACACGGCCAACCTCCGGGGCTGGAGCGTCAAGCCCGATGACTCATCGGCCGCGGACGAGTGGCACGAGGGTTCTGAGCTGGGCGCATACATGGCCCCAGGGGCCAACCTCCACGGCATATGGCAGACCACCTCGGGCCTGCCGTGTGCGAAGTTGATTGTCGGCAGGCGCGACGGGGATTGGCTCTTACACCTCATCGTCGAGGACGGCACGTCGGTTCTTCTCGAAGACTTCGGCTTGGTTCCGGGGGAGGCCGATGCGGCAGTGGTCGATGACCTGTGCCGGCGCGAACTCGCGAGGTTCAATCAAAGCACCCCGCACTGGTCTGGCGGCGACGAGCTAGTCAGAGAGGCGATGGCAGCCACGGAAGAGCGCGCATGAGAGGCCGAGGGCAATCGGCCAGCCTCTTCAGCGACCAGCAACTTGGCCAGCCTCCGGCACCACCAGGTGTCCTGGCTGGCCCAACCCGGTCCTTGTCGAAGTCGAACCCGCGCAGGCGTAGCGGACCCGGCGTGCCTATTCGGGGAGACACGCTGAACGGTGCCACGACGTCGTTCCAAATCGGTCCTGATCACTGACAATAGGAACAGACTCATTGGAGCGCGTCACGCCACGGGTCGTTCAGCGAGGGTCAGCACTGTCATGGCCATCAAGAAGTCGGAGCTCTATTCGTCGCTGTGGCAGTCGTGCGACGAGCTCCGCGCGGGTGGTGGCATGGACGCGTCCCAGTACAAGGACTACGTCCTGGTCGTGCTCTTCCTCAAGTACGTCTCGGACAAGGCGGCCAGCCGGCCTGATTACGATCTGGTCGTTCCGCCCGGCGGAAGCTTCGCCGACATGGTGGCCCTCAAGGGCGACCCGGAGATCGGCGACAAGATCAACAAGATCATCGGATGCCTCGCCGACGCCAACGACAGCCTCAAGGGCGCGATCGACGTCGCTGACTTCGCCGACGAGGCGCTGCTGGGCAAGGGCAAAGAGATGGTTGATACCCTCTCCCACCTCGTTGCCATCTTCCAGGAGCCGGAACTTGACTTCACTGGCAACAGCGCCGACGGCGACGACCTCCTTGGCGATGCGTACGAGTACCTCATGCGCAACTTCGCCACGGAGTCCGGCAAGAGCAAGGGGCAGTTCTACACGCCCGCCGAGGTATCGCGCGTCATCGCCCAAGTGATCGGCCTTGGAGCGGCCAGCTCGCCGACACAGACTATCTACGATCCGACCTGCGGCTCAGGTTCGCTGCTTCTCAAGGCCCACGATGAGGCTCGGGGCAAGACTGGTCTGGACCTCGCGATCTACGGCCAGGAGAAGGACAACGCCACAAGCGGCCTGGCTCGCATGAACATGGTCCTACACGACGCCACCACGGCCGAGATCTGGCAAGGCAACACCCTCTCGCAGCCGCACTGGCACGACGCGTCCGGCGGTCTCAAGACCTTCGACTTTGTTGTCGCCAATCCTCCGTTTTCGACCAAGGCATGGGCCAACGGGTTTGACCCCGAGCACGATCTCTTCAAGCGCTTTCCGTATGGCCAGCCGCCCGCGAAGAACGGCGACTATGCCTTTTTGCTCCACCTTCTGGCGAGCATGAAGAGCACAGGCTCCGGGGCCATCATCCTGCCCCACGGCGTGCTCTTCCGCGGCAACTCGGAAGCGGTGATCCGGCGTGAGCTCGTGAGCCGCGGCTTCATCAAGGGGATCATCGGCCTGCCCGCCAACCTCTTCTACGGCACGAGCATCGCGGCCTGCATCATCGTTCTAGACAAAGCGCAGTCGGCCACGCGGAAGGGCATTTTCATGGTCGATGCCAGCCGCGGCTTCATCAAGGACGGCAACAAGAACCGCTTGCGCGCCCAAGACATGCGCCGGATCGTCGATGCCTTTATAGGCAATCTGGAGGTTCCCGGCTTCTCGCGTTTCGTGCCGAACGCCGAGATCGAAGAGAACGACTTCAATCTCAACTTGCCCCGCTATATCGACTCGAGCGATCCAGAGGACATCCAGGACATCGACGGGCATCTGCGAGGCGGAATCCCGGACCGGGATCTTGATGCCCTTGAACGCTACTGGCAAGTGCTGCCTCACGTCCGTGCGGCCCTTTTCGAGTCGGCGGGACGGCCAGGCTATAACCGCTTGCGAGTTCCTACCGCTGACATCAGTGATGCAATCATTGGCCACCCCGATTTCGAAGTGTTCAGCGCCGGCGTTCAAGCGCTCCTCGAGTCGTGGCGGGCTGCGGCCGAACCCTTGCTCTCCTCTCTCTCGGTTGGCAGCAGACCGAAGCCGCTCATCGCGAGCCTGTCCGAGGCGATCATCGGAGATTTTGCCTCCGCTCTGCTGCTCGATCCCTATGACATCTACCAGTGCTTGCTCGACTACTGGTCAGAGACGCTCCAGGACGATGCTTACCTCATCTCCGATTTGGGTTGGCTAGAGGCGGCCAAGCCGCGTCTCGTCGCGGCCAGCAATGGCCAGAAGTCTAAGATTGAGCCCGACTTCCTGGTGGGCAAGAGCAAGTTCCATTCGGAGTTGATCCCAGCCCACTTACTCATCGCTCGCTATTTCGCGGAATCCTGGGCTGCCATCGAGAAGATTGAAGGGGACGCGGCGTCCTTCGAGAGCCAGATCGAACAGGTGTCCGAGGAGGAAGGCGCGGAAGGCGGATCGCTTGAGGACCTCTTTGACGAGGACGGTAAGCCGACGAAGGACCAGAAGAAGACCTTGAAGGCTCGCCTCTCGGAGACCGCGGGCGACGAAGATGCGACGGACGAGGATGAAGCCCTGGAGCGGTTCTCATCTCTGCTCGCCGACCTGATAGACGCCAAGGTCAAACTCAAGACGGCCCGGGTGCTTCTCGATGCTGCGGTGGCGGACCGGTACGGGATGCTGACCGAGGACGAAACAAAGAGCCTTGCGATCCGGGACAAGTGGCTGGCGCGAGTCCGTGGTGACATCGACGAGGAAGTGGGTCATATGACTAGGGAACTCGTCGAACGCTTGCAGATACTGGCGACCCGATATGACCGTCCGCTGCCGCAACTCGTTGCCGAGGTCGAGGCCTTGGCAGACGTCACCCAAGCACACCTCGGCCGAATGGGCGCGACATGGCCGTAGCACCCGCCTTCGTCTCGGAGCCAAGGTCCCCGCTCCCCGATGGCTGGAATGAGACGACCATCGGCCAAGAGGCCGTGAAAGTTGGCAGTGGGATCACGCCGACCGGCGGCACGCGAGTCTACAAGCGCACTGGCAGGCCTTTTGTGCGGAGCCAGAACGTGGGCTGGGGAAGCCTCCTGCTGGATGACATCGCTTTCATCGACGAGGCGACTCACCGCTCGTTCGAGGGAACGGAATTGCGGACCGGCGACGTCCTGCTCAACATCACCGGTGCGTCAATCGGACGCTCTGCTGTCGCGGACGCGCAGATCGCCGGGGGCAATGTCAATCAGCATGTCTGCATCATTCGCCCAGGCCCTCGCCTGGATCCTGGATACCTCAACGCGTATCTCCTTTCGGATGCCGGACAGCGACAGGTTGCTGAGCTCCAAGGAGGCGGCAATCGGCAGGGCCTCAACTTCCGGCAGATTCGCTCTTTCGTCATCCCACGTCCGCCCATGCCCGAGCAAACGGCAATCGCCGAGTGGCTCAACTCGGGCGAGGCTCTGGTCGCGTCCATTGGTCGCCTGATCACCAAGAAGAGCGAACTCAGGGCCGCCGCAAGGCAGGGACTTCTTACTGGTCGGGTGCGGCTGCCCGGCTTCAGGGCCGAGTGGAAAGGCGTCTCCTTCGGGGAGCTCGCTCAACCCCGCAGGGAGCGGATTGATCCCAGACGATCGGGGCGGCAAGAATTCTGCATTGAGCTGGAGCATCTCGAGCAAGCCACAGGTCGCCTGCTGGGTTCCGCGAAACTGGCTGAAGATGCGTCTCTGAAGGGTGTCTTCCGCCCCGGAGATGTTCTGTTCGGAAAACTACGGTCCTACCTGCGGAAGTACTGGCTAGCTGATCGACCTGGCGTTTGCTCGACTGAGATTTGGCCTTTGACGGCGAACGCTGAGGCGACTACTCCGTCGTTTCTCCTTCAGACCGTCAAGACCGACGGGTTCGTAGAGGCGGCTTGTCAAGCGTACGGGACTCATATGCCCCGAGCGGACTGGAACGTCGTTAGGGCCTATCGGTTGAGGGTGCCGAGCCTGCCAGAACAGAGAGAGATCGCCGCGGTGCTGTCGGACATGGACACCGAAATCGAAGCCCTAAGGGCTCGGCTGGCGAAAACGAGGGATCTCAAGCAGGCGATGGCCCAGGAGCTACTGAGCGGAAGGACGAGACTGGTATGAGCGAGCCGGGGGAGAGGGAGCGGCGGACGCAGAGCCGTTTGGTGCGGCTGTTCCAAGATCGGCTCGCGTATGAGTATCTGGGGAATTGGACTGAGCGCGCGAACTCCAACATCGAGGAGGACCGGCTCCGGTCTTTCCTAGTCGACACACAGGGCTACGAGCTCGCTCTGGCCGATCGCGCGATCTTCCAGCTCAAGCGCGCCGGCGGAGGCACCAACCGGTTCCTCTATGACCGAAACCGAGACGTCTATGGGCTTCTCCGCTATGGGGTCAAGCTCAAGACCGACGTCGGCGAGCAGACGCAAACACTGTGGTTGATCGACTGGGCGCACCCGGAACGGAACCACTTCGCCATCGCCGAAGAGGTCACGGTCCAGGGAAGCGTCCCCGCCGCGCACCCCAAGCGCCCGGACATCGTGATCTATGTCAATGGCATCGCCGTTGGGATACTGGAGCTCAAGCGCTCGATCGTCTGCGAATGTCAAGCGAAAACAG
>PLMA01000017.1 GCA_003141455.1 Chloroflexota bacterium | reverse complement strand
GTTCCGCCCGACATGGCCGTCACCTACAAGTAGACGCACCCTTCTCGCCGCCGACTCCCGGCAGCCAGAGCCCGACCGAACGGAGCGCTCGCGGACTTAGCCCCGGCGCTGATCGGGTAGCATTCGGACGTCTTCGGACTAGCGCGAAGGAGCCGGACCCTGTCAACAGTCGTGGCCGTCACTGGATGCGGTTCTGTCGGATCAGTTCGCGGAGTTCGCGATCATGCTCTATGGCGGAGTCGTCGCGTACCTGGCCGGACCCGATAGCGAAAGAGGCTGCGACAAGCGCCTCCCGGACAGGGAATGATCCACGCAGGAAAGCTAGAGGTCCTCATCTTCGTGGCCCCATTGGCACAATTGAGCACATGATCGCTAGACGGCGTCATGCCACTGCCGAACGCCCGGCGATCATCCGAATCCGGCCGCACCACGCCTGGGTGCCCCTCGAGTGGCGCGAGCTGTGGTCGTACCGTGAGCTCGGGTACTTCCTGGTCTGGCGTGATGTCAAGGTCCGCTACAAGCAGACGGTCTTCGGGGCGCTCTGGGCGATCATCCAGCCGTTTATGTTGATGGTCGTCTTCAGCCTCTTCCTCGGGCAAATCAGCGGCATCGCGCCAGCCGGCGTTCCCTACCCGCTCTTCGCGTTCGCCGGCCTTGTGCCGTGGACGCTCTTTTCGCAGAGCGTTGTGGGGTCCTCCAACAGCCTCGTCATGGCCTCGAACCTCATCCAGAAGGTGTACTTCCCGCGACTGCTCCTCCCGGTTTCGGCTATCGGGTCCACCCTACTCGATTTCGTGATCGCCATGGTCGTGCTGGGCCTGATGATGCTGTACTTCGGGGTCATGCCGTCACTGGCAGTGTTGTGGCTCCTCCCCCTGACGGCGCTCGCGTTGACCGCCGCGCTGGCGGTCGGCATCTGGCTCTCCGCCTTGAACGTCAGATATCGTGACATCCGGTACGTGGTCCCATTCCTGATCCAACTGGGGCTCTTCGCCTCCCCGGTCGCATACTCGTCGGACCTCATCCCAGCGAAGTGGCGGGCGCTCTACGAACTCAACCCGATGGCCGGCGTTCTCGAGGGTTTCCGGTGGGCCTTGCTCGGTCAAGGCACGCCGCCGCCCATCGGAGGCCTCGTTGTCTCGGCCGTCGCGACGGTCATCATCCTTGCGCTCGGATTGGCCTACTTCCGCCGCGTTGAGCGCACGTTTGCGGACGTGATCTGACATGAGCGACGTCGCCATCTCGGTCGAGGGCATCGGCAAGCGCTACCAGATCGGCCGCCAGCAGGACCCGTACGGCCGCCTCACCGAGTCGCTCTGGAATGCGCTCCGTGCGCCGATCAACCTTGCCCGTCGGAAGCCCCGCGAAACAGGCGACTGGGTCTGGGCGCTCCGTGATGTGTCATTCGAAGTACGCCAAGGCGATGTCGTTGGCGTAATCGGTCGCAACGGTTCGGGAAAGACGACGCTTCTGAAGGTCCTCTCGCGTATTACGGAACCGACCGTTGGCAGCGCCGAGCTACGCGGGCGGGTCGGCTCCCTGCTCGAAGTGGGCACCGGCTTCCACCAGGAGCTGACGGGGCGCGAGAACGTGTTCCTGAGTGGAGCGGTCCTCGGGATGCGGCGGAGCGAGATCGTCCGCAAATTCGACGAGATCGTCGAGTTTGCCGGGATCGACCAGTTCCTGGACACGCCCGTCAAGCGCTATTCAAGCGGCATGCAGGTGCGCCTCGGCTTCGCCGTCGCCGCCCACCTCGACCCCGAGATCCTGTTCATCGACGAGGTCCTGGCCGTCGGTGACGCCGAGTTCCAGAAGAAGTGCCTCGGGAAGATGTCGGAGCTCGGCAGTGGGGGCCGGACGATCATGTTCGTCTCCCACAGCATGCCCGCCATGCTTCGACTGTGCGAAAAGGCGATCCTGCTGGATCATGGCCGCGTCGTCACTTCCGGTCCGACCCACGCGGTGGTCCGCGCGTACCTTGAGTCCGACCTGGGCAGAACGAGCGAAAGGCGCTGGGATGACCCATCGACTGCGCCGGGCGATGACGTCGCGCGCCTTCGGTCCATCCGGGTCGTTCCGGCGCAGGGCGGTCAGGGTGACGAGGTCGACATCACCGAGCCGCTCGATATTGAGGTCGAGTACTGGAGCGCCGGGTCCGGCAACCTCCGGCCATCGGTCAACGTCCATGTGTTCAACGGCGAGGGCATCTGTCTCTTCGCCGTCGACGATTCCTCGAACGCGGGGTGGCGGAGCATCCCACGTCAACCGGGCTTGATTCGCTCAGCGTGCCGGATCCCGGGCAACTTTCTTGCGGAGGGCCGCATTACCCTCAATGTCGCCGTCGCCACCTACAACCCTACTCATGGCCACGCCGTCGAGCGCGATGCAATCGCCTTCCAGGTTGTGGACCGGACGGAGGGCAACGGGGTGCGAGGCGAATACGCGGGCGAATGGCCGGGGGTCGTCAGGCCGATGCTCGACTGGACGGTTGACTGGCTCCCTGACCCGTGAAGCCGTCCCACGCTCCGTCTCGGTCAGGATCCATCTCCCCTACCAGAGGCGACCCGAGGCCGCCCTTTCCTCTCACTCTTCGGCCGCGCGGCCTCCTCGGCTTGGCTGAGATCCCCACATCGAGGATGAGACAGTGCTGAGGACCGCACGGACCGCCCTTAGCAGGCTGTCGATGCTCAAACGCCGGTCGCCGCAAGTGGCCGAGGTGTCCCTGGATTGGCACATCGAGTTCATCGCTGGGCTGGCGCGGCTCATGCGACCGAGAGTCTACGTAGAACTGGGCATCTACCAAGCCGAGCTCTTCAACAGGGTGGCCCCGCACGCGGGTCAAGCGATCGGGGTTGACGTCGATCCTGCGTGCGCGCACTTCGTCAGGGAAGCTCCCAACGCGCACTTCGTATGCGGCACAACGGACTCGTTCGCCGATGACTCCCGGAAGCTCGGCCGCCAGATCGACATGCTCTTCATCGACGCCGACCACTGCAGGGAGTCGGTGCTCAGGGACTTCAGAAGCTACTTGCCGTTGGTCAGTCCTCACGGACTCATCCTCATGCACGACACGCACCCAGGTGATGCGAGTCTCCTTGACCCAGGCTTTTGCTGCGATGCCTACAGAGCTGTCGAGGAGCTCCAGTCGAACCCCGTCGGCTACGAGATGATGACCATTCCGCTGTCACCAGGATTGACGATGTGCAGGAAACGGACGGCGCAACTCGCTTGGATGGAACCCCTGTGACGGAAGGCGCCACCGAGGTAGTCCGCAGGACAGCGGCCAGACCGTCCCGCTTCCGCATCGTCTGCATCGCCCAGGTCTTCAATGAGATGCGCAGGGGGAACCTCGAACGTTTCATCGAGCACATCGCGCCGCTTGTTGATGCCGTCGTTGTCTACGACGATGGCAGCACGGACGGCTCCTATGAATACCTCCTGGCCCACACCCCATACGTGTTTCGAAGCCCACGAAACGACTTCGCCGATGAGGGCCGCCACAAGCGGCTCTTGCTCGAGGAGGCCCGGCGGCTGAAGCCGGATTTCATCCTTTGGCTCGATGCGGATGAGGTGCTCGCAAGTGAGGATCCGGAAGATCTGCAGCGCGCGTGCGCGTGGGGCGAGACCCGGAGCCTGGACGGCGTCGAGCTGCATGAGGTCAATCTTTGGAGGAGCCATTCCTGGAGGCGGCTCGACAGCTCCTACGACTTGGGTTGGTTCGTGCGGTTGTGGAGAGTCACCCCAGAGATACGGTGGGAGACGTTGACCAAGGGGCTTCACCAGCCACCCTATCCGTCATCGATCCGGACAGTCGATCGCTACGCTGACCTGAAGGTTCTGCACTATGGCTTTGCCAACGAATGCAACCTGGCGCACAAGTACCTGGGGTATCGCGCCCGCGGACAGCGTGGTTACGAAATGCTTGACAGGCTTGTCAGCGAAGAGCAGCTAGTCCTGGAGAAGGTGCCTGCCAGCGAATTCCCCGTCGACTTGCGGCGAGACGATCCGGAGCCCACTCCCTTGAGCTTGGCGCAATCCCTCTCCTATGTGGAGCGTCATCGGGCCGAGGTCTTCCGCCCCGGTATCTCGATCGTGTGTTTGATATACAAGAGCGTCGAGCTGGCGCGTTTCGTCCGCGAGCAAGTACTCCGCTACACCGATATGAGGGACAAGGAGTTCTTCTTCGTCGCGAACGATGCCACTGAAGAGGTGCTCGGCTACCTTCGTGCGAGCTTCATCCCGCACTTCGAGTGGAACAACACCGAAGAACAGCGGCAAGGGTGGTACATCAACAACGTCTATCGCGCGTACAACTTCGGCGCGGAACAAGCGCGCGGCGATTTCGTCGTCTTCATCAACAGCGACATGGCGTTCAGCCCAGGGTGGCTGGATGGTCTGTGGGAAGCCTACGACGGCTCCAGCGACATGGCGTCACGCCTCGTGGAGTCGGGGAAGCTGACGCCCGGGCAACACGCCATCGAGAGGGACTTCGGCAGGACCCCGACCGACTACCGGGAGCAAGACTTCGTGGACTTCGCCGAGGCTATCCGCGAACCATCTGTCGCCGATGGTGGGCTGTACATGCCCCTGCTGGTCCGACGCGAAGCGTTCCTCTCCATCGGAGGGTACCCCGAGGGCAACCTGCGCCCGGGCTCGGACATATTTCACCCGGAGATCGCTCGTCTTGGCGAAGCATGCGTGTCCGGCGACAACGTAATGGTGCAGCGCCTTCGCAGCCGTGGCGTCCATCATCGGACGGCCTCGGACAGCGTGGTCTACCACTTCCAGATGGGCGAGATAGATGCCGTCGATTTGGAGGCTGCCCAGGACAGGCCGCTCGTCGCCGTATGCAACGATCTCGTCACCGGCACGATGGGAGAGCGAGTTCTGTGGGACTTCCTGCTCGAGGGACTCCCTTCGACGGTGGGCGTGGACATCAGGGTGGTCGGGACCGACGGCCCCTACGCTTCGCTAGCCCGGGAGTACATCGCAAAGAATCGTGCCGAAGTGGCTGTCCTCATCCAGAACGCGACCTTCATCGACACAGTCGATCCCGCCCTGTACACGGTCGCGTTCCTGCAAGACAACCTAAGGGCGATGGGTCGTGATTCCTCCCAACAGGAGAAGACCCTCAGCGCCGCTCGCATCGCCGTCACGAACTCGCTTCTGACGGCGCTGTCGTATCCCGAATATGACTTCGAGATCATTCCCGTTGGAGTGGACTCACAGCTGTTCCGACCAATGGACAAGTCCGATTGCCGCGCGATGAACGGTCTCGGCCCAGAGCGGATCGGGATCTTCGTGGGTGCCTTCGACGAGGTGAAGGGCTGGCCGGCGGTGCGGCAGTGTATCGAGACGTTCCCGGAGATCACATGGCTCCTGGTGACGAAGAAAGCCGAATCATTCGAAGCGGCAAACGCCCGGACGTACAGCCGTGTCCCCCAGGACACGCTCGTGACGCTTCTCAACAGCGCGGACTTCTTCATCCTGGGCTCGCCTGTAGAGACCCAGTGCCTTGCCGCTATCGAGGCGTGTCTCTGTGACGTGCCCGTTGTGATGAGAAACACGGGCGTCTTCAGCGAACTGACCGACGACGAGCGACAGCAAGCGGGTGTCTTTGGCAACGACCTCGTACGAGGCGTCCGCTCGGTTGCCGAGGGGAGCTTCCGCCCAAGACACATCGCCCTTTCAAAGGATTGGACCGTGAGTGACTCGATCGCGAAATGGCGTTCGTTGCTCGAAAGGGCCATGCAAGAGGTCACGGCCGATCGCGTCGGCTTCGTTGGCCAGAAGGCCATCGACGAGACTGGAGAGGCAACACGGAGGGAGCGCACGCTCCGGCCACCCACCCACGCGCTAGTCCCGACTTACTCGTATGCGCCAGCCCCGGCGCTGCTCCTCCCGCCTAGAAGTCGGTCGCGCTTCCTGTCTCCCCGCTATCTGGCCGGTTTGGTGCGGGAACACGGCGTAGTCTGGTGCGTCAGGACCGCTGCGAACCACATACTGCGGCGGGTCTAGCTGTAGTTCCCTGGACGGGTGGGGTTGGCCCTCCTGCGCGCCACCCGCACAACTCGCCCGTTGACTGCCTGAGTCCGGTGCGGCCACACTACCGGCCATGACCGTCGGCGCCCTCGCCTGTCCTCGCTGCCAATCGGCGCCTTCCCCGGATGATGCGGCTTGAGAAGCATTTCGGCGCGACACCTGATCTTCAGGTCGATGAAGCACATCCTTGAGCGTCGCGGATGGGCGGTCGTTCCCGCTCCTCAGTGGGCTTCTCAGGCGGTCGTTCCCGCCTCTCAGACCTGGGCGTATCAATGGCAAGAGACCCTAAGCATGCTGCGTGTAGACCTGGCGTTCGACGTCGGCGCGAACACGGGACAGTGGTATCAGCGTTTCCGTGAGGCAGGGTTCACGTGCCCAGTCGTCTCGTTTGAGCCTGATCCTCGCGCTTTGACCAAGCTAAGGGACCTCGCGGATGAACTTCACGATCCGAATTGGACGATTGAGCCATACGCGCTAGGCCGCGAATCAACCTCTGAAGCGGAATTCTTCCTGTGGCCCATGACTTCGGGGAGCTCCAGCCTGAAGTCGGTGTCTGACTTCGGAGGTGAATTCACCGGCTACACAGCGGACAGCCTCCCACGGACCACTGTTCCCGTGAGGCGCTTCGACGACGCGTATCACATTGAGGATCTTTCGCCACACCGCCCTTTGCTCAAGATCGACGTCCAGGGTTACGAATCCGAGGTGCTCGGCGGCATGCGGCCGGACATCATCCAGGCTTTCGTGGCGATCGAAATTGAGATTCCGCTCGTTGACGTCTACGCCGACTCAGGTTCGTTCATCGAGATCTACTCATCAATTGCAGACCTCGGGTTCGTCCCTTACACAATCCAATCCGAACGATGGCACGGTGAGGGCTACGGCGCTGCAGACTGCGACGTGCTGATGGTGAACACTAGGGAAACACGAGCGCGCTGAAGAGGGCTGCGCGCGAACCTCCGGGTGATCGGCAGACAAGTCCCTGCGGCTAGCCTGGCCGTGGTCTCGGCTCCGTGTCCGGACGACGATCCCGGCTCCGGCCAGTCGAGCGGCTGCGTCGGGGGGCGGAATACCATTGACTACCCGATGCAGTGCTCGGGCGCGGGCCTCGGTGCACCCCGTTACGGGGCCTCGCTAGCACCCGCTGCGACGTGGTAGATGCCCCAATAGTCGATCCCATCCGAGTAGCGATATGCCACGCGTTTGACGACTCGGAGCCCGGCCCGCCTGACCATGTCGGCGACAGCTCCGGACTGGTAGCTGACCGAGAGGACATCGTCCGGCGACCTCTGAACCCTGGTTTCTCGATCGTTCTCGAGTGTCTGCATGTAGAGGACGCCGGCAGGAGTCATGACACTCGCTAGCCACACGAGATAGTCACCGAAGACGTCGCGCGCCGTGTGCTGAAAGACAGTCAGGGACAGCGCTACGTCGATGCCTCGGACCGGGAGCGCAGCCAGATCGCTGTCCTGCACCGTGAAGAGCTCGAACCTGTCGTAACCGAAATGCTCCAGCGCCTGACGAGCCTTCGTATTCGCAATCTCGGAGATCTCGACCCCGACAACAGAGCTGCATCTACCGCGGAGGGACTGGGCGAGGTACCAGCCCCCTCCATGCCCGATCTCGAGGAACCGTTTGCCCTCGAGGCGGATCTCCTCGCCCAGGTGCTTGCCGACGAAATTGGTCCACCCCTGGGCGTCCTGTTCCGAAATGTCCCGTTGGTAGCGCTCGATGATCCCTTCGAGGCTTGGGTGATAATCCTTCGCCTGGAGAGCCTCCCATTGCGCCGCGTTCAAGCCCTTCGGCTCGCGAGACAGCCGTGGGCTCAGCGGTCGCAGCCGGGTCTTGATACGTCGGCTGAGGGCTCTTGCGCGGTCCCTGACCGTACTCATACGAGATCCTCCTGGTCGAATGGGTGCGTCGGCATTGTCGCACCGCGTTGTGGCCAGTGGTCTTTGGCAAGATCGTCTAGAGTGCCGAACTGCATCAGTCATACTGCGTCCAGCGGCAGGCGGGATAGGAGTTGTCAGTAATGGCGGGCTTGTTCGAAGGGAAACGCGTCCTCATCACCGGCGGCACCGGCTCGCTCGGGCAGGTGCTCACGCGGCGACTGATGACGGGCAGCGAGGGTGTGCCGGAGAGCGTCACGGTCTTCTCGCGGGATGAAGCCAAGCAGCACTACATGCGCCTGGACTTCATGCACCAAACCTCAGCCACCGACGAAGTGATCTTCGAGAACTCGCGGCAGCGGCTCAAGTTCACGATCGGGGACGTACGCGATTACTCGAGTCTCGCTCGTGCCGTCCGGGACTCCGACATCGTCTTCGGTGCCGCGGCGCTCAAGCAGGTCCCGAGCTGCGAGTACTTCCCATGGGAGGCTTCCCGCACGAACATCGAGGGCGCGGCGAACCTCGTGCGGGCCATCTCCGAGATGGATCTACGGGTCGAGACCGTCGTGGGCATCTCGACAGACAAGGCATGCAAGCCGGTCAACGTCATGGGCATGACCAAGGCGATCCAGGAGCGCGTCCTCATCGAAGGCAACCTCCAACACCCGCAGACCCGCTTCGTTTGTGCCCGGTATGGGAACGTGCTGGCCTCGCGCGGCTCCGTGGTCCCGCTATTCCTGGACCAGATCGCGGCGGGCGGCCCGGTGACCATCACGACCGTCGACATGACGCGATTCCTTCTCACGCTCGAGGACGCCGTCGACACGATCTTCGCCGCGGTGCGTTCCGCCGCCCCCGGCGATACCTACATCCCACGCTGCGAGAGCGCCCGGATGACCGATTTGGCCACCCACCTCATCGGGGACCGCAAGATCGAGACGGTCGTCACGGGCATCCGTCCCGGCGAGAAGATCCACGAGATTCTCGTCTCCGAGGAGGAGGCCACGCGCACCGTCTACGGGGAGGACGGTTACTTCGCCGTGCGGCCGATGCTTCCCGAGCTGGCGGCTCCGGTCCCAGAGGCGGCGTTCGTCGGCGAATACAGCTCCGCGAACCACCTGATGAGCACCGCGGAGCTTGCCGATTTCCTTCGACGCAAGGTTCCCGAGGCCATCGCACAGCAGCCCCTGGCGTAGCGACGTGGCAAAGGTCCTCACGCTCCTGGGTACGCGGCCGGAGATCATCCGCCTCTCGCGCGTGATCCCTCTGCTCGACGAGTCGTGCGAGCACGTGCTGGTCCACAGCGGGCAGAACTTCGACGACCGCCTCAGTGGGATGTTCTTCCGCGACCTGGGTCTGCGCGAACCGGACCGGTCCATGGGCGTCCGCGGGGACGGGTTCGGGGATCAGATCGGACAGATCCTCGCCGGGTGCGAAGAGATCTTCCGAGCGGAGGCCCCCGACACGGTCCTCGTCCTCGGCGATACCAACACGGGCCTCGGCGCGTTCGTGGCCAAGCGCATGGGCATCCGGGTCGCTCACATGGAGGCGGGTAACCGCTGCTTCGACGACCGCGTGCCCGAAGAGGTCAATCGCCGAGTCATCGATCACTCGAGCACGGTGCTCATGCCGTACACGCATCGGAGCGCCGAGAACCTCGTCCGCGAGGGGATCGAGCGCCGACGCGTGTACGTCACCGGCAACCCCATCAAGGAGGTACTGGACCATTACGCCTCCCAAATCGATGCAGCCGATCCCTTCTCCGCGGTAGGCGTGGAGCCGGGAAAGTACTTCCTGGTCACCGCTCATCGGGCCGAGACCGTGGACGACCCGGCGCGGCTCGCCTCACTCGTCGAGGCTCTCAACCAAACGGTCGAGAAGTACGACTTGCCGGTGGTAGCCTCCCTGCATCCGCACACTGCCGACCGAATGCAGCAGTTCGGCATCGAGGCCGGCAAGGTCAGATTCGTGCCGCCGCTCGGCCTGTTCGATTTCGTGCGCCTCGAGAAGGAGGCGTTCTGCGTGCTCTCGGATAGCGGGACCGTGCAGGAAGAGTGCTGCATCTTCGGCGTGCCCACGGTGACGATGCGAGACGTGACGGAGCGACCGGAGACGATCGAGTGCGGGAGCAACATCCTGGCCGGCGTGGAAGCGGACCGCATCCTGCCTGCCATCGACCTCGCCGTCCGTTCTGCGGGCAAGTGGACGCCGCCGCCGGAGTACCTCGTCGACAACGTCTCGGACATCGTCGCCAGGATCGTGCAGGGCATCGCGTGAGCTCACCGCGCATCCTCGTGGTCGGCGCCAGCGGGATGCTGGGTCACGAGGCGATCCGGGTGCTGGCCCCCGACTTCGAGGTCTGGGGGGCCTGCCGGACCCCGCACGACCTTCCCGATCTCGGGATCCCCCTCGAGCGCTTGCTCGGCGGCCTTGACGCAGAGAAGGCAGATTCGGCGTACGCCCTGGTGGAGCGAGTACGGCCCACACTCGTTCTCAACGCTGCCGGCATCGTCAAGCATCTGAAGGCGGCGAAGGAGGCGATCCCGTCGATCGCCGTCAACAGCCTGTGGCCACACGTGCTCGCCGACGCATGCGCGGCACACGGCGCGCGCTTGGTGCACGTAAGCACGGACTGCGTGTTCAGCGGCGCTCGCGGCCGGTACCTCGAGAGTGACGTGCCAGATGCTTTCGACCTGTACGGGCGCTCCAAGCTGCTCGGCGAGGTCACCGATCAGGATCACGTCTTCACGCTGCGCACCTCCATCATCGGGTGGCAGTTGGGGGAACCCACCGGACTCGCGGCCTGGTTCGCGGCTCACCGCAACGAGCAGCTCAAGGGCTTCAGGAGAGCCCTTTTCAGCGGGCTGACCACGAGCGCACTGACGGCGGTGATCCGAGACGTCGTCCTGAGAGACGCGACCCTCTCCGGCCTGTGGCACGTATCGGCGGACCCGATCGACAAGTACACGCTGCTGACTGACCTGGCCAGACACCTCAAGTGGAACGTGGACCTCAGCCCGGTGGACCAGCCGGTGATCGACCGTTCGCTTGACAGCACGCGTTTCCGGGAGCGTACCGGCTGGACCCCGCCGAGCTGGGCCGAGATGCTCGAGGAGCTGGCCGGCGAGTGGCATCAGTTCGGGTGAGCGCCATCGCCGGGACCGCGACGGGCCCGCGTTTCTCCGTCGTGGTACCTGCCTACCAGGCTGCACCGACGCTGGGCGCGACGCTCGACGCGATCCTTGCCCAAACCCTCACCGATTGGGAGTGCGTCGTGGTCGACGACGGCTCTACTGACCACACACTGCTCATCGCCACAGCCTACGCGCAGCGTGATCCCCGCTTCCGAGTCGTCCACCAGAGCAATCAGGGCACGGCGGGCGCATACAACGCGGGCGTCTCCTCGGCCGTCGGTGACTTCGTGGTCCTCTGTTCCGCGGATGACATCCTGCTGCCCGAGCATCTGTCCAGGATGTCTGCCTTCATCGATTCCGAGGGTGGGTACGACGTCTACTCGTCCAACGGGTACTACTGGTGGCCCGGCGACGACCGGGAGTTAGCCTACGGTCCGGACGAGCGTCGGGAGATCCATTCGCTCGAACTGAGCGATGTGATCCGCATATGCTTCTACAGCGTCGGCGCCACCTACAGGCGTGAGCTTCACGCCGCCGTCGGCGGGTACCGGCCGGGCGTCTTTGGGGAGGACTACGACTTCTGGCTGCGGGCGCTGGCCTCGGGGGCTCGCCACCGGTACCTGCCGGAGCCGCTCTCCCTGTTCAGGGTGAGTCCGTTCCAGAAGTCGGCGAAGCTGGAGGCCGTCTTCCGCTCAGACATCCGTCTCGTTTCGGACCTCAGACGTGACTTCCATCTGTCTGCGGCGGAGGACGTCGCGGTCGCGCAAACCATACTTGAGCTGGAGAGAAGGATCGCCAGGATCCGCCAGCCCTGGACGAGAGTGCGCCGTAGTGTCCGGCAATTCGTCGTCCGGGTGCTCGGTCGTCGACGAGCTAGGCGGATTTCCCGCCGGCTGAGGTCCATGATCGGTCGTCCAGTCCCGAGTAGCGCTTCGGGCCTGGATCAGGACCCCGTGGCAGGTCACGATTCAGTGCAGTAGGTCCGCCTGAAGAACGCGGTTCAGTGAGAGGTGCGATGCCTGGAAAGCACTGACCGGTAGAGCTGGGCCATGGAGTCCAGGTAGCGTTCGAATCCGTAGTCCTCGGCGACGATGATTCTACCCAGGCGCCCCCGACGCGCCGCTTCGGACGGATCCGCGGCGAGGCGATCCAACGAAGCGCGAAGCGCGGAAGCGTCGCCCGCGGGAACCGCGATCCCGCACTCCGGCGCGTGGGTTACAGCTGGAAGGGCAGTTCCTTCGAAGCACACGACAGGCCTTCCGGCTGCCATCGCCTCCACCGCCATGAGGCCGAACGCCTCCGCAAACGAGGGCATCAGGAAGACGTCGCACGCGGAGAAGACGAGCGGGTACAGCGCTTTGTCGTCGACCCAACCCAGCTCCACGATCCGGTAGTCTCGTCCGAGCCCCTGGACTAGTCCGCGCTCGTCAAGGGTCAGCAGCGTCGTGGGGCGGGTGGGCTGTCTCGCCCCGAGCGCCTCGACGATATATGACAGGCCCTTCACCTCCCACGTTTTGGCCCGGAAGAGCACCACAAAGTCGTTCTCCGGGATCCCGAGACGCCGCCGGCTGCTCGCCTGTGCGTCGTCCGGTGCAAACAACCGGGCTTCGATGCCGAAGGGAATGAGGTGCACATATTCCAGGTGCGAGGTCACCGGGCTGCGTCGAACCATATTGAGCATCCAGTCCGAAGCAACGACCACATCTAGATCGAGCTCGGAGAACAGCCGCTTCTTGGCCCGCCACATCTGGTCCGCGTGATCGTGAGCTAGAGGGAACAACCGATCGAGGAACGGGCAGGGTTTGCACCCGGTGAGCCATCCCTCGCATCCCATCGGATGAACACAATGGCCGGTAAGAGGCCACGGATCGTGGAACGTCCAAACTGACGGCTTCAGGCCGAACAGCCATTTCAAGTCGTAGAGCGAGATGACCTGGTTGTGGATCAGGTGGTAGTGGACGACGTCTGCGTCCCTGAACTCCTTCGTCTCTGCGAGCAGGCGTCCCCACGGGAAAAGCAGGTTGTTGATCGAGTGCCGCCGTTCGACCTCCTGGAGCCTGAACTGGAGATCTTCATCCCCGCGACCTGCGAACAGGGACACGACATCCGGGTTGTCGCTCGACTTCCTGAGCACGGCCTGCTTCCCCCGTACGCCCCTGGTGGCCAGGTCATCCAGGAGGTCGTAGCCATTGAAGCGCCGAGCGGGCAGGTCCTCGTCGGTGACGTGTAGAACCTTCATCTACTGCCGCGTCGGAGCGAGAAGCCGCGTCTCTTGACGGCAAGAATCGCTCGTCGAAGGAGCACCGGGATCACGGCTAGGCCCAGCGTTCGCTCGTAGAGTCGGACCTTTCGGGCGAGCGGGCCGGTCTCGGTCTCACGGACCTCAAGAACCAAGGCAATCGCGGCTCGGATTGCCGCTTCTCCTTCCGGCGTCGAGAAGTCGAAGTCGTCCTCAAGCATGGATGCTTCGGTCAGGCGATCGGGCACGGCGTGATAACTCCCGCGCGCGGCCCTGCGTGTTAGGGCTCGGACTGCGCCTCCGGCGGACTTCTGATCTGCCACGGACTCCTCGATTGAAGCCGGCCGACATTGGGCGACGAAGCACCGAGGTTACCGAGGGCTCTTCGTCGGCAGTGTATCTCTATCCTGGTCGACGAGGCCCAGCGGTCGCAGCGCGGCGACTGCCTGAGGTGACGGCCGTGTCAAAGACCTTCGTGAGGGCAGCGAGCGACGCGGCACGTCCGAATTGCTCTCGAGCACGTTCTGAGCACGCGACTCCCGTCGCTCGCCGCTTTTGAGGCGACTGGGCCAGATCGACAATTGCATCTGCCATCCGATTTGGCGAGATCTCGGGGATAACGACTCCGGCTTCTCCTACTTCCTCGGCCGGGCCGCCCGTCGGAGAGAAGCAGATAACCGGTATGCCCATTGCCATCGTTTCCAGGACGACCAGCGAGGCCGACTCTTCCCACGACGACATCGCGAAGATGTCGAAACGGGCGAAATGGTCGTAGACGCGTTCTGTCTCTGGGACCAGCTCGACCACATCGTCGAGCCCCAACCTGGAGATCATGGCTCGGAAGTGGAGGCCATCTCTGTTGTCTCTGTAGCCCACCCACACGAATCGCAGTCTATCCATGCCCAGCCGGTCTACCGCCGCACGAGCGGCGAGCAGCCAGAGATCGGGGCCCTTTGTCCAGCTAGGGTTACCCGCACCGCCCACGATCAGCGGTGTCCGATCGGTTGACGCTGACATCGGGGCGGGCTCTCGAATAGGTGTCAAGACATACGGCCTGACCACGCTCACCGCGTCAGAAGGGACTCCCATCTGGCGGACAAGATCCTGGGCGCCGGCCGCAGAGACGGCGACGTACTGATCCGGCATGGACGAAATGAGCCCGGGATATACGCTCTCGCAGAAAGCCAGGGCCGATCCAAGTTCGTGCACATGTAGCACGACAGGGACGCGTTCGAGCCGGAGCATTCGAACCAGCGGCAAAGCCAAAACACTGGATACGTAGACCAGGTCGGGCTTCCACCAGCGGAGCCGTGCGGCCTGTTCTGCGGCTTTCAGCCGGGCGCCTGCGCCGGCGAGCGCCCCTGAAACGTGCTCAGTCGCCAATGGCCGGGGTAGTACCCGCGCTAGACGAGCGTCACGCAACACGACTGTTGGACCGATGCGTCGAGCTGCGCCCGTAAGGGGTCCGCCTTCCCATGAAACGATTCTCACCGATGCTTCTTGCCGGATCGTATCGAGGGCATCGAGCGTCAGCCGTGGCGCGCCGGTGAGCGATAGCTCATGAAGCACGGCGACTATGCGCGATGCCTTCATCGAAGATGCCAAGGACGACAGGATGTATCAGCCGCGGCCGATGCCAGTTCCGGACCGCGCCAAACGGGTCGCTTCCCAGACATCCCATCTCCTCCGGCAACTGATCGCAATCCCATGGTCCATCAACCAGCTCACGACCTAGACTGCCCGGAATGATAGCCACACCAGTTCCCCGGGCGCCCGGCTGCGATTCCGTGCCGCATTGGTCGGCCGTGACGAATCGACCTCGAGTGCCGACACTGGCCTGGACCGGCCGGGTGAGTGATCGTGCCACGGGGACCCGGGACCCGTGGCGATTGAGTCGCCCTGGTCAGCGCGCGACCGTGTCATTTGCCCCGAACGGTGCCTCGCCCGCGATCGCCGTCAGCACCGTGGTCATGCCCATGACACGCTGCCGAACGATGCGCACGCTTGCCTCGCTGGGAAACATGCAGCGAAGTTCCGCTGGACTAATCGGGCGCAGCGCCGATTCGGTTGCCCATTGGCCGTTGCCGGTGGCGCGCAGGATAGGATGGCGGACGCTCCGGGGGAGCCAATGCACAAACGGCAGGAGCGTGTGAGGATCGATCGGGAAATGGGCGTTCGGGGTTGACACGAAGACTCGCCTACAGGTCCGTAGAAGCTCGCTCACGAATCTCTTCTGATCAGCCAGGCTGCCGACATGCTCGACGACGGCGTTCGAATAGCCGATGTCGAAGGCCTTGTCGGCGAACGGCAAGCTTCGCCCATCCGCCACCACGAACTTGACGGCCGGGAAGAGCCTCTCGAACGTCGGCATCGGCTCGAGGCCCACTGCGGTTATTCGCTCCGGCCAGGGATACGCCGCCTCGAGCGGGTTGCTCGACCGCCAGGCCGTGTCGGTCACCCCAACGTCGAGAACGCGGTCTGTCGAGGACGGCGACATCAGCTCCATGAATCGAGCGAAGCGCTGGCTGCGTGATCGAGCCGTGAAGCGCGAAGTCAGGCGCCATCGGAGCCCAGTGGGCCGCTCGGGCGCAGACAGCGCCGGCTGAAGGTCAGGAAGTTGATCGGCGGAGGACATGAGCCTGCAGAGTTCGGGTTGATGGGATGGCGCGAGTATAGGACCTCGCCGGACGCGCATTTGCGTTGCCGCCGGGCCGGGCTGCCGGAGATGTACTCACGGCGCTGTCGCGCTCCGGGCGGCGCTGGCTTCACCGTGCCGACGCCCTCCTGCCCTCCGCGCGTGGCCGGCATTCTGCTATCGTTCGGCGCCGATCGTGGAAGATGACCATGGGATCAGTGCGCTTTGGGTGCCCTGCCCGCGGAGGCATGCAATCAATGGCACCGCCAGGTAGCCGGCCGGGTCCGATCCTGTTCCTGCACCCGTCGGACGACGCGTATGGAGCCGACAGAATGCTCCTCGAGACTGTCGAGGCTGCGCGGACGGCCGGGAGACGGGTAGAAGTGCTGCTCGCCAACGACGGACCCCCGGGTTGGCTGTCCTCGGCCCTCGCAGCTCGCGGCATCGACTATCGGCGAGTGGACCTCGCGCCTGTGCGGAGGCGCTATTTGAAGCCGCGCGCCCTCCCCCGACTGATGGTCTCGATGTATCGCGCCAGACGGACAATTCGAGCGCGAGCACGGGCCATCGGTGCGGAGATCGTACATGTCAACACGGCTGCGCTTCTCGTGGCGGCGATCGTAGGCAGACCCAACGGCGCCCGGCTCATCTGGCATATTCACGAGATCGTCCAGCGTCCAAAGTTGCTGGCATATATGTTTCGCACGTTGCCGGTGACAGCATCGGATCGTGTAGTTGTCATCTCGTACGCGGTAGGCCGCCATCTCCGGCCATCGTGGCTGGCCAGGCGTCGAGTCAGAGTGGTGCACAACGGAATCGCGCCAAGGGATCGGCGGCCCATCGCCCGCCCGGTCCAGGGAGATCCAATCGTCGCCTTCGTGGGACGGCTCAATCAGTGGAAGGGGTACGAGGTGTTCGTTGAAGCGGCGCAACGCGTCGGGACACGAAACGCCGGTGTCGGTTTCGTGGTTGCGGGCAGCCCACCTGCCGGGGAGGAATGGCGCGAGGGCGCACTCAAGGATCGCGTCGAACGGTCCGGTCTGGGCGACCGCATCGCTGTTTTGGGCTTCTGCCCCGACGCTCCCGGGCTGTTCGACTCCGTGCAGATTGCCGTCGTGCCATCCGTGTGGCCTGAGCCGTTCGGAATGGTCATCCTGGAGGCGATGCGGTCCGGTTGCGCAACCGTTGCCACTAACCACGGCGGCGCTCCTGAGATCATCGAGAACGAGGTCTCGGGATTGCTCGTGCCACCGGGCGACGTCGAGGCTCTGGCCACCGCGATCGAGCGGCTCGTTGACGACCAGGCGTTGCGTCGGCGGCTTGGTGAGGCGGGTGGGCACCGCGCCATGGAGGTCTTCACCCTGGATAGATTCCGCGCCGCCATCCAGGCAGTGTGGGACGCACCTTAGTGGCGGCGGAGCTTGGCTCGAGAAAGCCTGTCGTCGACCGGACAGCTGCTTTAGATCCGCTGCGAGTTGCGATGGATTTCTCCATCTCCCGACATGGGCCCGGCGGCTCCCTGCGGTGGGCCGCCGGCCTGCTGACGGCCCTCCACGAAATGCCCGACATCCGTGTGTCGGCCTGGCCGGGTCCCCGCCGGCTTCGGCGGGGTGGGCCAGCTCGCAAGATCCTCAACCTGCTTCTCGACGAAGTCTGGCTGGAGGTAGAGCTACCGCGACGGGTCAAGCGCGAAAGATCCGATGTGCTCCTGATGCCGGCCAACGTGACCTCCGGTCGTTCTCGGGCGCCCCAAGTAGTGACAATCCACGACGTCAATTTCCTGGTCGCCCCAAACACCTACGACCGCGCCTATACGAGCTATGCACGACGCAGATTCATGCGCTCGCTCAGTGCGGCCCAGCGGATCACCACGGTCTCCAACTACAGCCGAAGCCAGATCGTTCACCATCTCGGAGCTGACCCGGAGAGAATAGAGGTCGTCTACCCGGGGCTGGAAGCGCCGCGCGGGGGCCGGGCGGCGTCGCCCCTGGCACGTCCGTACGCTCTGTACGTCGGACAGACGGAGCCGCACAAAGATGTTCCGACGGCGATCGAGGCAATGCAGGCTCTCAGGGATACTGGCATCGACCTCGCTATCGTGGGACAGCCAGGTCGAGATCATGAGCGCGTGCTCGCCCTGTCCGCGTCCGATCCGACTGTTCATGTCGTTGGCGCCGTCAGCGATTCCGAGCTGGAGGACTGGTACGCTCATGCCTCGGTCTTCGTCTTCCCATCGTTGACGGAGGGGTTTGGCTATCCGCCACTCGAGGCCATGGCCCGAGGCATACCCGTAGTCGCATCGCGCGCGGGGTCTCTGCCCGAAGTGCTCGGCGATGCGGCGCTCTTCCATGAGCCTGGAGAAGCCGAGGATCTCGCGCTGCAAGTGCGGCGCGTTCTCAGCGACGAATCGCTTCGACGAGAGTACGTTCGGAGAGGCGAGGACCGGGTTCGACGCTACACTTGGCAGGGCTCAGCGGAACGAATGGCTTTGATACTCCGCTCGGCGGCGGGGCGAGACCGAGAACGCCAGGGGTCAAGCTAGAGGGAGGTCACTGTGCTTACCACCGTGTGGGCCGCCGCGCTCACGCTTGCCCTGGGAGGGCTGGCGATCACAGCTCTGGCAACTGCCTGGAGAAGGCCGGAACTGGGCCTGCCGCTCCTGGTCGCGGGCATTGCCATTCACAATGCCGCGCTGATGCTCCTGCTGACGGCCCACGTACCTGACGTCGCCGTCCGCTGCCTTCAGCTATGGAAGGAGGCGCTGCTGGGCCTGCTGGCGCTCAGGTTGGTGCTCGGTTTGGCTCGCTCCGGCCTCCGCCCAACCTTATCCGCGGCTCTTCGATCGTGGCGTTCGTTGTCTCTGGCCGTGCGCCTTCTGGATTCCGGCATGGCGCTTTTCGCCTTCATGCTCGTCGTCTACACCGTGGTTCCGCTTGCAGCCCGCGACTCGCAGGCTTCCCTTACGCAGCGTCTTCTCGAGTTGCGCGTCCTCGAACTCCTCCCACTGCTGTACCTGTTCGGACGAGTCTGGCCTCCTGTCAGCTTGCGCTTCGGCCTCGGGCTTGTCATTGGCGTGGCCGCTCTTGTCACTGTTGCAGGAATGCTCGAGTTGTTCTTCATCCCGACCAAGGCCTGGCTCGACATGGGAATCCTGAGGTTCGACTCATGGCTGGGCTTCAACTACCCCGGCCCCCGTGGCCTCCCCGAGAACTTCTTCCAGGGCACCTCGGCGGGCCTATTGCGCCGGATGGTTTCGACGTACCTTAGCCCGCTCGGGATCGCCTACACCGGCCTTCTGGTGATCCCTGCTGCCTTCGTGGTGGCCGCCTCGCCTGGTCAGCACAAACGCTACGCCTGGCTGGCCCTGGCCCTGGTTCTCCTAGGGATGAGCTTCAGCCTGACGCGCCTGGCGCTCTTGTGCATCGTCGTAGAGGCGGTCATTCTCGTAGCGCTGAGACTCCATCGCCCGGGTGCTGTGGCCGCAGGTGCGATTGTGGCGGCGACCGTCTTCGGCTTGCTGGGGTATCCCAGTTTCGGCCCTGTAGTGAGCGTCGATCTGGCGGACGTTCGGCCTCCGATTGGCCAACAGCTGCTGAGCACGGTCTCCCATCTTGGAGCCGGGGGCGGTGGCGGTGGCGGTGGCGGTGGCCAGCAGGTGAACACGACGACCGACGTAGTGACAGGACTCGCGGCTGGACTCACGTCCGGAGACGACACCTCAATCCAGGCCCATGTCGATTCCGTGGTTAGTGGCCTTCGCTTCGTGGCCGAGCACCCCCTTGGAGTTGGGCTCGGGACAGCCGTGCCGCGGTTCGGGTCGGCTAGCAGCCCAGGAGAAAGCGCCCTGTTTGAAGTAGGCGCCGACATCGGACTCCTTGGCCTCCTACTGTTCTTGGCGCTGTATGGCGGGCTCGTCCTCGCCGGGTTTGCCATCGCGTGGCGTCGGCGAGAGGATGTCGCGACCTGCGCGCTGGGAGCGGTCGTCGGCGTCGGCGGACTAGCGCTCTTTCCCGTCGTACTCTCGAGTCAGGTTTGGAGCGACTTTTCCGTGACCTTTCTGTTCTGGTGGGCGGCCGGGTCAGTCGTGACGGCTCTGGCCAGGAACCGCACGCTGCCCAGCTATGCGGATGCGTGAGGGCCGCGACTGACTTGGCTAATGCCGACCCGCGACCACTCGTCGTGTCGATAGTTGTCAACTATCACGGCCTGGAGCAGACACGCGTCTGCGTCGCTTCCCTTCTAGCCGCCGACTACCCGAGCCATTCCATCGTGGTTGTGGACAACGCGTCGGGTAGGCTCGAACTCGACGCACTCAGGGCCACGCTCGGGAGCTCAATCGAGATCATCGATTCCGAGCGCAACCTTGGCTATGGGGGCGGGGCGAACCTGGGCCTCGAATGGGCACGTCGTGCAGGCGCGGCCTACGCCTGGGTCCTGAACAACGACACGGAGGTCGACCCTCGCTCGGTGAACGAGCTCGTGGCTGTGATGGAGCGAGAGACTGACTACGGCATTCTGACCCCACAGATCGACGCGCCAATCGGTCCGGAAGCTCCATTTGGGATCTGGTTCGCGGGTGGCACTGCGAACCTGACGAGGGCGATCACCAGGCAACAGGTCGTCGCGCCCAGCTCGCGTACTGCGGTCGAGCCGACCGGCTACGTCACCGGCTGTGCGATGTTCATTCGCTTGCAGGCGCTTGACGCGACGGGCCTTTTCTGGGAACCGCTGTTCCTGTACTGGGAGGACGTGGACCTGTCTTTCCGGATGCGCCGAGCCGGATGGCGCTTAGGAGTGGTCCCCGAAGCGCGGGTCCTCCATTTCGTACACGGGAGCAGTCCGTCGAATACCTATCGCTACTACTCCAGCCGAAACGCGATCCTCGTCGCCAAGCGGCATCTCCACGGAAGAGGCGCCGCGCGGGCGGCCTTCTGGGTTGCTGCCAGGGCTTTGCGCTCTTGTGCGCAGAGCCTCATCAAGAGGGATAGACCGCTCCCCATCGCCGAAGCTCGCGGCTTGGTCGCCGGCGTGGCCGTTACGCTCGGCCTGAGGCGACTCGGCTCGTAACTGATGCGTTCGAGCGTCTGGGTCGGACGCTGCCACCCCTGAGAGGCACCCCCCGGAGGCCATAGCCGTGGGCCGTTGCCGCTATTCTGACTCGAACCCGACGCCAGGAGACGCAATCGTGATCGAACGCATCAGGGCTGGACTCGAACGCATCCGGACCAGGATCAGGCCCATCTGGATCGGCCACCGGAAGCTGACGATCGCCGTTGGCGCGATCGCGATCGTGGCGATCGTCGGCACTGGACTGCTGGTATGGCTCAGGCCGGCGCAGGCGTCTCCCGCAGCCAGCCCTTCGCCGTCGCCCACGGCCTCTCCGACCGCGTCGCCTACCGCCTCACCGACCGAGTCGCCGACGCCGTCGCCCTCCCCAACCGTCGACCTGAACCCAACGGCGATCCCAAGTGGCTGGGAGTACAGCGATCTGGACGGAGTGGCGGCCCCTGCCGACCTGGCTCACCGCCTGCCGCTGGCGATCTCGATCGGCGACAACATCGCAGCCCGACCGCAGTACGGCTTCTCCTTCGCCTCGATCGTCTATCAGTCCTATGAGGAATATGGCCAGACCCGCTACCTGATGATCTTCCAGGAAGTGACTGCGACCTCCGTCGGCGGCGTCCGGAGCGCTCGACCCTACTTCGTCCGCTGGGCAGCGGAGTACAAGGCGCTGTACGGCCATGACGGAGGCGACACCAGAGTCCGCAAGATCGTGATCCCGGCGATGGCCGGCTACATCTACAACATGGACGCCGGGGCCGGCGGCTCATGTCCGTACTTCCGCGTGCCCGGCCGAGAGGCCCCCCACAATGAGTTCACGAACACGGCGGACCTGATCCATTGCGCGGCCCAGAGCGGCTACCCGGCCACGTATCAGGGCCCGCCCTCCCGACCGTTCGTGGCCGACACCCCGGCCGCCGATCGGCCCGAATCCCAGTCGATCACGGTCCCCTATAACACCGTATCGGTGGGCTACCAGTACGACCCAGCGAGCGACTCGTACCTTCGCCTGCTCGACGGAAAGCTTCAGCTCGATCCGGCCAACCAGCAGCAAGTGATCGCCCGCAACATCGTCGTCATGTTCCAGACGGTCACACCCGACTACGTGGACTTCGGCATTCCGAGGGTTCAGGTAGGCAACACCGGCTCGGGCAAAGCCATCGTCTTCAAGGAAGGCAAGGCGATCACCGGCACCTGGAAGAAGACCTCGGATACGGCGCTCACCCACTACTACGACGATTCTGGTACCGAGATCCCCTTCGTTCGCGGCCAGATCTTCATGCAGAGCGTTCCACCCGGAACGGCCGTCACCTACAAGTAGGCGCCGCGGGTCTACGCCTGGCAGGCCGCCGGCACTACCCCGGGGAGCCCGTAGTAGTTGCTCTCCGAACCGAAGAGGCCGACCGACAGGTTGGCGACCAGTGCCATGTCCAGCCGGCTGGTCCATGTCCCGCCCGTGGTGGACGTGTCCGGGTGGTAGCTGTAGGGCGGCCCGAGCACGCAGCTGGATATCGCGCCCACGTGCTGGGCGGCCGACACATAGTCGCGAGCGGTATCGAGGGGGAAGTCCGTGGCGATGACCTTGCCGGCCAGCGAGATGAGGTTGGCTATGTTTGGCAGGACGGACGGACTCGCGACCTTCTTCTCCAGGGCCACGAGCAGGGCCTGCTGGCGAGCGGCTCGCTGGTAGTCGCTGCCGCCCGCGCCCTCACGAGAGCGGACGTACAGGATGGCCAGAGAACCGTTGAGGTGGGCGGGGCCGACGCCCATCTGTATGCCGGTCGACGGGTCGTCGATCCCCCGCTCGTTGTAGATGTCGATGCCCCCGATCGCGTTGATCATGCTGGCGAGGCCTCCCAGGTCGAGCGCGGCGTAGTAGTCGATGGGTAGGCCGACCAGGAACCCGACTTCCTTCTTCAGGGTGATCATGGGCGGATCAGGGGACTTGTAGTAGCCGCTGATCAGGTTGTTGACCAGCTCATTGAGCTTCAGCCCGGATTCGGCCCAGCCGCCGTAGTACATGTCGAAGGCGGAGGTGTCGCGGGGCACGCTGATCAGGGTCACCTTGCCCGTCTTGGTGTCCATGCTCACGACCATCATGGTGTCCGTGACGGCGTTCGAGAAGGCTCGGCCGGGCATGTTGTCCATGCCCACGATCAGGAAGCTGATCCGATCGGGGTTCTTCGTTCGAGCGGGCGTGGGTTCGCTCCGCGCGACCGTGGGCGCGGGGTAGAACGCTAGAGGGTCGATAGGTGCGGGTGTCGGCGTGGCGGTCGGGCTGACGCTGGCGCCGGGAGAGGCCGATGCGTCCGCCACGAAGATGCGGTTATTGGCGGCGATGTCGAGATCCGCCTGATGTACGAGCCACGCGTCGGCGGCCACGTAGCCGTGCATCCCGACTATGGTCATGAGGAGGGCTGCGACCAGACCCACCTCCAGCGGGCGGAAGCGGAAGCGCCGGGCTCGCGGCGCCGAGAGGAAGGCGTGAGCGGTCGACGCGACGCGCAGGGCCCCGGCCAGGATGACGATGACGGCCACCGTCAGGGCATAGCTCTCGTCCAGCATGCTCAGGCCGACCCACCACAGCCCGTGGGTGAGCTGCACCACGGCCCACACGGTCAGGACTACGGCCGGCAGGGCGAAGATGGCGGCCCAGGCCCGGCGACCCAGGAACAGCTGGCCAAGGCCGGGCCAGAGGAAGGAGAGGGCGGCCGCGATCAGGGGCGCGCGACGACGCGCCTCGGGCCCTTCGGCGGAGCCGGGCTCGTCGGCGGCGAATTGAGCGAGACGGGCCTTGAGCGAGAGGGCGGCCGCGATCAGGCGCGCGCGACGACTCGCCGCGGGCTCGTCGGCGGAGCCGGGCTCGTCGGCGGAGCCGGGCTCGTCGGCGGAGCCGGGCTCTTCGGCGGCGGATTGAGTCTCAGTCCCCATTTCCATCCAAGTCTACGGCCGTCGACGCCGCGCGCGCGGCCCCCCATGACAGGCTGGCAGCTGCACCTACATCATCACCAGGCCGCCATCGACCGCCAGAACCTGGCCGGTGATGTACGCGGCTTCGTCCGAGGCCAGGAACGTTACGGCGTTGGCGATGTCCTCGACCGTGCCGAAGTGGCCAAGCGGCGTCGCGGCCTTGATCTGGTCGGTCAGAGTCGCGGGCAGGTCCTTGGTCAGCTCAGTCACGATGAACCCGGGAGCGACGGCGTTGCAGGTGATGCCGCGCGACGCTACCTCGCGAGCCGTGGCCTTGGTCAGACCGATCAGCCCCGCCTTGGACGACGAGTAGTTGGCCTGGCCCATCTGGCCGGCCTGGCCCGAAACGCTGGACATGTTGATGATCCGGCCGGCATGGGCCTTGAGCATCGGGCGGATGGCGGCCTTGATCATGTAGAAGGCGCCGAAGAGGTTGACCTCGAGGACCTTCTTCCAGTCGTCGATCGGCATGCGCATGATCAGGTCGTCGCGGGTGATGCCGGCGTTGTTGACCAGGATGTCGATCTTGCCGAAGGCGGCAACCGTGTCGGCGACGGCCTTGGCGCAGGCCTCCGGGTCGGTCACATCCGCGGCAATGTAGATGGCGCGGCGGCCGAGAGCATGGATCTCCGCCACGGTAGCTTCGGCCACTTCGGGCCGGCCCACGTCGACAAAGGCGATGTCGGCGCCCTGGCGGGCCAGATTCAGGCAGATGGCCTTGCCGATGCCACGAGCGCCGCCCGTGACGAGGGCGGACTTGCCGGTCAGGTCAATCATGGGTGGCTCCTTCTACTGGCGTTCAGGTCCGGCCGGATTCGAGGTCCACGCTCTACACCGTGGACCTCGACCTCACGGCTCAGGCCGGGTGACGGCGGCGCTCCCCGCACCGGAGACCGCTGTGTCGGAGATGGTCGTAGCTGAGGAGGCATCCAGCCCAGGGCGGCGACCGTTTCCGGAACCCTCGGCGGGCTCTTTGAGCAGCCACTCCAGGGCCGGCGGGAACGGATTGACGGGCTCGATGTTCGGCACGGAGATGGAGACGCTGTCGGGATCGACGGCATCGGCGCGAAGGCGGTTGGCCGGGTCTGCGGTCCACTGGAGCGCGATCGCGGCGGACGTGCCGCCCGCACCAAATGCGACAAGCACTATGCGGTCGCCCTGCTTGATACGCCCCTCCGACACGGCCTCGACCAGCGCGATAGGGACGGACGCCGCGGAGGTGTTGCCGTACCTGTCGATGTTGACGAAGACCCGCTCCATGGGGAAGCTCATCGACTTGGCCAGCGCCTCGAGAATGCGGATGTTTGCCTGGTGGGGCACGACGAGGTCCACGTCGTCCAGGCCCATGCCGGCCTTTTCGAGCGCGCGGAGCGACGTAGAGCCAAGCCGCCTGACGGCCAGCTTGAACGTCTCGCCGCCCTTCATGCGCATCAGATGCTCTCGCCCGGCGACCGTCGCCTCGTTGGCCGGGCGAGTCGCGCCGCCGGCGGGAATCCAGATCGAGTAAGTCGCGGCCGTGTCGGTGGTCAGTTCCATGCCCAGGGTTCCGCCCGGCTCGTCCGAGGCGGACAGTACCGTCGCCCCGGCGCCGTCGCCGAACAGTACGCAGGTGCCCCGATCGGTGAAGTCGGTGCAGCGGCTCATCGTCTCAGAGCCCACGACCAGGGCGTGCTTTCCCAGGCCACTCGATAGATACGCATGAGCCATGGCGTAGCCGTACACGAAGCCGGAGCAGGCCGCGGCCAGATCCATCGCGGCGGCCCTGGTGTTGCCTATTGCCTCCTTGACCAGCACGGCCGCGGAAGGAAGCGGATAGTCCGGAGTGAGCGTGCCGACGAGGATCAGGTCGATGTCTTCCGGCTGCAGGCCGGCCGTGGCGATTGCCCGCAGCCCGGCAACGGCGGCCATGCTCGCGGTAGTCTCGCCGGGCCCCGCTATACGACGCTCACGAATGCCAGTCCTGCTGACGATCCATTCGTCGGACGTGTCGACCAGCCGCTCGAGATCGGCATTGGTCAAGACCAGGCTCGGGGCGTACGCACCCCAGCCCGTCACATGGACACCGGAGAGGACGCGCGGCTTCACGGTTCGACCTCAATGAGCGGCTGCTTCGCTTTGACCAGCTTCCCGGACTCGGCGACCATGCGCACGACTCTCCCGGCCTGGTCCGACTTGATCTCGTTGAAGAGCTTCATCGCCTCGATGAGGCCAATGACGTCCCCCACTTTGATGCGGACTCCCACGGTGACATAGGGAGGCGAGGCCGGAGACGGAGCGGAGTAGAAGATGCCCGTCAGCGGCGCTCTCACCATCTTCGCGGTCGAGACCGGAGCGGCCGCGGCGGGGGCTACGGCGGGGGCCGGGGCGGATGGCGCCGGCGCGGGCTTGCGCAGGACGATGCCCGTCTCGCCCGCCTGGACCTCCAGCTCGGCCAGGTCGCTTCGCTCCAGGAGAGCGCCGAGCCGATCGATCAGACTCAGCAGCCCGGCGGTCTCATCCGACGTTGCGCCAGCCGTGGTTCCGTCGGAGGTCGCCCCAACCGGCAGGCCGGACGCTTCGTCGTTCTGCTCGCCCATCGCCCGCTCCCTCACTCGGTCCAGCGCCGGATGACCAGGGCGCTGTTCTGGCCGCCGAAGCCGAAGGAATCCGAGACGGCTACATCCATCGCCCGATGGCGCGCCACGTTCGGCGTCAAATCCAGCCCGGCCGCGGATTCGTCCGGATCGTCGAGGTTGATCGTCGGTGGCACGATCCCGGTTCGCAGGCTCATTACCGTGGCGATGGTCTCGATGGCCCCCGCCGCGCCCAGAGTGTGGCCGATCATGCTCTTGTTCGCGGTGATGCTGACCTGGCCGGCCCGCTCGCCGAAGAGCGTCTTGATGGCTTCCAGCTCGCGCGGATCGCCCTCGGGCGTGGACGTGGCGTGGGCATTCACCATCTCCACGTCGTCTACCGTGAGGCCCGCCTTTTCCAGGGCGCGGCGAATGGCCCGGACCGCGCCCGAGCCTCCCGGAGCAGGGAGCGTGATGTGCGAGGCGTCGGCCGTGGCTCCGTAGCCCACGACCTCCGCCAGTGGCTCCGCCCCACGCGCCAGAGCATGCTCCAGCGACTCAAGTATCACGACGCCGGCGCCCTCGCCGATGACGAAGCCATCGCGGCCCTTGTCGAAGGGGCGCGAGGCACGCTCGGGCTCGTCGTTGCGGGTGGAGAGCGCCCGCATCGCCGCGAACGCGCCCACCAGCGACTCATGCCCAACGGCTTCCGCGCCGCCGGCCAGCATCACGTCCGCGTCGCCGCGACGGATCGTCTCCCACGCCTCGCCGATGGCGTGGCCGCCGGTCGCGCAGGCGGAGACGACGCCGAAGTTGGGGCCCTGCGGCCCGAAGAAGATGGAGATCACGCCCGCAGCCAGGTTGCCGATGGCCATCGGGATGAGGAAGGGGGACATTCGATCCGGCCCTTTCTCGCCCATGAGCAGGACCTGGTCGGCCAGGGTTCGAATACCGCCGATGCCGGTGCCGACGATCACCCCGGTCCGCTCCGCTTCCAGGCCCTCCAGCCGCGCCGGGAGCCCCGCCTGGTCCATCGCCTGGCGGGCCGCCACGAGCGCAAGCTGTACGTAGCGATCGTTTCGGCGCTGGTCCTTGCGATCGAGGACCGGAGAAGGGTCGAAATCCTTGACCTCGGCGGCGATGCGGGTGGTCAGGCGCGAGGGATCGAACTGCGTAATCGGGCCGACGCCCGATCTGCCGGCAACCATCGCGTCCCAGGTGGAGGCAACGTCGAGCCCGAGCGCGGTCAGGGCTCCCATGCCCGTGACGACAACGCGCGGTTGGCCGTTGGTGGGGCTCATCGAATGAGCATCCCGGGCGACTGGCGGCCTTCCGCCGCCATCGCCTTGCGCGTTGCCTGCGGCAACGCGTCCTCCCCCTTATGGCTCCTCATCGAACCAATTTCCCTGTCCGGATCGTGGCGGCGCGGTACACGTCGCCGGGCAGGCCGCGGGCCGAGACGGCGTCTGAGGCCGCCATGATGTCGTAAGTCGTCCGCCGGATCTCGGCCTTGATCTCCTCACCCTCGATCTCGATCAGCGCCCAGCTCGCGGAGGGATCGCCGTCGAAGGCGTAGCCGGCGCTACCGACGTTGACGATGGTCCGCCAGCCGACCTCGCGAACCTCCGGTATGTGGGTGTGGCCGCACACGATGACCTTCGCGTCCGTTCCGCTGACGCGGTCGATCGTCACGACGGCATCGAGATCCGCGGGGAAACCATCGGTCAGCGACCCGGGCGATGCGTGGCAGAACAGGACCAGGTCGCCGTGCGGCGAGCTGTCGTCGCCGACCCGCAGCCGTCGCTCCCAGGGGAGGCGGCGCAGATAGTCCACCCCGTCGTCGCCGATCTGGTCCCTGGCCCACTCCGCCGCGGCCCGGTACGAGTCCGGCGCTCCTTCCGTGAACCACGGGAATGCGGCCGTGTAGTCGCCGTCGGCGACGGCCACGTCCGTGTTGCCGATCGTGACGTAGGCGCCGGCCCGTTCCAGCTCGCGGACCAGGGCTAGCGTCCCGACCGGATCCGGGCCGTTGAAGACCAGGTCGCCGCAGATGGCCACGTAGTCGGGGCGCGCGGCGTCCACGGCCTTGCGAACCGCCTCCAGGGCGGGCAGGTTGCCGTGGATGTCGGAGAGGGCGGCGATGCGGACCATCAGCGCAGTGCGCTCTCTGGGGCGATGATGAAGCTGAGCAGGGCCTCGCACGCCACCTCGCCGTTGACCGTGGCCACGCCCTTGCCGCGCCCGAACTTGCTGCCGAGCCGCTCCATCGTTACCTCCAGCCGGAGCTGATCGCCCGGCGTCACGATGTGCTTGAAGCGGCACTCGTCGATCGCGGCGAAGAGTCCCATCCGATCGCCGAAGCCCGGCTGCTGGGAAACGAAGACGGCCATGGTCTGGGCCAGGGCCTCGATCTGGAGCACGCCCGGCATGATGGGCTGGCCGGGGAAATGGCCCTGGAAGAACCATTCCGTGGCCGTCACGGACTTGAGACCGACGATCCGCTTGGCCGCCTGGTCGTATTCGACTATGCGGTCGACGAGAAGGAAGGGCCAGCGGTGCGGGATGAGCTTCTCGATCTGGCGGGTCGTCAGGATCGGCTCTTTGGTCGCGGCGGACTCGGTCACGGGGCGGCTCCTAGGTGGACGGCTACTCAGCGGTTGCCGGCGGCGACGAACGGAGCGCTGCCGACGCGGTCGAGCAGGTTCGTCGTCACTTTGCCGTCGATGAAGACCTGGTTGGCGAGGATCGCGCGATGCAACTCGATGTTCGTCATGACGCCGTCGACGAGCATCTCGCGCAGCGCGGCGTCGGCGCGGGCGATCGCCTGAGCCCGATCCGGAGCCCAGACGGAGAGCTTGCCGAGAAGGGAGTCGTAGTAGGGCGGGACCTCATAGCCGGGGTAGATGTGCGAGTCCATGCGGACGCCTGGCCCGCCCGGGGCGAGGTAGGCGCCTATCTGACCGCCCTGCGGCTTGAAGTCCTTGCCGGGATCCTCGGCGAGAATCCGGAACTCGATGGCGTGGCCCGTCGAGACGATGTCGGCCTGGGTCAGGCCGAGTGGCTCACCGGCCGCGATCTTGATCTGCAGGGCTACGAGGTCGATGCCGGTGCAGAGCTCCGTGATGGGGTGCTCCACCTGGACGCGGCAGTTGATCTCGATGAAGTAGGCGTCGCCCTTGGCGTCGAGGAGGAACTCGAGCGTGCCCAGGTTCTCGTAGCCGGCCGCCGCGATGGCCCGAACCGCCCGTTCGGCCAGCTCCTTGCGAGCGGCATTCGAGAGGGCCGGGCTCGGCGTCTCCTCGATGACCTTCTGATGCCGCCGCTGTACCGAGCAATCGCGGTCGCCCATGTGGACGGCGTTGCCGAAGCGGTCCACCGCCACCTGGATCTCCACGTGGCGGTTGTCATCGAGGTACTTCTCCAGGTACAGCGCGTCGTTGCCGAAAGCCGCCTTCGCCTCGGAGCGGCTCACCTTGAAGGCGCTCTCCAGCTCGCGGGGCGTCCGGACCAGGCGCATCCCTTTCCCGCCGCCGCCGGCCGAGGGCTTGATCAGGACCGGGTAGCCCACGCGCTCGGCCTCGCCGATAGCATGAGCCTCGTCGCGCAACATCCCTGAACCCGGAATGGTGGGCAAGCCGTGCGATCCCAGCAACCGGCGAGTGGCCTCCTTGGAGGCGAAACGCTCGAGAACCTCGGCCGGCGGCCCGATGAACGTGAGGTCGTGGGCGCGGACGACGTCGGCGAAGCCTTCGTCCTCCGAGAGAAACCCGTAGCCGGGGTGGATGGCGTCGCAGCCGGTAACCACCGCGGCCGAGATGATAGCCGGCGCCGAGAGGTAGCTGTGCCTGGCATCCGCGGGGCCGATGCAGATGGCTTCGTCGGCCAGCTGGGCGGCCAGGCTCTCCCGATCCGCTTCGCTGTAGGCCACGACGGCGCCGATGCCCAGCGTCCGGCAGGCGCGCAGGATTCGCAGGGCGATCTCGCCGCGGTTCGCGATCAGGATCTTGGTGAACATCAGGCGTTTCCCGCGACGGCCGGCCGGCCCTGGGCCCCGGGATCGCCCGACTCATCGACCCGTTCGAGCGGATCGAGCTGCACCAGCCTCTGACCGTACTCGACCGCCTCGCCGGCCTCGGCCAGACTGGACCCGATGAGGCCGTCGACCGGAACGATCACGTCTTGCTGGACTCCCAGCACGTCGACCCAACCGATGCGATCGCCGGCCTGGACGCGCGTCCCGACCGTCAGATCGCGGCGCGGGTGGTAGACGCCCACGGCCGGAGAGGTGGCCGCCACGAGGCCGGGCTCCGTCTTGGCCGTTGCCTCGCTGTCCTCACGTCGTGCGTCGCGGTCCTCGCTCCCCCGTCCGTGGCTGACCGCCGGGCGTCCCGGCGCAAGGCCGCGTGCGGCGTGGCTCTCGGCCGAAGCCCTGGCCGCAAGCCGGCGGGCTTCGTCGGCGCCGGCCGGCTTGCGCAGTCGCGCCTTCCAGCCACCCTCGCGGACCTCGATCTCGCCCAATCCGCTGGCGGCGAGCTTCGCGATCAGTGCCGGCAGGAGATCGTCCGCCAGCCGGCCGATTGCCTCGTGATCGCGCTGGACCCGGAGAGCCTCTTGCGCCCCGGTCCGGCCGACGCTGGCATTCTGCTGGCGGGCGGGCATCGCCTACTCCTCCTCGTGACCGGACGAGCCGCCGCGTCTCGTTCCCGGGAACGCGGGCATGTTCGCCCGGCCGGCGAGTAGACCGCGCAACCGATCCGCGATCCCAATTCGCTCCGGGGGCGCCGCCGACCGATCGGCGACGGTGAAGGGACCGTAGGCCCGGTATCGCTGGAAGCGGGCCTCGACGAGTTCGTCGAGCGGGATGCGGCCCAGCGCGTCGAGCTGCTCGATCACAGCCTCGCTGATCAGTCGCGCCGCCTCGGCCGGGTCGGTGTGGGCTCCCTCTCCGGGCTCGGGGATAACCGCGTCGACGATGCCCAACTCGTGCTGCTCGCCGGCGGTGACCTTCATGGCGACGGCGGCCAACTGCGATTGCTCGGCCGACCGCCACAGGATAGTGGCGCAGCCTTCGGGGCTGATGACCGAGTAGATCGAGTTCTCCAGGGCCAGCACGACGTCGCCGACCGCCAGCCCGAGCGCGCCGCCCGAGCCACCCTCGCCGGTGATGACCACCACGATCGGAGTCCGGAGGCGGGTCATCAGCCCGACCGACTTGGCGATCGCCTCGGCGATGCCGCGTTCTTCGGCGGCGGCGCCCGGGAAAGCTCCCTGGACGTCGACGAAGGTGAGGACCGGCATGGCGTAGCGCTCGGCCAGGTCCATGACTCGCATCGCCTTGCGGTAGCCCTCGGGATGGGGCAGGCCGAAGTTGCGGCGTATGTTCTCCTCGGTGTCCTGGCCCTTCTGGAACCCGATCACGACGAGGCGCCGCCCCGCGATCCTCGCCAGGCCGGCAACGATCGCCGAGTCGTCGCCGAAGAGCCGGTCACCGTGCAGCTCGATGAACTCGTCCGCCATGGCCTTGAGCAGTTCGAGCGTGTGCGGGCGCTTCAGGTTGCGGGCCTGCTGGACGTGGGCCCAGACCGCGGCCGTCACGTTGTCCGCCTGAGCTTCCGCGGCGTGGCTGCGGTTCAGAATTCGATCAACCACGGGTCGCCTCCCCGCGAGACCCGTTGGTTTCGCCGCCACGCCCGCCGTTGCGCGAGTCGCCGTTGCGCGAGTCGCCGTTCTCTCCGACGAGTACCCCGGTGAGCGCCGAGAGCAGCGAACGCGGCCTCGAGCCGGTCCCCCCGACGGGCTCGCCAACGCCGGCCACCGGCGGAGCCGCCAGGAATCCGAGCAGGGCGATGATCTCGTCGCGGAGGTGGGCGCGGGTCACGATCCTGTCCACGAACCCGTGGCTGAACCAGAATTCGGCGCGTGCGTAGCCGGCCGGCAATTCATCGCCGATGGTTCCGGCCGAGACGCGGTCGCCGGCGAACTTGATGAGGGCATTCGGCTCGGCGATGTTGACGTCGCCGACCACGGCGAAGGAGGCGAAGACGCCGCCCGTGGTGGGGTCCGTCAGGACGGAGATGAACGGCACGCAAGCCGCCCGGACTCTCTCGACCACACCCATCGTCTTGACGAGCTGCATGAGCGAGTAGGTACCCTCCTGCATGCGAGCGCCGCCGGAGGAGGAGACGATGATGAGCGGGATGCGCTCCGCGAGCGCTGCCTCGCCGGCCCGCGCCACCTTCTCGCCCACTACCGCGCCCATCGACCCGCCGATGAATCCGAAATCCATGACGCACATCGAGACCGGCTTGCCGCCCATGGTGGCCAGGCCCCAGACGGCGGCGTCGCGTAGACCGGTGGCGAGCTGGGCAGCCACGAGCCGATCCGGATAGGACTTGAGGTCGACGAACCCGAGGGGGTCCACCGGCTGCAGGTCGTCGTCCCGCTCCACGAACGAGCCGTTGTCGACGAGTTGCTCGATCCGGGATTTGGCCGAGATGCGGAAGTGGTGCCCGCAATGAGGACAGACGCGGAGAGTCTTCTCGAGCTGCTTGTTGAAGAGCATCTCCGAGCAGCCCGGGCACTTGGTCCACAGGTCGGGCGGATATGTGTCGCGGCGGGGGCGGAAGGGCAATCTGACTGGCATCAGGACACGACCCCAAGGATTCCGTTGAGGACGCCCGTTCGGCGGCGGCTGGACCCGGTGGCGCGACCGTGGGCCGTCCGGGCGGCACGTCCCATCCGGCCGGACGCCGGGTGGGAGTGGCGCCAGGCGACGTAGACCGCGCCGATCGAGATCGCCGCGGACGCCACGCCGACTCCGCCCACGATCAGCGGCCGTGACTGGCGCGCGGCCATCTCGGGCAGGCGGCGGAACGCCGACGCGGACACAGCCGTCTGCGGCTCCGTCGGGCCGGAGGCAGGTGGCATTGCTGTGACTGCGGAGCCCTGGGCCGCGGGCGAGTGGCTCCGGAAGGCGGACATCGTCCCCGGCGTCGCCGGCGCCGCCTCCTCGTCGATCTCCACGTGGAGGCCGGCCCGCAGCCGCATCGCCCCAGCCGCAAGGCGAGCGGCAAGCGCCTCCTCGAAGCGGAAGGACGGGTGGACTCGCACAAGATCCGCCCGAAGCTCGCGGGCCGCCAGGCGTACCGCCGGATCCATGTCGACGTCCACGGGGAACTCCGAGACTCGCCGCTGGTCGGCGGCCATCAGCTCGTCCAGATATCGCTCAGTGCGCCGAGCGTCCCGCGTTCCGCCGGTCAGCATCAGCTGAGGTGACCCCGCAGGTCGTCCGCCACGGAACGCAGCGCCCGATGCAGAAGCACCCGAACCGCTCCCTCGGAGCGACCGAGGATGGCCGCGATCTCGGCCGTGGACATCTCGTCGACGAAACGGAGAATGACCGCCCGGCGCCGGTCCTCCGGCAGGCGTGCCACTGCGTGCCAGGCCGCGCTGAAGGCCTCGCGAGCGGCCACGGACTCCGCAACGTCGTCCGGAGCGGAGAGCTCCGCCGCTTCCTCCAGAGGAGTCACGGGGCGGCGGCGATCCCGCCGTCGCTCGTTCGCGACGACGTTGTGGGCAATCCGGAAGAGCCAGACGCGGAACGTGGAGATGTCCGCGGAGTCGGACCCGCTTTCGGTCGTGACCGAACGGGAGGCGATGAAATCGTCGACTCGCTCCTCGAATCTCGGCAGGCCGGCCAGAGCCTGCATGAAGACACGCTCGGTCGCGTCTTCCGCCGCGTGGTGGTCCCGGAGCTCGTAATACGCGTAGCTGTACACCTGGGCCAAGTACTTCCTATACAGGGCATCGAAGCAGGCGGGATCGCGCCGGGCCGCCTCTACCAGGCCGCGGTCGCGGTCCAGCCGGGCGGGACGGGCGCCCTCCTTCGCTCTACTCAACACCAGCCGGCTCAACTCGTTACATCCCGGCCGCTGGAGACCGGCGCGCTCTGAGTGGCGCCGCGCTCCGCCGGACCCATCCTTACGTGGGCCACCTCGCCCACGAGCAGCTCGCGCTCCCCGCCGGGCACGGCCGCGTCCTCGACGAGCAGCGCCCCGGACGCCCCGTCAACGCCGACCGCTCGCACTTCCTGGGCGGAGCCGTCCGGCATGTCGATCCGGACCATTCGGCCGGTCGTGACCTGGCGGTCGTGCCAGCCCGCGACGTCGAAATGCCCGTCGCGCAGCGCCAGCACGCGCGGCTCGAGGCGCAGCAGGAAGGCGGCAAGCAGTTGGTCGGAGTCGATCGGGCGCCCCCGGGAGGCTTCGCGCAGGCTCGTCATCGAGCCCGCCAGCTCCGTCGGGAATTCCTCGCGCGGCCAGTCGGCGTTGACGCCGATGCCGACGACCGCCCGGACGGCCGGCGTGCCCACGCCCTCGCTCTCGCTCAGAACTCCGGCCAGCTTGCGCACCCCCGCGTCCGCGGCCACGACTATGTCGTTTGGCCACTTGAGACGGAGCATGCCGATGGACAGCCCGGCCACTTCCTCGGCGGCGTCGGCCATGGCCAGAGCCACGACCGCAGGAAGCCGCCACAGCCGCTCGGGCGGCAGATAGCTCGGCCGGAAGCCGAGCGACAGCATCAGCGCGGCGCCGCTCGGCGCGACCCAGGTTCGGCCCAGGCGCCCGCGGCCGGCGGTCTGCTCGTCGGCGACAGCCAGACAGACCTCGAGCGTTCCTTCGATCATCCAGCCTCGAACGACGTCGTTGGTCGATGGGACCGACCGGAAACGCTCGTACCGCGAGAAGAACGCCCGCGAAAGACGCGCCGCGTCGTCGGGCGTGGCGCCGACTTCGGCAGGACGCGCCGCGTCGTCGGGCGTCGTCACGCGCCCGACTTCGGAGTCCCGCCGGATCCCCCACCAGCCTCGGCGGCAAGTTCGCCCTGGAGCATCGGCTCCGGCTCCTCGAGAGCGAATGCCTTGTGCAGTGCCCGGACCGCGGTCTCGACCTGGTCCTCGGCGATCATGCAGGTGATGCGGATCTCGGATGTCGAGATGATCTCGATGTTCACGCCGGCCTCGGCCAGCGCGGCGAACATCTTGGAAGCGTAGCCCGGCGCGTTCTGGATGCCGGCGCCGACGATGGACACCTTTGCCATGGCCGAGTCGGTCGTCATCTCGCGGAAGCCCAGCTCCCGGATGATCGGCTCGAGAATGCGCTTGGTCTTCGCCAGGTCGCCCCGGGTGATGGTGAAGCTCAGGTCCGTCGTGCCGTGGTGGCCGACGTTCTGAACGATCGTATCGACGTTGACTCCGGCCTCGGCTAGCGGAGCGAAGACGGCGTGAGCGACACCGGGCCGGTCCGGCACCTCGACGAGGGTCACCTTGGCCACGTTGCGGTCGTGGGCCAGCCCGCGAACCTTGTTGCGCTGCTCCACGAACGGATCCTCCTTGATGAGCGTACCGGGCAGGTCCTCGAACGAGCTCAGTACCTCGATGACGACATTGTTGACCCAGCCTAGCTCTACCGCTCGGCCCTGCATGACCTGCGCGCCCTGGTGGGCCAGCTCCATCATCTCCTCGTAGGAGATGACCGGCAGCTGGCGGGCGTCGGACACGAGGCGCGGGTCGGCGGTGTAGATGCCCCGAACGTCGGTGAAGATCTGGCAGCGGTCGGCTTCCAGGGCGGCCGCCACGGCGACGGCGGTGGTGTCGGAACCGCCACGACCGAGGGTCGTGACCTCCGCGAGGTGCGGGTCCCTGACGCTCTGGCCCTGGAAACCGGCGATGATGACGACTCGACCCGCCTCTATCTCACTGAGAATGCGCTTGGGGTCGATGCCCGCGATGCGGGCTTTCCCGTAGTTGCCGTCGGTCGTGATGCCGGCCTGGGCGCCCGAAAGCGCGATCGCCGGGACGCCGAGAGCGTGTAGAGCCATCGAGACGAGAGTCGCGCTCTGGTGCTCGCCGGTCGCCAGAAGCATGTCGAGCTCGCGCGGGTCCGAGTCTTCGGTGATGGAGCTGGCCAGCGCCAGCAGCTCGTCGGTCGTATCGCCCATGGCGGAGACGACGACGACCAGATCGCCGCCGGTCGCCCGCTCGCGGGCGATGCGCGCCGCCACCCGCCGAATCCTGTCGGCGTTGGCGATGGACGAGCCACCGAACTTCTGAACCACGAGCGGTTTGGACATGGCGGGCATTCTAGCAGCGCTCGCGACTTCCTCGGCATCACGGGACGCAACCCGCACGCCTCGAAAACGGTCGCGGGCCTCGGGCCGGGGACAATCACCCCAGCCCTACCAGGAGTCGCGCCCCATGTGCTTCGATCTCGACAGCAGCCCGCCGATACGGCCGATCTCCGGCGCGGCAGTCACACGCCGATCGCTCGAGCTCGGGGCCACCGACGGCAACACGCTCCGAGCCTTCCACGCCCAGCCGGCCGAGACGACCGGCAACGCCATCGTGATCCTGCCAGATGTCCGTGGTCTCCACCACTACTACGAGGAGCTGGCGATCCGCTTCGCCGAGATCGGCGTGGAGGCGCTAGCGATCGACTACTTCGGGCGGACGGCCGGGACCGGCGAGCGCGGCGACGACTTCGACTACGGGCCGCACGTGGCCCAGACGACGTGGGCCGGGCTCTCCGCGGACATTGCCGCCGCGGCGGCCTACCTGCGCGGGGCCGAGGGCGGCGGGCGCGTCGAGGCTCTCTTCACGACCGGTTTCTGCATGGGCGGACGCAATGCTTTCGACTCCGCCACGCTGGGTCTGGGACTGGCCGGTGTGATCGGCTTCTACGGCTGGCCCGGCGGTCCGTCTCGCAACGACACGCCCTCACCGACTGACGTAGCCGGCCAGATCGAGTGCCCGGTCCTGGGCATCTTCGGCGGGTCGGACCAGGGGATCCCGATCGCGGTCGTGCAGCAGTTCCGCGATGCCCTGATAGCGGCCGGCGTAGACCAGGACGTGGTGGTCGAGCCGGACGCCCCACACAGCTTCTTCGATCGCAAGCAGACCGAGTTCCAGGCCCAATCGGATGACGCCTGGGCAAGGGTCCAGCGCTTCATCGAGGCTCACGGGGCCTACTGAGCCGGCGGCGGTCCGCCGACGTTCGAGGTTGCGCCGTCCAGCGCGCCCCTCCGCACCAGCTGTTCGGCCTTCATCGAGCCGTTCGGCCTTCGTCGCGACGCCGCGGCTCAGCTGTGCGACCATTCCCGACGCGCGGGCACGCGCCTTCTTCGGAGGAACTGATGTTCAGGCGACGCGATCGGCGCGACAAGGATGAAGCAGCGCAGGAGTCGGAGCAGGACTCGCTCGTCGACGACGGCGCGGAGCTCGGTGAGGACGAGCTGGCCGATGATCTCGAGGATGGGGATCTCGAGGACCAGCCGGAGGACATGACCGCCGACCTCGATTCTCAGGCCGCGGACTACCTCGCCGGCAACGACGTCTGGATGTACGGCCCCAATGCCGCCGCCGTGCTGGAAATCCTGGACCGGCTCGAGGAGATCTCCCCGACCGAGGCCCGGCCTCTCGCCGAAGCGTGGCTGGCGGTCCCCAAGTCGGATCGCGAGCTGGCCCGCAAGGCGGTCCGGAAGATCTACGAGAGCGACAACGAGACGGCCCGCCACCTCCAGCTGGTCAGGGAGGCGGTCGGAACGTGGATGGCGGTCACGGCCGGCTATCCGGAGTACGTGAACTCGGCGCCGGACTGGTCCCGCCTCTGTACCCAGACCGGCGAGGCGGCACTGGATGCGGCCACGGCCGTGATCCTCGAGGAGGTGCTCGACGAGAGCCACTTCGAGGCCTTGTTCGCGCCGTGGTCGGAGACGACCGCACAGCTGGACGCGACCGCCGCAGCGGCGCGCCTGGAGGCCTCTGGGGCCGGCGAGGCCGAGCCCGAGGCCGAGGCTGATGGCGAGGACGAGGAGGACGCCGAGGATGAGGAGCAGGTCGAAGACGAGGCCGCCTTCGGCCCCAACTCGGACGCCGTGACGGACTTCCTGAACCGGCTCTGGTTGCTGACGCCCGAGCAAGTTGGACGCCTGGTGGGCGGCTGGCAGAACGCCCCACGCGAGGATCTGCACCAGGCCCATCAGTCACTGCAGGAACTCGTCGACGAGGATCCCGAGTGGCGCGAACAGATTCGCCACGCCCAGGAGAAGCTCAGCCCGTGGCTCAACGCGGGGCGCATCCAGGAGACGGCCGGCTTCCTCGGCCAGGCCGGCCAGGGCGAGTCCCGCAAGATGGCCGGCCCGGCGCTGGCCGATGCCGTGGCCGCCCTGGTGCTCGGAGATCTCCTCGTACCCCAGGACGCCGAGGTTCTGTACGGCGCGTGGTTCAATCTGATCGGCGCGCCGCCGCTCCCCGAGCCCGCGGAGGAAGAGACGTCCAAGACCGTCAACAAGGGTCCCGAAAAGGGAGCCGCGGGCGGCAAGCACGCGCCCGGCCACAAGGCCCCGGCCAAGGCACAGGCCCCGGCCGAGACCCAGGTCTCGGCCAAAGCGAAGGGCCCGGCCAAGGCCCAGGTCTCGGCCAAAGCGAAGGGCCCGGCCAAGACCCAGGCCTCGGCCAAGGCCCAGGGGGCTGTCGGCGGCAAGTCCGCCTCCGGCTCCAAGGGCTCGACCAAAGCACAGGGCACGACCAAGAAGTAGGCTCCGTCAGGTCACGCCGCACCCGGCGCCGACCGGGCCAGGAGGGACGATGTTCAGACGAGGGAAAGGCAAGGGACCCGTCGCCAACCAGCTGACCGGCGCGGCCGAACCCAACACGCTGAGCTGGGTCGCGTCGGACGCGGCGGCCGCCGAGGCAGAGCTCGACGACGACCAGTTCGTCGAGGACGAGGAGCTCGCGGAGGACGACGAGGAGGAAGAGGAGGAGGACGAGCAGACGCTGGCCCAGCGGCGGGCCGACCTGGAGGCGGAGCTCGCTCGCCAGGCCGAGGAGTTCGGACTCACCGGCTCAAACCCGACAGCGATCTACGGCCCGAATGGCGAGGACGTTGAAGCGGTCCTCGACGCGCTGTCTGCCATCGACACCGAGCGGGCGGAGCAGCTCGCGGACGCGTGGGCGGCCGGTGACGCCACCGAGCGCGAAGTGCTGGAGCGTGACCTGCTGCGCCGGAGCCGCGTCGGAAGCCACGGCTACGAACTGACGGCCGCGGAGGATGCGGTCGCGGCCTGGCTCAACGCCCAGACGCCCGAAGACGACGACGAAGCCGCGTTCTGGGCCATGGTGGCAGGCGCCGCCCGTGGCGCGGTGGATGCCCTGATCCTGGACGAGGAGCTGGACGACGCCGACTACGACACGCTGTACGGTCCGTGGGCGGAAGTTATGGACACGGAAGAAGACGGCGAGACCGGAGACCGGGAGGGCGAGGCGACGGGCGAGGGCCCGGCGCGAGGCCCCGAGAGATCGACCGACGAGCCGGACGGGGAGTTCGGGCCCAACACGGAGCTGGTCCGGCAGTTCCTGGTGAAGCTTGACGAGCTAACTCCCGATCAAGCCGGAGAGCTGACCGCCTTCTGGAACGGGCAATCGAAGGGGGACCTGCGGCAGGCTCATCGGGCCATGCAGGCGTTGGCCAGCGAAGATGAAGCCTGGCGGGAGCAGATCAGGGCCGCGCAGGACCAGATCACGACCTGGACCAACGGTCCTCACACGGTGAAGGCCCTTCGTCAGGACCGCGCGCTTGCGGCCGAGATCGCGGCCAGGGTGGCCGCATTGCCCCCGGCAGTCGATGCCGTCTCGGCGCTGGTGCTGGCGGACCTGCTCGAGCCCGAGGACGCGGAAGCGCTGTATGCCGCATGGGACGCGACGGTTGGCGAACCAAAGCTGCCCGAGTACGAGGAAGACGGGACCGCGTGACCAGGCCGCCCGAGGCCGCTGGACGCGGGACCGGCCTTTCTGCAAGACTCGCGTCCATGAAGCAATCGATCGTCACGCTGGATATGGAAGGCGTTCTGACGCCGGAAATCTGGATTGCCGTGTCCGAGAAAACGGGCATTCCAGAATTGCGCCGAACCACACGCGACGAGCCGGACTACGACAAGCTCATGCGCGAGCGCCTGGCCATCCTGGACGAGCGCGCGCTGAAGCTATCGGACATCCAGGCCTGCATCGGCGAGCTTCGGCCCTTGCCCGGCGCGAAGGAATTCCTGGATGAGCTGCGCTCGTTCGTCCAGGTCGTGATCCTTTCAGACACGTTCGAGCAGTTCGCCAGCCCCCTGCTCCGCCAGCTCAACTGGCCGACGCTGCTGTGCCACCGGCTGATCGTCGAGAACGACCGCATCGTGGACTATCAACTACGCATCCGGGAACAGAAGCGCGAAGCCGTGGCCGCGTTCAAGCGCATGAACTACCACGTCATTGCTGGCGGCGATTCCTTCAACGACACCGCCATGCTCAGTGAGGCCCACGAAGGCATCCTGTTCCGGGCGCCCGACGGTGTGAAGCAGCAGTTCCCACAGTTCCCTGCTGTCGAGACTTACGCCGACTTGATGGAACTGATCCAGGGGAAGCTGGCGTAGGCGCTGCCGGCAGGCCCGCGAGCGGCCGACTGACGCGACCGAGGCCGACGCGACAGCGCATTAGTCGCTTGCGGCTTAAGCGCAGAGCGGCGGAACTCGGGAGCAAGCCGTCGGCCGACCCTGGTCGACCTACCAGCCCAGGGCGCGCATGACGCCCGCCGTGGTCGGCGCCGATTCGATGATCGCGCCGGCACCGCCGGCCGTTCGTTCGGCCGTCTCCGGATCCTTGAGGCCGTGGCCCGTCAGGACGCACACGACGGTAGCGCCGTCCGGGATTCGACCCGCCGCGGCGAGCTTCACGACCCCCGCCAGGCTGGCGGCCGAAGCGGGCTCGCAGAAGACGCCCTGGCTCGTCGAGAGCTCCCGATAAGAAGCCACGATCTCGTCGTCCGTGACCGTCTCGATGAGCCCGCCGGACTCGTCACGCGCGGCCTCGGCCTGCTTCCAGCTGGCTGGGTTGCCGATGCGGATGGCCGTGGCGATGGTCTCGGGCTTCTCCACGGGATGGCCCAGCACGATGGGCGCGGCTCCGGCCGCCTGGAACCCGAACATGCGCGGCCGGGAGTCGATCCGGCCGGCCGCCAGATAGCGGCTGAAGCCGGCCCAGTAGGCGGTGATGTTGCCGGCGTTGCCGACCGGGATGGCAAGGATGTCGGGGGCGCGGCCCAGGTCGTCGCAGACCTCGAAGGCGGCCGTGGTCTGGCCGGCGATGCGGTACGGATTGACCGAGTTCACGAGCGTAACCGGGTGCTCGCGCTGGCCGGCCATCTCGCGGACCACGCGCAGGGCTTCGTCGAAGTTGCCGTCGACGGCGATGACCCTGGCCCCCGCGGCGATAGCCTGGATCAGCTTGCCCAGGGCGATCTTGCCCTTCGGCAGGACCACGATGACGTCCAGCCCGGCGGCGGCGCCGTAGGCTGCGGCCGAGGCCGACGTGTTGCCCGTGGAAGCGCAGATGACCGCCTGGGCGCCTTCCTCCACGGCCTTCGAGACGGCCACTACCATGCCCCGGTCCTTGAACGAGCCGGTTGGGTTCATCCCTTCGTACTTCACGAAGAGGTTCGGCACGCCGATGCGGGCCCCGATATGGTCGAGCCGGATGAGAGGCGTGAAGCCCTCGCCCAGGCTGATGATCGGAGTCGCCTCTGATATCGGCAGGAACTCGCGATAGCGCTCGACCAGGCTAGGGCGGGCGACACCGGCCCTTGGGGCGGCTGGCGCTGCGCCGGCGATGTGGCTGTTGGGGAACGAGGCGGACACTTCAAACTGCTCCGGTTACGAGGTCAGGATCGGGTAGATGGGAATGTCGCGGTCCGGGTCGATGAGCGGATCGATAGTCGCGCGGACCTCGGCCAGTGGCAGCGGCCGCGTTTGAACCGCCACCCAAGTCCGGCTCCGATGCCGCGGGAGGCTGCTGGGTGGCGGCCCGACGAGCTTCTCGGCGAGGCGGCCCGGGACTTCCTCCGGCAGCACGCCGGGCAGGCACACGTACCAGGGCCGCCGGACGGTGGCACGGTCGTCGGCCAGAGTCACGAGATCGGGGGCGGCCGGCGGCAGATCCGCCCACGTGGATAGGCCGCTGCGCACGACTTCGAGCAGGTCGGCCAGGACGGCACTGCTGGTGGCGGGACCGCCGGCTCCTGGGCCCTCCAGGGAGACGCGACCGACCGGATCCGCGTCGACTTCCAGCCGATTGAGCACGCCGTCGGTGCGCCCGAGCGGGGCAGCGACCGGTACGGCGCAGGTCATGACGGATCCGGCCAGCCCAAAGGCGGGCTCGGCCGTGCCCGGCGTGCTGGCCGTGGCCACGAGCCGGATGGCCAGGCTCAGCGCCACGGCTCCGGCGATGTCGGCTGCGGAGACGCCCGTGATGCCGGGCTCCCCGTCGCCGCGCAGCGAGGGCGGGCTGGCGACGATCGAGTCGACCTCGGGCCACGCTCCAAAGGCGAGCCGTGTCAGGATCGCGAGCTTGTTGGCGGCATCGTGGCCCTCCACGTCGGCGCTCGGGTCCCGCTCGGCGTAGCCCTGGGCTTGCGCCGCGGCAAGCACCTCTTCGTAGGTGCGCTTGGCCTGCATCATCTCGGTCAGGATGAAGTTGGTGCTGCCGTTGACGATGCCTCGAACCCGGCGGATGTGGTTGGCCGCCAGACCGCGAGAGATCGCGTCCAGAACCGGAGTGCCGCCGCAGACCGAGGCTTCGTAGCGAAGCGCGGCGCCGCTGGCGCGGGCGATGGACTCGAGCTCGGCACCGTAGTGGGCCAGGACGTGCTTGTTGGCCGTGACCACGGGCTTGCCCGCCTTCAGCGCCTCGGCGATGAGCGAGCGGGCAGGCTCGTCTCCGCCCAGCATCTCCGCGATCACATCCACGTCGTCGCGGCGAACCACGGCTCCGGCGTCCGGCACGATGATCTCGCGCGGCATGCCGCGATCCACAGCGCCCTGAACGTTCATGTCGGCGATGGCCACGAGTTCGAGCATCCGCCCGCCGGCCGGCCCGATCTGTCGATTGGGATTGCGAAGGAAGCCGCGTGCCACCTCCGCGCCGACGGTGCCCACACCGAGGATGGCGACACGTACGGGTCGTTGCTCGGTGGGCATTGGCGCTCGACTGGGGCCAGCGACTCCGACTTGGAACCGCAGCCGACGTGACGGACGGGCTGTGCGTCGTCCAGGAATGGTACCCGAGGCGTCGTCCCCTCGCGCTCTCTCCTCCGGCGCCGTCCGGTACACTCGCGGCTATGACCACCGACGCCGCCTCCACCCCCGCCCCGGCCCCGGCCCGCGCTTCGAACCTGCCCGTCAAACCTCGCATCTTCAGCGGCATCCAGCCCACCGGCCGCCCGCACCTCGGCAATGACCTGGGCGCGATCCGCAACTACGTGGCCCTCGCGGAGCGCTACGAGGCGATCTACTGCGTCGTGGACTATCACGCCCTGACCCACGTCCACGATCCCGAGGTTCTGCGACGGCAGACTCTGGAGATGGCCGCGGCGCTGATCGCCCTCGGCCTGGACCCCGACCGCTGCACCCTCTTCGTGCAGTCGGACCGGCCCGAGGTCACCGAGCTGTGCTGGCTCTTCAACACCGTGACCCCGGTCGGATGGCTCCAGCGGACCCCAACGTACAAGGAGAAGCGCGAGAACCAGCCCGAAGACGTCAACCACGGCCTGCTCACCTACCCCGTCCTTCAGGCCGCGGACATCGTCATCTACAAGGCCTCGCTCGTGCCGGTCGGCAAGGACCAGGCCGCGCATCTGGAACTTTCCCGCGAGATCGTGCGCGCCTTCAACGCCCGTTACGGCGAGACCTTCCCGGAGCCGCAGGCCGTCTACACCGAGGCGCCGGTCGTGCTCGGCACCGACGGCGTCAAGAAGATGAGCAAGTCACTCCGCAACACGATCGAGGTCCTGGCCGAGCCGGACGTGATCCGAAAGCAGATCACGTCGATGGTGACCGACACCCAGCGGATCCTTCGAACGGATCCGGGGCGACCGCAGGTCTGCAACGTCTGCCAGCTGCATCGTCACTTTGGCGCCGACTACGAGGAGATCTGGGAAGGCGAGCGAACCGCCCGAACCGGCTGCGTGGACACCAAGAAGCTGCTCGCGGAGCGGATCATCGCCCACTACGCGCCGGCCAGGGAGACTTACCGCGAGCTGACGGCCGATCCCGCCCGCCTGCGCCGCATCCTGGACGAAGGCGCCGAGCGAATCCGCCCCATCGCCGAAGCCACCATGACCGAGGTTCGCGAACGGATGGGACTGCGCTAGTTCGCGAGTCGTACCATGTCCGGGCCGGCGGAGACCGGCAGTCGGCAGCGGAGGTTCGAGCAGGGATGAACGAGCAACCCGCCTGGATGCCGTTCCAGTTGAGTGACCGCGATCACCGCTGGCTCTCGGCGCTGCTGATCCTGGCGACGCTGACGTTCGCGTTCCTCGTCATCGACTACGCCGGGAAGTACCTCACGTTCTTCAACGACGTGATCATGGTGTTCTTCCTGGCGTGGCTGCTCGCCTTCATCCTGAGCCCGCTCGCCAACGGGCTGGTCCACCTGTTCCCGCGCCTGCCACGGGCTCTGGCCGTGGTAATCGTCTACACGCTGCTGATCGTCATCTTGGTCACGGCCGTGCTCCTGATCACCCAGCAGCTGTATACCTCGATCAACAACCTGATCCATGACCCGGCGTTCAACGATCCGGAACATCTGCGCAAGATGCTCGACCCGCTGCAAGCGAGACTGAACGATCTCGGCGGCAACCAGATCAGCCTCTACGAGCAAGTCAATCAGCTGCTGACGAACCTCAAGAGCGGAGCCAGCGACCTCACCAAGCCGCTGGGCGACATCGCGGTAGCCAGCATCGGCATCTTCGGCAACATGCTCTTCATCTTCTTCCTGTCGCTGTACATGGCCGTCGACCGCGAGCGGATCGCTCGCTTCCTCTTCCGCATCGTCCCGGTGAACTACACGGACGAGGCACAACTGCTCGAGCACAGCGTTTCCCGCTCATTCGGCGGCTTCCTGCGCGGCGAGGCCCTCATGGGAATCATGTACGGCCTGATTGCCATGGTCGCCAGCGTCCTCTTCGGTCTGCCCTACATGCCGGTCGCGGCCGTCTCATCGGGTGTGCTGCAGATGATCCCGTTCTTCGGGCCCTTCGTCTCGTGGACGCCGCCGGTGCTCATGGCCATCTTCCTCAGGCCGGATGCCGCGTTGCCCGTCCTGATCATCATGGTCGTGGGCTGGTTCGTGCTGATGAACATCGTCCAGCCGCGGCTCATGGCTGAGGCCGTAGGCCTTCACCCGGTGGTGGTCCTGGGTTCGGTCATGATCGGCAGCAAGATCGACGGCATCCCGGGCGCGATCTTCGCCGTCCCGATTGCGGCGGTCATCGCCGCGTTCTTCTTCTACTACCTGGGACGCAACCGTGACATCGCGTCCGTGGCCCTGCGCGCCGCCAAACGCTTGGAGGAGCGCGAAGGCCGGCCCGTCCGGGTGCCGCGCCTGCCGCAGGCGGGCGTGGACGAGGACGTCGACGAGACAACCCCGCCCGTCGTTGCGACCACCATCCGCCGCGCTCGCCCGGCCAGCGCGCCGACGTCGCAGGCCCGGCGGAAGGCAGTCCCACCCGACCAATCGCCCGAGCCCGCCCCGTAGTCAGGCGGGCCCGGCCTCGATCGCCCGGATCAGGCCCGGAACCGGGTCAGGAGACCTTGCCGACCCGGTGCAGAGCACCCTTCGCGAAGCTGGTGAAGGTTGCCTGGGTGATGTTCGTGCCGGTGGCCGTGAAGGCCTGGGCAGTGCCCGGATTGACGTAGATGGCGAAGCCGCCACCGGCCAGGGTATAGAGCTTGCCCGCTTGATCGCCAAGGCTGGCGGCGCCGCCGGCGGTTCCGGGCGAGCAGGAGGTCGTGCAGTAGGCCCCTTCCTGAATCATGATCTGGGCCCCGCTGTTGTTCTTGTAGGTGGCCCAGACCCAGCCGGCGTTCGGCGTCTTGTAGTTGAGCTCAGAGCCGGTGAAGAACCAGCCCGAGGGGACTACGGCGCAGTAGACCGGGAAGGTCAGATGGTTAACGGCCTCGGTCCATNNGTCCAGAAGGCCACTCCATCGGCAGCCTTCTTCGGATCCGCAGAGCAGGCCCCTGGGGCAACCGTGGGTCCCAGCGTGGGCGTGGGGGCGGGCGTGGGAGTGGCCGCCGGAGCGACGCTGCCGCTCGGCGCCGGGGTCGGTGTGGGCGCAGGCGTCGGAGTGGGGGCGGCTGTCGGGGTCGGGGTCGCCTCCGGCGTCGGCGCCTCGGTGGGGGCCGGCGTGGGACTTGTGTAGATGATGATGTTGGTGGGCGTCGCGCTGCCGCCGCAGGCTGCCGCAACGAGAGAGAGGGCCATCGCGGCGGCGAGGGTGGATGGGAAGCGCAGACGTCGGGAATTCACGGGCAGTCCTCGGTGGTTCACGTTCTCCCCCAGTCTCGAGATACCGGCGCCGAGAGCGGATCGGTTCACCCTCTCCCGGAACGCCTGTTCGGGTCTTGCCGAGCGTCAGGCAGGGACGGCCGGCTGTGCGGTGAAGATGGATACCTGGGCGCTCTCAGGAAGCATCACGCCCAGGATCTTCTGCAAAGTGAGGACGTGGACGCAGGATCCCCAGCTCTCAAAGAAGTGGCAAGTGCAATGCCAGGCTTCGCCGTCGAGTCGAACCGCGTGAGTGTCGTTGTCGCCTTTGAACGTGACCGCGAGCTGTTCGAACGAGATCCGATCCAACTCGCGGGCGTAGCGATTCGCCTTCTCGACCTTCCCAATGAGAGAGCTGTGCATCGCCAAGACCCTCCGTCGCCCTGCCTGCCCCGAAGAGGTCACAATCCGGTCGCGTGGTCGCGGCCTTCGGCCCCAGGCCTCCACTGTACAGCTGCGAGCCAAGTAGGGTCGCCCGGCTGGGCCGCCCCGCGAGACAGCGCGGTGGCGGGGCAGGTTGCGATTTGGGTCGGTCGCCGGAATCGCCTATGCGTCTCGGACGATCTTCTCCCCAACAGCCAGATTCGCCGCCACGGCGGCGGGTGAAACGGCCTCCGTGTAGACGCGGACCAGCGGCTCCGTGCCGCTGAATCGAACGAGCAGCCACGATCCGTCGGCGGCGAAGAACTTGAAGCCGTCGTTGGTCGAGAGCGTCTGCGTCCGAACCACGGGGCTCCCGGCCAGCTCAGCCGGCGCCTTCTGCGGCAACTCGACGAGAAGGCGGTCCTTCAGGGCCGGATAGACCGTCCGATCGAAATGGACGTCCAGGCGCTGGTAGCTGGACGGGCCGGCGATCTCGTGGAGATGCGCCATCGCCTTCGAGACGGGCCAGCGCCCCGCTTCCTTCTCGCGCAGGAACAGGTCGAGCAGCATCAGGTCGGCGAAGATGCCGTCGCGCTCGGGCAGATGCATTCCGAAGCCGAAACCGCCCGATTCCTCGCCGCCCATCATCGCCCCGGTTTCGATCATCTTGGGCCCGACGTACTTGAACCCCACCGGCACTTCGTAGACCGCGATGCCGTAGCGCTCACCGAGCCGTTCCGCCATCGAGGTCTCGTTGACCGTCTTGACCACGGGCTGCCGCAGGCCTCGATGCTCGGCGAGGTAGTACATCAGCAGGGCGTAGATCTCGAGAGTAGTGATGAAGGCGCCCCGCTCGTCGGCGGCCCCGGCCCGGTCCGCGTCGCCGTCCAGGAACAGGCCCAGGTCCGCGCGCCCGTCGACGATGGCGGCCAGCGCCTCGTTCACGTTCGGCGGGATCGGCTCCGGATTGACCCCGCCGAAGTAGGGATTGCGCTCCGAGTGGATCTCCCTGACGCGGATGCGGCCCCCGGCCAGGAGGCGCGGCATCCACGTCGCGCCCGCGCCGTACATCGGGTCTACGAGGAGGTCGAGATCGGCGCCCCGCAGGCGATCGAGATCGAGGTTCCTGCCGATGAACTCCCGGTAGGCATCGAACGGGTCGTACCGCTCCACCAGTCCGGCTGCCTCGGCGTCCGCGAAGGGCCGGGTCTCGATGGCATTCGGATCGCCGGCGGCGATGCGGGCCTCGATGGCGGCGAGCATCTCCGGCCCGGCCGAGGCACCCTCGGGCGACTTGATCTTGAAGCCGTTGTCGGTCCAGGGGTTGTGGCTGGCGGTGATCACGATGCCGGCCGCGGACCGTCGCTGGACGACCTCGAACGAGGACATCTGGGTGGGAACCGCCTGACTGGCAAAGACTATCGGGATGTCGTGGGCAAGGACCACCTCGGCAGCGGCGGTGGCGAAATGCTCGCTGGCGAAACGGCGGTCGTAGGCGAAGACGATGCCACGAGCCCGCTCGCCGCTCTCCACGACGTATTCGGCCACGGCCTGGGCGCAGCGGCGGACGTTCGCGAAGGTGTAGTCGTCGGCGATCTTGGCCCGCCAGCCGTCTGTGCCGAAGACGATACGAGTTGGCTCGAGGGCGGCTGAGGTGGGGCTCACGGTTTGTCCTCTGTTGGGGCGGGCGCCCGGCTGGAGCTCATCAGCTCCTGAGCGATTCCCCGGACCTCCTGCGAGCGCTCTGCCGAGCAGATGAGCAGTGCCTCCGGCGTGTCGACCACGATCGTATCGCCCAGGCCGATGGTAACGACCAGGCGATCCCCCGCAAGGACGAGTGTGTCCGTGGAGCCCAGGTCGCGACGGTTGCCCCGTCCCACCGCACCAGGCGGGACACTCGATGCCGAAGACCCGGTCCCTGCGCCGGCGGCCGCGGCCGCCGCCTGCCAGACATCCCTCAGGGCGGCCCAACTGCCGAGGTCGCTCCAGCCGACATCCATCGGCACCACCGCGACACCGCCCTCCACTGAGGCCGGCTCCATGACCGCATAGTCGATGGACGTGGCCCGGATGTTGGGATAGGCGGCCGCCAGGTCGTCGAGCGTCCCCGAGGCGCAGATGGCCCGAATCGGCCCCAGGATCTCCGGGGCGTAACGGGCGAGGCGGTCGCGGATCGACGCCCTGGTCCAAGCGAAGATGCCGGCGTTCCAGCTGGCCAGGCCCGTGGCGATGAGCTTCGCCGCGTTCTCTGCCGTGGGCTTCTCCACGAACCGTTCCACGTCGAAGACCGGGCGCCCCGCCACCTGGCGGGCCGGCGGCTTCGCGAGGACGTACCCGTAGCCCGTCTCGGGCCGATTCGGCGTCACGCCCAGCGTGACCAGCGGGCCGCCCCGGACCGCGGCCCCGGCCACTGCCACGGATCCCGCCGGGCCGGCGGTCCCGGCCGATGCCACGGTCTCGGCCGCCGCCAGCGCCGCGCGGAAACCCGCTTCGTCTGCCACGTACGCATCCGCCGGCAGAACGAGCATGACCTCGTCCTCGGGTCGCGCCACTGCCTCCGCGGCCAGGGCCACGGCCGCGGCGGTGTTGCGACCGATCGGCTCGGCGATCAGATTCGCCGCCGGGACGGCGGGCAGCTGCTCCGCCACGAGACCCATGTGGCCCCGCTCGGCAATGACGTAGACGTCCTCCGGCGCAACGAGCGGCGCCAACCGTGCCACGGTTCGTTGAATCAGCGTCTCATCGCCGAGGAGCCGCAAGAAAGGCTTGGGGCAGTCCGGACGGCTCAGCGGCCAGAGTCGCGTCCCGCCTCCGCCGGCCAGAACGACGGCGTACACGGTGGCTCAGCGCCCGGCCGCTGCCGGCAGGGCCAGGCCGCACTCGTCGGCCAGGGCGGCCGCCTTGTTCGTCCGCTCCCATGGGAAGTCGTGATCGGTCCGGCCGAAATGCCCGTAGGCGGCTGTCGGCTGGTAGATCGGCCGGCGCAGGTCGAGAGCTTCGATGATCCGCGACGGGCGCAGGTCGAAATGCTTGTCGATGGCCGCCATGATCTTCTCGTCCGGCACCTTCTCCGTGCCGTAGGTTTCGATCGAGACCGACACCGGGTGAGCCACGCCGATGGTGTAGGCGATCTCGATCTCGAAGCGGTCGGCCAGGCCGGCGGCCACGACGTTCTTGGCTACCCAACGGGCGGCGTAACTTGCCGAGCGGTCTACCTTCGTCGGGTCTTTGCCCGAGAAGGCGCCACCACCGTGGCGGGCCATGCCGCCGTAGGTATCGACGATAAGCTTGCGACCAGTGAGACCCGTGTCCGCGGCGGGCCCCCCGATGACGAATCGGCCGGTCGGGTTGATGTAGTATTTCGTCTCTTCGTCCAGCATGACGGCAGGGATGACAGGCC
>PLMA01000041.1 GCA_003141455.1 Chloroflexota bacterium | reverse complement strand
TGTTTTCGCTTGACATTCGCATCTTGAGGGATCTGGTGTACTGATGCTTGATTCCAAAGACATCGCAGGGTTGCAGGCCGCGACACAGAGGTTGGCCAGCGGCGCTGGGTCGAGCCAGCCCTATGCAGTCGTCTATGTCGATGACTTCGTGGGGTCCGGCAACCAGCTGCTAACAAATCGCGATGCAGCTGCGCAGTTCTACGCTGGCACGTTCACTGAGTTCGTTCTCTCGTCGGTCATCTGCGAAGAAGCCATATCCGCGCTATCTCGCGAAGGCCTCAACCATTTCGCCGGAATCGTGCACACGCGTTCCGAACGCCCCTTGCTCCCCAACTGCGACTTCCTTCCCGACCAGACTAGAGCACGCCTCGTGGAGATGGCTCGGGCGGTCCATTCCAGGTACCCTCTCGGCTTCAAAGATATGGCGACTATGGTCATCCTATACAGCAACGCCCCCAATTCGACGTCCCGGCTTCTGACAGGGACCTACTCCGGGGATCACCAGGTCCGGGGACTATTCCCCAGAACCAAGGACTTGCCGCCCGTATGGACGCCCGCCACGGCGTGAGCCCCGTGACCTACGCATCGCGCGAGATCAAGGCTCCGGCTGCCGACCGTCAACTCGCAGCGCATCGAAGAGCCCGGCCGATCGCCGCATGGAGGCCGTGATCCAGGCCCCGACAGAGGACTTCAAGAGGCTTCGATTGGACTCGTGGCTCTATCCTAGGTGCGGACCGCGCTGAGGAGCTACACAGAGGTGGGCTATGGCCATCCCGACTTATCAGGCCGTGATGGGGCCGCTCCTTCAACTGGCGTCTGATGAGCAGGAACACCAGGCCAGCGAGGCGGTCCAGACGCTGGCCGAGCGGTTCCACCTCACCAAGGAAGAGCGGGAGGAGCGGCTGCCCAGCGGACTGCAGCCCACCTTCTACAATCGGGTCGGCTGGGCAATAACGTACCTTCGCGCCACGGGGCTCGTGGAAAGGACCGGTAGGGGCAGGTTCCGGATTGCCGATCGGGGGCGCCAGGCTCTCGCTAGCGGCAAATTGATCGATCTCAAGTACCTCGCTCAGTTTCCGGAGCTGGCGGTCTTCCGGAGCGGAAGCGCCGCTCCCGGGGAGATAGACAGGCATCCGCCGGTCGAAACTGCGATGGCGACGCCCGACGAACTCCTCGAATCGACCTCCCAGGTGCTGCACAAACAGCTCGCAGCCGACCTGCTCGAGACAGTCCACAGCGTCGACCCAGCCTTCTTCGAGAAGCTGGTGGTCGACCTGCTGATCGAGATGGGCTACGGCGGATCGCGCAAGGAGGCCGGCAAGGCGATCGGGCAGAGCGGCGACGAGGGGATCGACGGGATCATCAACGAGGACAAGCTCGGGCTCGATGTCGTCTACGTCCAGGCGAAGCGGTGGACGAAGTCGGTCGGCCGTCCAGACGTCCAGATGTTCGCTGGGAGTCTCGAGGGCCAGCGCGCTTCGAAGGGCGTCTTCATCACGACATCGACGTTTACATCGGACGCGCGAAGCTACGTCAAGACCATCGGCAAGAAGATCGTGCTGATCGACGGCGAGGAACTGGCTCAGCTGATGATCGACCACGGCGTCGGAGTCGCCGAAGTGAACCATTACGTGACGAAGCGCATCGACCAAGACTACTTCGAGGTCGAGTAGGCTGATGCCAGCCGCAGAACCCGCCGAAGCGCCGGCGATCGTCCGCGAGCGAGACGCTGCTCGGGCCGAACTCGCCTCCGTCTGGAAGCACCCCGTTAGCCGCTTCGCGCGACGGAACGCGACCGCGCTGGCTGCGGCTTCTGCGTTCGGTATCGTCGTCCTCAAGATCCTGGCAGTTGCCCAGTTCAACAGCCGTGTCGCGGCCGCCCTCGTTGGAACCACCGACAGCCCTGCCGTGGTTCTCGACGTGGCAGTCTATGTTGTGCCACTGGTCTCCGCATTCGCGGGCGCACTCATCGTGGGCGTCGCGATCAACGTAAGTCCATCTGACCAACGCGTCCGAGCAGCCCTTCGAGGAGCGGCGGTGGTCACGGCCGTGCTTCTGCTGGTGGCCGTGCCACTCCTGCTTCTGTTTCTGTTCCTCGCAGCTGTGATGCCCTGCGCTACCGTCAGGCACTTCCGCGAGCGGAAGGGGCCCAACACCGGAACCGAGCCGGAGGCGACTCGACCGACGAACATACTCGTCTCGGTGGCCGAATGGGCGTTTGTGTTCGGCATTCTTCCGCTCTTGATCGTGGTCTCACCCCCGTGGATGCCAGCCGAACGCGTTGGCATGCCCGCCGGAAAGGTCGAAGTGGCCTACGTCGTCCGCACGGACGGCGCCTGGACGGTGCTTCTCATCGATCACGGGAGGAGCCTCCGCTACGTGCCTACGGCGGACATTTCGAGCCGGGAACCGTGCGCAACCGACATGTACACGTCGACGGTCCTCGAGCTCATCACCGGGCCCCAACTGCCGCAGTGCTATCCGAAGTGAAGGATGTGGGCACGAAGGACCGTAGGCTAGACTGAGGTCGAGTCACCGGTTCAGGTTGCTTCTCAATGCAAAACGAGGGAGAGTCATGGCGGGAACGAGCAAGAAGGCTGCATCAGCGGCGTCCAAGGTGCTCCGCGACGGTCGGTTCAGCAAGACATCCAAGGCAGCGGCGGGGAGCGCCCTCAGCCAGAAGACCAAGAAGAAGAGCAAGTAGAACTCGGCCCTCTCAACGCATCGCGTCCCGGCCATTCCGCGCGGGCGGTTCTGAGCCGGGCCCAGTCCGGGTCACCTTCGTGAGTCCCCCTCCACCCTGGTTCCAGCCATGACGCGCCGCTTGGCCACCGCCAACTCCGTAACGCATTCAGGGAGGCGGCTGAGATGTGGCGTTGGCCTCTCGAACGATCGCTGGCAGGTCTCGTATGTCGCCGATGCTCCGGCTGCCGGCTGGCTGATTCGGGAACGCGTCGCCCACGAGACCTGTGAACCAAATGGCGGTCATCCCAAGCGCCAAGGCCGGTATCACGTCGCGCTCGATGGAGTCGCCCACATAAGCTGCCTCAGACAAGGCTACTCCCAACCTGGCCGCGCCAAGCTGGAAAATGCGCGGGTCAGGCTTACCGAACCCACACTCATCTGATGTGAGGATGGCATCAAAGGCAGACGGGTCGATTCCTAGGACCTGGGCCAAGTAGATCTGTGGAGCCCATCGGCGCTCATTCGAGATTATGCCGAGCTTGGTGGCGCCGCTGACACGCAGATCCGACAGGGTAGCTGCGAGTTCGGTCGAGTGGAGTGGCCGCAGTTCTTCATGCTCGGCGAGAACTCGGACGGCAGCCCGCCGGTACGCCACGACGAGCTCTTCGACCAGGGCGGGTTCACCTTCGACAGCGATCGACTCGAGCGCCCTCTTCACCACCGCGGGCTCCCCAAGGAAGTGCGAGTACTCCGGAGAGTCAAGCTCTGCGTCGGCTCGTTCAAGAGCATCGATCAACCCGCGCGAAGCAAGACCGTCCAGACGGCCCCCAAGTCCTCCCAGCCGGAGCTCAGACCAGGCTGCCTTGCGTGGATCTCCAACGAGCGTGCCGCCTATGTCGAAGAGCAGCGCCCGAATCATCTGCATCGCCTCCGAGGGCGGACCTGGAACTCAAGAAGGACCGAGCCACCGTAGCTCATCTGTCGGGTCGCCGCCGTCGCTCGTTCCACGCCTCGGCGATGGCGATCCCGGCTGCGGCGAGCAAGTACAGAGCTTGTCCCGACAGGACAGCGACCACCAACAAGCTGACCGGGCCAATGCCAAAGGAGATAGCCTCTCGGCCATACAGCCTCGCGTAGTGTGTCACCGACCGACGAAACGACTCCGAAACGGGCGTGGCCTGCTCGAAGACCCGGTCGAACTCACGATTCATCAGCATTGCGAGATTGGTTGAGGGGAGCAGACTGAGTTCCTCCCCGTATATGGCACGCTCCATGCCAAACCGCCAAACCGTCACGAAGCAGCTCAGGATCGTCTTCGACTCGGCCTGGACAATCTGACATCGGAGAAGGGATCCTTCGGGACGTCGCCCGTACCGCCGAATCCGCACGTTTGGATGCGTCCGTGCGAAGTCGCGGAGGCTTGCCATGCCCGTCCGGATCGACTCTGAGTGTTGTTCCGGGCTCGCACCCTCCCGTACAACCTCGCCCGCCTTGTCGCCGACAACCAGAATCTGGACTTCCACATCGGGATGGTCCACCACGAAATCGGCAATGAAGTTGGCCCCGCCTCCGGAGGGCAGGAACCATGTTCTCCCGTGGTAGGCCATCAGCTTTACCACCGCCTTTGGTGGAACAGACGAGAGCGCTGCCGTTTGTTCAGACCGAGCTGTTTGGCCTCGGGGGAAGTCAAGGTCGGCGACGTACCTTCTCCGCTCTGCCAGATCAGCCTGGGCCGCCTCAGTTGCCGACTTCAGCCAGTCATCGATCGCCGGACTTCCGGATGCTTTCTTGGTCAACTTCACCGTAGGCATCGATCCATACGGACCAATGGGCGCGACTTCCAGCAACCGATCATCGATGAGCCGGATGATGCTGCCCCGGGACGAGCTGCCTTGACGCCCAATCCAAGGCGCAGCGTCGATGGTCGCGGCAGCGTCCGCCACTGGATCCGACGCACCCTCCGAAAGCGGGACATAGCCGTACCTCAAGAAATAGGCCAGGACCTGCTCGTCCTCACTGTTGGCCTTCCCAAGGGTTTCGAGGACCGCCGCGGCACGGCGATGATCCTCTGGTGTTGGCGGTGCCTGACTCTCGCTCGGGAACAAATCACACCTGCTGCTGGCGCCCTGCGGGGATCATTGCAGAAAGTTGGCTTTGCCGATTGGTGGCTGGCAGGTCCGCAAGCAGTCGGCGCTTCGCGGCCGCGAATTCGGCTGCCGTCAAGTCTCCGTTCCGGTGGAGTGCCGCCAGCCGTTCGAGTTCGGAGACGAGGGAGCCGCTGGCAGAGGACGTACTTTCGACCGCTGTCGTTCGTTCGGTCGCCGAAGGCCTGTCTGATTCGACGGCATGCATCTCGTGGGTCATCAGGTAGCTCGTGATCGTGGCCGTGATGGCGCCGAAGAGGCCGATGCCCAGGAGCATCAGGGCCATGGCGGCGATGCGGCCCTCGGTGGTGACCGGGGTGACGTCGCCGTAGCCGACGGTGGTCAGGGTGACGACGCCCCCACCAGAGCGCGTCGAACGGGTTGTCGATCGCCTTGTTGGCGCCGTGCTCGGCGATGTAGAGCCAGGCCGAACAGACGGCCATGACGCCGAGCCAGGCGATCAGCAGCCAGGCGAAGCCCTTGTGTCGAGCCAGGCCGTGCAGGTGCATCGCCGCCCGATAGATGCCGGCGAAGGCTCGAACGAGTCGAAGCAGCCGCAGGAGCCGAAACACCCGGGCGACTCGGATTGGGGGCGCGAGGGCGACGACGTCGATCCAGTGGCCGCGCAGGTAGGCCGTCCGACTTCGAGCCGCCAGGATTCGACTTCCGAATTCGACCACGAAGATGCCGGTCAGGCCGAGCTCGATCGCCCCGATCTCCGGTCGCGCGCCATCCACCTCGTCGACAATGAACCCTAGCGCCACGTACACGACCGCTAGAGCCGCCATGAACAGCTCCCACGCCACCTCGTGCGTGACGAACCAGTCGTTGAATGCGTCGCGGAAGGCCGGCCGCCTGGTCTGCGCTTCCGCTTCCCTCGTAACGACCAGTTCGCCCATCAGCTAATGGGCGCCCGGTCCGGCAGCGCCTACGTTGCCGGTCCACCAGTGGACGCCGCCGTGGCCGGAGCAGGTCCCGGACCGGTTCTTGCTGTACGACAACGAGCCATCGGCACAGACGGCCGTGGCGCCGGCTGCTTTTGCGGCCGCATACGGATCGACCGGTGCGGGCGCTGGAGTGACCGGAGGCTTCGTAGGCACGAGAGTCGGCGTGGGCACAAGCGTTGGCGTCGGCGCGAGCGCAGGCACGACCGTCGGCGCGGGCGTGGGCGTGGAGGTGGGTTCGGGCGTGGGCACAAGCGTTGGCGTGGCCGTCGGGGCTTGCGTCACCTCTGGGGTCGCGGTTGCGGTGGGCGTCGCCGGCGGTGTCTGAACCGCCTGGCTGCCGCCGCCCGCAGGGGTGCTCCCGGCATCTTTGACGCACGCTCCGGCGGCGAAACAAGCCACGGCCAGGAATGTGACCAAAGCGGCGGATCGCCGCACACGGCCGGCGTTCATGGATACCCCCGCGCCAACGCGCCTATCTGCCTCCACCCGCTCGGACAAGGTGCGCAGCTACTTTACTCGGCGTCAAGCGCATATGTACCGGTACGAATCTCCCCCATCAGTCGCCCGGAACGGCAACGCCGGCGAGTCGCCGCAACGCCTGCCCTCAGCAGGTGACGTGGATTGAATTCCTCGTCTCGTTCCCCGGGAAGGTCGAAGTCAGCTGCCGCGGAAGACCGGAGGCCGTTTCTCCTTGAAGGCCTGGATTCCTTCCTGGTAGTCGTCCGAGTCGTAGGCCTCGCGGCGGAGGGCCTGGATGCGCTCGTAGGCTTCTGGCGTGAGCGGGTGGGCATTCGAGAGGACCCGCAACTCCTCTTTGAGGATGCGGTTCACCAGCGGCGAAGTGGCGACTATCGACGCGGTCATCGACGCGACGGCGTCCCCCAGCTCGCCCGGAGGAACGACTGAGTTGATCACTCCGGAGCGGCCGAGGTGGGCCGCGCTGACGGACCGGGCCGTGAACAGCATCTCCTTGACCAGATGCATGTCGGCGACCTTGAGGATGTTCAGGATCCCGCTCATGTTGTACGGGACCCCCAGGCGCGACGGCGTGAGCGCGAAAGCCGACTCGCTGGAGGAGACGACGAGGTCGCAGGAGAAGACGACCTCGCAGGCGCCGCCCCAGACCGAACCCTCCACCATCGCGACCACCGGGCAAGGGTGCGCCTCGATCTGGCGAATGACTTTCCGCAGCGGATCGTTGTAAGTCAGCGGATCGCGGCCGTTGACCGGCAGTTCGCGCACGTCGTGGCCGGCCGAGAAGACCGTCGAGCCCGGCACGGCCCGAATGACGACGGCTCGAACCTCCGGCGGCTGGGCGGCGTGGAGCGCCTCGGCCAGGTCGTCGATGAGATGGATACTCAGGGCGTTGACGGGCGGGCTATCGAGGGTGATCCAGGCGACCTGGTTGGCGACCTCGCATCGAACGAGGGCGTTCTGTTCTTCGGTGACCACGAAAGGATTCTCCTTGGGCGTCTGCGCGCCGTGACACGGCGAGCGGCGCACTCTCATTGTGGTCGTCGGCCGGAATCCCGCTGAGGTCAGAAGGAAGAGGCGAGCCCCGGCCAACCCGCCCGAAACTCGTGATGCGCAGGCGTCCAGTTCCGCGGCGTGTTCCGAGCAAGTAGGCCGCGCCTCACCTCGTGCGAATCAAGCCAATCACACATATTCTGCGCGAATCGCGCAGGAATCGGCTTGACTGCGCGCATTTCGAGTCGGAGCATGCGCGCATGCGGCAGAACGACCGCCGACGATCCCTCGTCCTGCGTCTCCGAGAAGACGGCCGGGTCAGCGTCCCCACGCTGGCCAAAGACCTCGGTGTGACGGAGTCCACCATCCGTCGCGACCTCGCAAGCCTCGCCGTTGACGGGACCCTCGTCCGGACCTACGGCGGGGCGGCGCTTCCCGGCGTTACGACCACAACGCGCAGCGGCGACGCGACGAACGCGGCCAAGCGGGCCATCGCCGTCGCGGCCGCGAACCTGATCGAGGACGGGCAGACGATCGCCATCTCGAGCGGTACGACGACCCTGGAGCTGGCACGCCGGCTGGTCGACAGGCGTCTGACCGTCATCACCAACGCTCTGGACGTGGCCACGGTGCTGGTCGATCGTGACGGCATCGAGCTGATCATCCTGGGCGGCGTGGTTCGGCCGCGGATGCACTCGATGCTCGGTCACCTGGCCGAGCTGGCCTTGGGCGAGCTCCGGGCGGACACGCTGTTCATGGGCGTCGGCGCCATCGACCCCCAGCGCGGCCTCATGAACGACTCGGTGCCGGAGATCCTGACGGACCGTGCGCTCCGCAACAGCTCGCGGAACTGCGTCGTGCTGGCCGACTCGTCCAAGTTCTGGCAGGTCGCGCCCGCGTTCGTGTTCGGGCTAAGCGAGATCAACACCGTAATCACGGACTCCTGCGTTGATCCGGCCGACGTCGTTTCGCTGAAGGTCCACAACATCCGGGTCATCGTCGCCCGCTAGTCAGGTCGCACTGGAGAGCCTTGAACCAATGATCGAAGGCATCATTCCCGTCGAGATCGCAGCCGAAGGCACGGCCATCCGGGCCACTCTTGCAGAGAGCGGCCCGGCCGCCCGGTCGGCAGGCGTGGCCTTGCGCGCGGCCGGCACGCGGCGCGTCTACGTCATAGGCAACGGCACGTCCTACCACTCCGCGCTGGCGGCCGCGACGGCCTACCGACGCATCGCCACAGCCGGCGACCCGACGGTCATCCCCCTGGGAGCGGGCGAGTTCCGCCACTACCGACCGGACCTGGGCGCGGGCGACGCGGTGATAGGCATATCGGCCTCCGGCGAGTTCCGCGACGTGGTCGTCGTCTTCGACGAGCTGCGGGGCCGCGTGCCCACCGTCGGCATAATCCACGTCCCGGGCAGCACGCTGGCCCACTCCGCGGACCATTCCGTGGTGTCGGCCGGAGGACCGAGCCTGGTCCCGGTCATGACAAAGACGTTCGTGGCTACGCTCGCCGCCACCCAGCTGCTGCTGGGCGAGTTGCTCGGCGAGCAACGAGCTGCCGCAGTCAGGGATGCGCTGGGCGGCGCCGCCGGCGACGTCGACGCGGCCGTGGAGGCGGCAATGCCTCGCGTGGAACGGCTCGCGGACGAGCTGATCGATGCCGAGCACATCTTCGTCATCGGCAGCGGCAACGCGACGGCCGCGGCCCTCGAGGCGGCGCTCAAGCTCAAAGAGATGGCCATCGTCCATGCCGAGGGCGCCGAATCCTGGGAGATGGCCACAGGCGGAGCGACGATCGTCGGACTCGGCACGGTCGTCATCGCGCTCGCACCCAACGGCCCCGGCCGCGAGGCCACTCTCGACGTCGCCCGGCACGCGGCCGGCTGGGGCGCGCGAATCGTCGAGGTCGGACCGGGGATCGATCCCGGAGGCGGCCCTGCGCTTGAAGGAGCGGCGCATCTGCCAATACCGGCCACGTCCGCCGAGGATTACTCGCCGCTGGTTGCAGTCGCCCCCGTAGCCTTGCTCGCCTTCGTCCTCGCCAGACTGCGTGGCAAGAACCCCGACCGACCGGACTGGGTGGAGCGCTACCACAGCCAGGGCCTGCGCCACATCGTTGGAATTGAAAGCCACGCGGAGGTGGATTGACCATGCCTCGGATCGTTCTGGTGGGAGCAGGCAGCGTCGAGTTCACCCGCAACCTGCTGGGCGACTTCTTCTCGTTCCCGGAGCTGCGCGACGCGGAGATCGTCCTGCACGACATCGACGAGGACCGGCTGGCCACGGCCGTGCGAATGGCCGGCTGGACGGCCAGCGCGCTGGGAGCCACGCCTACGGTTAGAGCGAGCCTCAACCGCCGGGAAGCCCTGGCGGGCGCCAACTACGTTATCAACATCATCCAGGTAGGCGGCAGCCGCGCGACGCAGATCGATTTCGACCTTCCGGCTCGCTATGGGCTCCACTACACGATCAACGACACGATCAACGTCGGCGGCGTCTTCCGCGGGCTGCGGTCGATCCCGGTCGTTCTGGCCATCGCCAGGGACATGGCGGACGTCTGCCCGGACGCCTTGCTGCTCAATTACGCCAACCCGCTTGCGATCCTCGTCAAGGCGGTCGACCAGGGCGTCGGCCTCCCGGTCGTGGGCCTCTGCCACTCGGTCTACTGGACCGTGCATACCCTGGCCGGCTACCTGGGTCTTCCGTTCGACGAAGTCGAAGCCTTCTCCGGCGGAGTCAACCACCTGGCTTGGATCCTGCGCTTCGAACACAACGGCAAGGACCTCTATCCCGCTCTCCGATCCTTCGTCGAGTCGGGTGGCGTCCCGGAGGACGACCTGGTGCGCGCTGAGCTGTTTCGCCGCTTCGGCCTCTACCCAACGGAATCCTCCGAGCACCACGCGGAGTACAGCCCCTGGTTCATACCCAAGGGCAAGGTGGAAAGCCTCCACATCCCGATCGGGGAGTACCTCTCGCGGGTGGCCCACAACCAGGCCGAGTTCGAGGAGACGAAGCGTCTGCTCGACACGGGGGCGCCGTTCGAGATCGAGCAGAGCGGCGAATACGCGCCGGTCATCGTGCACGCTATGGACACGGGCGGATCCGCCCGCATCGTCGCCAACGTGATGAACGGCGCGACCGGAGCCGGCTCTGACGGAAGCGGGCCGCTCATCCCCAACCTGGCTCTCGACGCCTGTGTCGAGGTGCCGGCTATGGTCGACCGGCTGGGCGTCCATCCGATGGGCACGCGTCCGCTGCCCATCCAGTGTGCGGCCTACACCCACCCCGCAGTCGACTGCCAACTGCTTACCGTCGCGGCCGCACTCGAAAGGAGCCGCGACCTCGTCTATCACGCCGTGCTCACCGATCCTCAGGTCCAGGCCAGGCTCGCTCTGGACGAGGCCTGGCGACTGACCGATGAGCTCATCGCCGCGGAGGCCGAGTGGCTGCCAGCCTGGCTCGGCGGCGCGGCCCCCAACTGGACAGACTGACCAAGAAGGAGGACCCGGGCATGTTACGAATCTCGCGCATGCCGCGAGCGCTGGCGCTGGCCAGCATCGCGACCATCTTCCTCGCCGGGTGCAGCTCGACCGCGTCGACGGCCACTCCGGCCCAGACCCCGGCGGCAACGCCCACGCAGACATCGGCCGTCGCCAGTGGGTCGGCGCCGGCCGGCCCGTCACAGACGGCCAACCCCGCGGCGACGTGCGGCGGCTACAGCGGCCCCGAAACAACGATCAGCTACGCCACCTTCGGCGATTCGACCGAACTCACGAACCAGCAGAAGATCGTCGACGCCTTCCAGTCGCTGGAGCCCAAGATCAAGGTCAAGCTCTCCGTGTCGGACTGGGATACCTACTGGGACAAGCTCCAGACGGCCCTGGCGGGCGGCAATGCCCCCGACGTGTTCGTCATGGACGGCCCCCTCTTCCCCGACTATCAGACCCGCGACCAGCTGCTCGATCTGACCCCGCTCATTGCCCGTGACGGCTTCGACACCGGCCAGCTGGCCGATCTCGGCGTCAAGGACTTCACGGCTTCCGACGGCCACCTCTACGGCCTGCCGCGAGACCTGAGCACGATCGCCCTCTACTACAACAAGACCATGTTCGATGCGGCCGGCATCCCCTACCCCGACGGAACGTGGAACTGGGACAAGCTCGTTGAGGTGGCGAAGAAGCTGACCACGACATCTGGCGGGACCACTCAGTGGGGCTTCTACACCGAGACGACGGATATGGAGAACTACTGGTCCTCGCTCGTCTGGCAGGCGGGCGGCGACATTGTCGGGCCGGACAAGAAGACCCTTCTGGTCGACTCCGACAAGGCGGCCGCCGGGATTCAGTTCCTGCAGGACCTCATCTACAAGGACAAGGTCATGGCCCAGCCCACCCCGGGAGGCAGCGGCGACCTGTTCGAGAACGGCCAGGCGGCTATGGAGGCCAACGGCTCCTGGCTCGTCCCGACCCACGTGGCCGCGGGCATCAAATTCGGTGTCGCTCCGCTGCCGTCCGGGCCGGCCGGACGCGCCACGTCGGTCAACCCCAGCGGTGTCGTCGTCTACAAGGGGACCAAGTACACCGACGCGGCCTGGGAGTTCGTGAAGTGCTACACCGGCCCGCAAATGCAGACGATCGTGGCCAACCTCAAGGCTTCGATGCCTGTCAACAAGCAGATCCTTACCAACGTCTACGCGACCTCGTTCGACGGCGGCGCGACCTTCGCCGACGCCCTGACCTACGCGCATCTCAAGCCGTCGTTCCGCGGCTACAACGAGTTCAACACGGCTCTTCAGAACGAGCTCGACTCGAAGGTGTTCAACGACAAGGGCCTCACCGCCAAGGCGGCCCTAGATGAGGTCGCGCCGAAACTAGGCCCGCTCCTTGGCCAGTAGCTCGGACCTGACGTCGCCCGGATCGCCGGCCCGTCAGGAAGCTACTCCTCGGCCGCCCCCTGGGCGGACTCCCGCGGCCGGGTCGGTCCGGCCGCGGCGCGGGCCGCGGGCGGGAGAAGAACGCTGGGCGCTGCTGTTCCTGGCGCCGACGCTGATCGGCCTGGCGGTCCTCTCCGCCGGGCCGATCCTGGCGACGCTCGGCATCAGCCTCACAAGCTGGGACATGCTGACGGCGCCCAAGTTCGTGGCCCTCGAGAACTATACGAACCTGTTGAGCGACGACCGGTTCCTCAAGGCACTGCGGAATACGTTCTTCTACACAGCCGTTTCGGTGCCCCTCGGGCTTGGCCTCGCGCTCGCCCTGGCCATGATCGTCAACCAGAGGATCCGCGGCATCGCCTGGATCCGGACGATGTACTTCCTGCCCCTCGTAACGTCCTCCACGGCCATTGCGATCGTCTGGCTCTGGATGTACAGCCCGACGGGTCTCTTCAACACCGCCCTGTCCATAGTCGGGATCTCGCCGCTGCGCTGGGTCGCCGACCCGACTCTGGCGATGCCGTCGATCATTGCCATGAGCACCTGGCAAGGGCTACCGGCAAACGTGATCATCTTCCTTGCCGGCCTGCAGGGGATCCCAACGGAGTATTACGACGCCGTCAGCGTCGACGGCGCTGGACGCTGGGCCCGGTTCCGATTCGTGACGCTGCCGCTGCTGACGCCATCGATCTTCTTCACCGGCATCCTGGCCCTCATCGGAGCTTTCCAGGTCTTCGACCAGGTGTACGTCATGGCCAACCCTGGCAAACCCGGCGATCCGACGATCACGCTCGTCTACTTCATCTACGAAAGCGGCTTCCGCAACTTCCACATGGGCGTGGCCAGCGCAGCCGCGTGGATCCTCTTCCTGATCGTGGCCGTCTTCACCCTCATCTACTTCCGAACGCAGAATCGATGGGTGCACTACCAGTGAGGCTTCAGCTATGAGCGCCCCGTCAGTGCCGGCCCCCTCACCCCGAGACTCGTGGTCGGCGCACTCCTCCAGGCGACGCCTCGCGAGAATCGGACGCCGGGTGACCCTCTATGCCGGCCTCGTCATGGGCGGGCTGGCGATGATGATCCCGTTCCTGTGGATGGTTTCGACGTCGCTCAAGACGCGGAGGGAAGTCTTCTCGAGCGCCCCGTTCTCGTTCCCAACCGGACTCCACTGGGAGAACTACTCCAACATGTGGTTCGCCCTGCCCGGGGTCACCTTCGGGACGTTCTTCCAGAACTCTCTGTTCATCGCCTGCATGGCCACCGTCGGCCAGCTGATCACCTGCTCAATGGCCGCCTACGCCTTCGCCGTGCTCGATTTTCGAGGCAAGCGAATCTTGTTCGCTCTGATACTGGCGACGCTGATCATCCCGTTCCAGGTGACTCTGGTCCCCAACTTCGTCCTCTACCGGTATCTGCCGTGGCCGTTCAGCGACAGCGGCAACTGGATCGGCACGAACCTGCCCTTGTGGGTCTGGGCCTTCTTCGGCGGGGCGTTCGGTACGTTCCTCCTCCGCCAGTTCTTCCTGACGATCCCCACCGACCTGGCCGACGCGGCGCGGGTCGACGGCGCCAACCCGTGGCACATCTTCCTCAACATCTACGTGCCGCTCGCGCGGCCGGCACTCGCGACGCTGGCAATCTTCCAATTCATGTGGAGCTGGAACGACCTGCTCGATCCGCTCATCTACCTGCGCGATCTGCCGAGCTACACCACCACGGTGGGGCTGGCCTTCTTCCAGGGCCAGTACATCGGCAACTGGCCGGTGATGATGGCCGGGGCTCTGGTAAGCCTCCTGCCGATGATCATCCTGTTCCTCGTCGCCCAGAGGTACTTCGTCCGCGGCATCACCCTCTCCGGGCTCAAGGGCTGAGGCGCGATGACGGTCGCGCCGGCGCACGGGCCCGACGACCTGCCGCTGCCCGACTACCGACCGACGTCCCAGCTTCGGGTTCGCTGGGCCGGCGCACCGGCGCGACCCGCGCTCCCGGCCGTCGACGCTCACAACCACCTGGGCCCGACTCCTTTCTCGGAGGGATGGTCGGCTCGCGACGCCGGATCGCTCGAGGCGGCCATGGATGCCTCGGGGATCGCGGCCATCGTCGATCTGGACGGCGGCCAGGGCGAGGCGCTCAAGCGGGAGATCGCCCGCTGGGAGCGGCTCGACTCGAAGGTCGCGGTCTTCGCCGGGCTCGACTACGAGATGTGGGCCTCACGTGAGGACTTCGGGGAGGAAGAGGCGCGGCGTCTTGCGACTTCGGCCGCGGCCGGGGCGCGGGGCCTGAAGGTGTGGAAGACACTGGGGCTGCGAGCCCGCGACAGCCACGGCCGCCTGGTGGCGGTCGACGACCATCGACTCGATCCCGTGTGGTCCGCCGCCGGTGAGCTGGGTCTGCCGGTCACCATCCACGTCGCGGACCCGATCGCCTTCTTCCGGCCGCTCGATCGAACCAACGAGCGCTGGGAAGAGCTCCACGAGCATCCGGACTGGCACTTCTGGCCGAGACAGCCGGCGGGCCATCCCGAAGCTGCCGGCTTCCCTGGCGTCGACGACTTGATGGCCGGTCTCGAGACCGTGGTGGCCGTCCATCCGAATACCACCTTCATCGGCGCGCACGTCGGCTGCGCCGCTGAAGACCTCGATCGCGTTTCGCACATGCTGGCCGCGTACGCGAACTGGAACGTCGATCTGGCGGCCAGGATCGCCGAGCTCGGCCGGCAGCCCTACACAGCCCGCGAGTTCATGTGCCGCTGGGCCGACCGCATCCTGTTCGGCACGGACTCGCCTCCGAATGCGGCCGCGTGGTCGGTCAACTTCCGTTTTCTCGAGACCCGCGACGAAAACTTCCCCTACGATCCCGACGGCGGGCCCGGCAGCCAGGGCCGCTGGGCCATCACCGGGATGGGGCTTCCACACGACGTGCTCAGTCTCATCTATGCCGAGAACGCCCGCCGGCTCATCTTCCGAGCCGGGGGGTGAGTTCGGGGTTGTGCCGACGGAGACGAGGTGGGAGCTACGGGTCCTCGAGGGAACGTGCGCGACCTGCGTGGGCGGACCCGGGCTTGGGCGCCTGGTAGCCTCCGACCGGCGGACGACCCCCCGCGGGCGGGCGACGACGATTCCGAACGCGCGCTATCTGGAGCTGCCGGGCCAGCGCCACGACGTCGATGCGAAAGTTCTCGCCCCCGTCCTTGCCGACTTCTTCTGCCGCAACGCCTGCCCTCAGCAGGTGACGTGGAAGATCGCGTAGACGTCGCCCGCGTCCAGGTCCTTCACGAGCTTGCAGGCTTCTTCGGTCGGCAACGCCTCGATCTCGATCCCACGCCGGGCCGCTTCCTCGCGAACGTCTGGCCAGATCGGCAGGTCGCCGTGCGCGCCCGTGCCGATGATCAGCCGCTTGCCACCCCACGGGATCTCCTCGGCCGCGGTTAGCGGCGTGTGGCCCCACTTCTTAGCGTAGCGCTCCTTGGACGGCCCCTTGTCGCGCTTGCGGATCTTGCCGCCGTCCACCACGACGTCCTTGCGGTACATCTCGCCGTCGATCTCGAGATGCCCGAACGAAACCAGCTTGGCCTTCACTCCCCGATTCTCTCACGGGCCAGCGAGGGCGGCCAATGCGCGTTGCGGCGTCTGCACATCGTCGCCCTTCGGTCAGTCCTCCCGCTCCAGGACCAGCCGGCGCTTTCGCGCCATCCAGGCCGCGGCACCGGCAACCAGCAGCGCCACCAGGACCAGGCCGAGCGATCCGAGCCCCAGAAGCTGGACCGGGCCGGCCGCCTCGAGGTTTGTCGAGAATTGGAACCCGTAGAGCCAGGTCGGGGAGAGCACGGAGTAGATGCCCTGGGCCGAGCTCGGGATCCATGTACCGGCAAGATCGGGGTAGTCGAGCGCGAAGAAGAGCGCGGCCATCGAGCAGATCGCCAGCACCAGCCGGCGCGGGTTGCGCGCCCTCAGGGCGAACCAGGAACCCAGGATTCCGGCGAGCAGGAGCGCGGCGGTCACGATGCCCACGGGCGGGATCTGGTCCGGCGTCCCCGTTCCGCAGACAGTGCCTCCAAAGTATTGGGACGCGTCGACCCCGGCCAGACCGCACACCTGAGGCCTCAGCAGCCACAGCGCCCCGGGGAGTAGCAGCGTGCCGGCAACGGCCACCCTGGCCAGCAGCCACGTACGCCGGGACGGCCCGTGCCAGAGCTCGGCGAGGAAGTAGGCCAGTCCCAGCAGGAAGAACGGCAGCGCCGTGAAGAAGTGGTACTGGAACGTCGCCCGGTCGATGCGTGACCAGGGCAGCCACTGCCAGAAGAACGCCACCGCCACCAGGCCCAGGGCCAGGCTGCGTCGCCTCAGCGCCTGCCATGCAGCGAAGGCGATGCCGACGACGGCCATCCACCACAGGACTGCGTTGCCGCCGTCATGGATCGAGGAGACGGCTCCGGTCGCGGATGCGCCGCTGGCGAACCAGACCGGCTTCAGATCCAGCGGCCAGGCCCACCACGGCGAAGAGGCCGCATGCGTGGCCCGCAGACCATTGTGGTAGTCGTACATCTGAACGGTTAGATCCGGCAGCGTCTGGCCCGTATGTCCGGACGGCCAGGCGTTGTCACAGGTCCCGGTGGCGTCGGTGTGCCAGCAGGCGATGGCCGGCAGCGGGCCCGTCGCGTCCGGCCCCGAGTTCACCTGCGGCTGCCAGGGCATGGCCCACGGCACGTACAGCGCCACGTACAGGATCAGCGGCAGGATGCCGATGCAGAACATGGTCCAGGCGGCCGGGATGCCGAAGCCCCAGCCCGGCCTGAGCCAGCCCTCAGGTGCGGGCGAAGGACCGGCGCCGGCAGCGGGTTCAGGAAGGCGAGTCACGGCGAGCGGCCCGAATCCGAAGCGGCCGCTGATCCAGAAGGCGGCTCCGGCAAGCAGGCCGACTCCCAGGCCGGCCGTTCCGGCCGCCAGCTCGACTGCCAGCAATGGGCCGAGGCTGACCGGCAGCCCGATCGGCACCAGCAAAACCGCAATCAAGAGGGGCCCGGCGAGACCCAGGACGGGTGGACCGACCACGGCAAAGCGCATCTCATCCCTGGTCCACGCCACCGGCCGATAAGCGCTCGCGGCCGCCGCCAGGGCTGTCACCGCGAGCATCAACAGGACGAACGGGAAATCGGGGACGTTCGGCGTCTGGGTCAGCGACATCCAGCCCAGGATGCCGGTGGCGACCGCCAGACCGAGGATCGTCACCAGCCGCCCCAGCGCCGATCTGACCAGGATCAGCAGCACGATGCCCCCGATCGCATACAGGGCGACCCATTTGGTGGCGAGGGCCAGCCCGAGCACGGTCCCCAACAGCGGCATTCCGAGCCAGAAGGCGGCCCGGCTCCTGGGGACGTGGAGCCAGAGCGCGGCAAAGATCAGGTATGCGAGGACGAGGAGCGCGCCAACATAGGTGTCGTTCGTGGCGATGCGCGACTGGGCGAACAGCATTCCGTCCACGACGGAGAAGAACGCGACAAGCAGCCCGACACTCCGCCGCTTGAACAGGAGGCGAGCCAGCAGGTACAGGCAGACGGCCATGAACGCGCCGGCCAGCACGCCGGGCAAGCGCCAGGAGAACCCGAACTGCCCGACGTCGACCGAGGCCATCGAGCCGTCAGCCCCAAAGACGAGGAGCTCCTCGCGGTCGGCCTGCGGCATCTCCCCAGCCTGACTGGAAGGCGCAAGAGTCACGGCGTTGTCAAGGCCCATCGCCGCCGGCTCGAACGGCAGCGGTGCGTCCGAGAAGACGGCGTTGCCGTTCACGGAGATCGCGTAGACGGTGGCGCCGGAGCCATCCGCCGTCCGCCCGAGCGCGTGGACCATCTGCGTCGGCTCGTCCAAGACGACCGCGGTCACGGCGCCGGGCATCTTCTCGAGGGGCTGGCCGCTCTCCAGCGACAGAGTCGGGGTCGAGTCCGGGTTCAGGTCCAGCAGCAATATCGACCTGCCGGCGGCGACGTAGAGCCGATACTGGCCATCGGTGGTGCCCGGGTCGAGCGCCATAGACGTAGCCGGCGAGGCGGTTGCGATCGTGCTCTCGATCGTGAGTGAGCCTGGGCTGAGCGCAGCCACGCCGTCGCGATAGGCCGCCAGAACGCCCACGGCCGGAACGCCGTCGGGCCCGGGCGGCAGGCCGAAGCCGGCGAAGGCCGTCGCTTCGGGGATGGCCGCGCGCGCCACGACCGTACCCGCGCCGCCCGAGGCGTCTATCGACACCACGTTCCCGATCGCGTCCGAGACGAGGACGTATGGCGGCGCCCCGGCGAAGACGTGCGCGATCGAGATGCCCGTGGCGGCAGCCAGCCGCACGGCCGGAGCGACGCTTGAAGTCGGGTCGGCGCGGAGCTGGTCGAGCGACCTCGTCTCGATGGCGTACACGAGCCCGTCCGTGGTGCCTGCGTAGATCAGCCCTTCGGGCGTGGGGTCCGACAGGGCGGCCACACCCGGGATCGAGTACGTGTGGACGAGCCTCCGGGTCGAGAGGTCGTAGGCCCGAACCTCCGAGCCGGTGGCGATGAGGACGCGGTCGCCTGAGCCCGCTGTCGCCGTCCGCGCCTGCACGACGGCGTCCTGGACCGTCACGCCGAGCGAAGCCGTCGCCGTGACCCTGTCGTCGGCGGCAAAGGCGATCCCGCCCGCCATGGCGTACTTGGCCAGCATCGGGTGCGTCCACTCGTAGATGTCATGGGACACCCCGTAGCGCCACTCCTGCAGGAACTCGGTCGCCGTCCGAGCGTGGTCCGTCTCGTCGAAGTACATCTGGGTCGGCTGCCCCAGGCCGAACAGGCGCACCGCGAGCACGACCACGAGCAATCCGACAGCCACCCAGGCGTCGAGCCTGTCGAGCCGGCCGCGCGGCTCCGAATCCAGAGCGACTGAGGCGTCCCCCTCGTCCGCCTCGGTCGCAGCCGCTTCCGGCTCGCCATCCCTGAACAGCCACAGGACACCGCCCGCCAGAACTGCCAGGCCGGCCACGGCGAGCCAGAGACCGAATCCACGGCCGGGCGGCCAGCCGACGAGTCCCTGCCCGCTCAGGTCTGCGACCCGGAGCGCCCAGGCGCCCGTGGCGGTGGCGAAGAGCCCGAGGTAGACGACACGACGATCGATCGGGATCGGCCTATCGGTCGCCCATCGGACGGTCGCCAGGAGCAGGCAGGCCACCGCCGCCAGGAAGATCAGCAGGCTCCGGGCGTCGGAGATGCCGATGTCGCCTCGGGCCGTCAGCTCTCCGGGTTCGCCACCGACCCGCCACCACGGCAAGAGGGTTGAGCTGATGAGGACGATGGAGCCCAGGGCCACGAGCCCGCGTCCCCTCGCCGCGCGCGCCGAACGAAGCCATGGCGTATCCACGTTGGCCTCCCTCTTGATGGATTCGGGGAGCGACGCGGAACGTCACCCCCCAGTCGAGCCTGCGGATCAGGCCGCCGCGGACCGCTCCAGCACGTATGCGAGCGAGGGCGACGGCGAAGGCGACGGCGAGGGCGAGGCGCGTGACGGCGGAGGCGAGGGTGACCACGACGGCGCGGCGGATGACGGCAGAACCGGAGAGGCCGTGGCCAGCGGTACGCCTTGCGGTTGCCGCTGCAACATTGGCATTCCGGAGATCACCGCCAGCGCCAGAACGATCGCCGCCACCAAGCCCAACCCGAACCGAAACGAAGTCAGGCCCAGCCGCCGGGCCATGCCGGCCCCCGAGCCGAGCACGGTCTCGAGCTGCGGCGCGGGACGGAGGTTGCGGTCGAAGTCCGCCGCGCGCGCCTTCATTCGATCGCGAATGGCCAGCTCGAAATCATCCGCAATCATCGGTCCAGCACCTCCGGCCGCCTGCGCAGGGCAGCGACGCCACGTGACACATTGGTCCGGACCCCAGCCGGAGAGAGACCCATGATCCGACCGATCTGGTCGTCGGCCAGATCGAACAGGAACCGCAGGACGATCGCCTCGTGCTGCCGCGAAGACATGCAATCGCGCAGCTGGTCGAACCACATGGCCGCCTCGACCGGGCCGAGCGAGTCGGCGGCCAGGGGATCGCCGCCCCCCACCGGATGCCCCCGCACCTCGCCCCGGACCTCGCCGGAACGGGGGTCATCGGAGCCGGACAGCGACAGCCAATGCGGCATCCGGCGTTTGTTGCGGTCGATCACGATCCGGCGGGCGATCAGGAACAGCCACGGCACTGGATCTCCGGAAGGTGCTCGACCTGCCCGCCAGGCGGCGTAGGCGCGCCGAACGGCTTCCGCGGCTACGTCTTCGGCGTCTTCGTGGTGGTGCACGAGAACCCAGGCGTACCGGCACAGCCTGGGCCAGGTGGCGAGGTACATGTCCTCGAAGGCGCGGTCGATTTCCAGCCTTGCTGCCGTCGCAGGTCCGGCCGCCCTCAAGAACAAGCTCCCTTCTCGCGCGATGTCCACACCCTGATAACGACAGAAAGGCACGATTTGTGTCACCGATCGAGCCCGCACGGTTCTCGTGGAAGCCCGACGATCGGTCTACCCGACGACTACGAACGCACCCGGCGTGTGCCCGTCGAGAGGAACTAACATGCTGACGATTGGACGAGTGCGTAGCCGGAGGGCGGGTTCGTGCCTCAAACGACGGTCTTCATCGGATCCTCTTCGGCGGCCAAATCGCAGGCCCGAGCAGTGATCCAGAAGTTCTCGGGGCGCACCCTCAGATTCCTACCCTGGTGGGACGCCTTCTCCTCTGGGAGCACCCTGCTCGAGGACCTCGATGCGATCAGCCGGAAGGTCGATGCCGCCCTGATGATCTTCACGCCGGAAGCCGACTCGACCGTCAGAGGAAAGGACGTTCAGGTGCCGAACCTGAACGTCCTCTACGAGTTCGGCTACTTCTGCGGACGCTTTGGCAGGGCGCGAGTGGCCATGCTGAAGTACGGCGACTTCTACCTGCCATCGGATTTCGGCGGGTACGTCCACGTCTTCGGCAGCAGCACCTTCAAGCGAGGAGTCGTCGTCCCGGTCGGCCCGCGGACGGAGCGAGAGTTCACTCGTTGGGTGCAGGCGGTCTAGGCGAGAGATCGCTGAACGGGGTGCCGCTCCGGCGCTGACGGCTTGTCGCTCCGCGCCCTAGTTGGTCGGGCCATCGCCCTCCGCGAGCAGCGTTCCGTCGCCGGCCAGGAAGCGCCAGTGGATGCTCGGCAGAGGCGCCTGTGCCTGGTTCGGAATTACCGCCAGGAACGTGCCGTCCGACTGCATCTTGGCCGTGCCCGCCGGAATGGTCTCGACGCTCGCGGCACCAGTCGGGGCAAGCCCGTACACATACAGGTCGGAAACGCCCTGCGCCGACAGTTCGAACGACGAAAATCGAACCGCCGGCAGCATGCCCTCTGGCGTGAACTGGGTCTTCACGTCGGAACGCCCCTGGGCTGAACTGGTCAGGACGACCGAGCCGCCGTCCCGACTGACGCTCACGTGCTCGGAGGCATCCTCTGCCTCAGAGCAGCCGGCCGCGACCAAGGCCGCGGCAAGGAGGAAGACCGTGAGGAGCGCGACTTGACGCTTCACTGCCACTTTCTTCCTTCCCCTGCTGGTGCCCTCGACCCTCAGCGCCCGCGCGCCAATGGTACCGGCGGTCCCGAAGAGAGGAGACCGACCGGCCTGCCTACGGCTCGCGGAGGATGGCGTGGCCGCCGATGCGGCGCCAGCGGATGCCGGGTTCGCCGCCCATCTGGATCCACTCGAAGGTCGCGCGTCCGTCCGGACCGGAGAAGCTCCACGTCATTTCCCAGATGCCTGGGGCCTTCTCCACCTTCCTGACGCGCAGCTTCGCCGGCCAGGGCGCCGACGGATCTGCCAAACGCCGCTCGCAGGCCGGGTGGAATTGGGATCGGACTACGGCGCGGAAGCTAGTTCGTTCGGACTCTGTCAGGCGTGCCCAGTCGCCGTCGAAGGCAGGCGTGACCTGGAACTTCACGCCGGATCAGGAATCGAGTGAGGCGTCGAGGTGCCCGAACAGTCCGTCGGGTCCCTCGACGATGGTCACGCGACCGGCGGAAACGTGCTCATCGACCTCGCGCTCCATTGCCTGCCAGCGCTCGGTCCAGAACCATCGCTGATCCGCGGGAACCGGAAGAACCGGCCGAAGCTCAACGGTGCCGTCGTCCTGTTCGACGATTTCTATCTGCGCGCCGGGCTCGTCCAGATGCAGCCGCCGCCGGAGGTCGGCCGGAAGGGCCACGGTTCCGCGCGACTGCACGGCGATGAAATGGGTCTTCACGTAATGCAGCATAGCAGCAAAGCAGCAACGTCGGCTGGAGTTGTGAGCGGCCAGTCTGCGGCCACGGCGAAAGGCTAGACCGGCCCCCTCATCCGCGGCTTACCTCACGCGCGACCTGCCCTACTCCGCCGGAGCGCCGTCGTCGCCGGTATCGGGCCGTCGCGGCCGCAGCGACTGGTAGGCGTAAGCGCCCGCCAGCAGCAGAAGTCCCAGGCCCATCAGCGAGATCACGCGATATGCGACGTCCAGGTAGCTCAGGTCGAAGAGGAAGACCTTGACCGTCGCCAGGGCGAGCAGCGCAAGGCCGGCCTCGCGGACGATCTGCCGCCAGCCGAGGACGCCGATCAGGAAGACCGCCATCCCGATGACGCCCCACAGGATGGAGACCGAAACCTGGGCCTGCTTCTGGAGCTCCTCGACGGCCGTCGTCCCGCCAACCCGGCCCTGGAAGAAGTCGACCAGAAGGGCCGAAGCCAGGTAGACCATGCCGGTTGCGGCGAGGAAGACCATGCTCGTTCGAAGGGTCCTGTCGAGAGGCAGGAAGCGCGCCCCGATCGTGAGAGCCGCCGCCGTGGCGGAGATGGCAAGGATCGAATGGAGCGCGAACCACGTCCCCGTCGACGCGACGGTCTCATGCACCGCCAGGCGCTCGACCGGGACGACCTGCCAGAGGATGGCCGCGATGGCCGCCGCAACGAGCGCTGCCGCCCCTGCCACGTGAGCCCACCGGCCGTAATCGTCGGTGAAGGACCAAGCGCCGAGCGCAACCGCCAGCGCGCACCACGCCACAACCGCAAACGGAGTGGCAAGCTCGAAGACCATCAGGTACGCGGCCAGGGCCACGGACAGCAGGATCATGCCGGCGCGCAGATCGGGGCGGGCCGTGATGAAGGCCGCGGCCAGGAAGGCGGCGATGCCGACGGCCGCCGAGGCCGTCATGAGGTCGACGAATGGCGTCGCCGGCAGCACGACCGCGGAGGCCGCATCGAGCGGCAGGTCGAACCTCAGCAGGTGGGCGACCGCGAGGAATACCGCCGCGGCCGTCGCCACGAGTGGCGCGTCCGGCCAGTGAACGTCGTTCATCTCGATGACCGGCTTGCCGCGCAGCTCCGAACGCGAGGCCGGCACGCCGGGCAGTCGATCGAGCAGGGCTTCCGCCGCCACAGAGGCAGGCACGAGGATGGCCCACCCGGCGACCAGCGCGATCCCCGACAGCTCGAAAGGCAACGAGTAGGCCACAGCCAGCAGGCCGGCGGTGGTAAGCCCGCAGCGGGCATCGTGGCTTCTGGACAACCAGCCGCCGGCGACCGCCGCCACGAGGAGACAGCCGAGCGCGAGGCCGGCCGAGTCCACGAACGGGAACGGCCCGGGACCGACGGCTCCCTTCAACGTCCACTGCACGGCCGGGTATTCGTAGGAGACCAGATGCAGAACGGGGAGCGCAGCGAGCAGCACGATCGCGACGCGGGCGTGGTCGTACCGTCGCAGCCCGCCGATGGCCACAACCGCGACGGCTTCGGCCGCCCAACCGGCCACCAGAGCCGGGCCCGAGAGTTCGAACGGCAGGCGAATAGGCCACGGCCAGCAGGCCGGCGGTGGTGAGCCCGTAGCGGACGTCCTGGCTCTTGGAAAACCAGCCACCGGCGAGCGCCGCGACCAGGAGACAGCCGAGCGTAAGGCCGGCCGAGTCGACAAACGGGAACGGCCCGGGACCGGACGATCCCTTCAACGTCCACAGGAGGCCGGGGTACTCGAAACAGATCAGGTGCAGAGCGGGAAGCAGAGAGAGCAGCACCACGACGACGCTGGCGTAGGGGTAGCGCCGGAAGCTACCGATCGCCACCAGCGCGACGGCCTCGGCCGCCCAGCCTGCTACCAGCGCGCTACCGGAGAGTTCGAAAGGCAGAGTGAAGGCCACGACCACGAGGCCCGCGATCGAAATCGCCTCGAGGACCTGGCGACTGCGCGACAGCCATCCGGCGAGCAAGCCGGCGAGCACCAGGCATACGAGCGCGAGTCCGGCCTGGTCGGCGAACGGGAACGCCCCGGGACCGGACGATCCCTTGAACGACCATTGGAGCGCGGGGTACTCGTACGCCGCCAGGTGGAGAAGAGACAGGCCGGCAACGATCAGGGCCGCACCGCCGGCGGGGAGGTGGCGGCGGTATCCGTAGATCGCGGCCAGGGCGGCGGCCTCCGCGGCCCACCCAATCGCCACGGCCGGGCCGTCGAATTGACGCTCGATGGCGAGCGTTACCAGCGCGATGCCGATCCCATTTACGAGCATGCCGAAGGGGTACTTGTCGCCGCGCCGCCACACGAAGTAGGCGCCGAAGGCGAAATGGGCCAGCGCGGCGGCGGTGACGAACGCGCCTTCCCAGGCGGCGAGAGCGCCCCAGAGCACATACAAGCCGCCGAAGACAGCGATCGTCGAGTTGGCCACGAAGAGCGACTCGGCCCGGGTCTCCGCCTGCTCCTGCGAGGCTCGGAGCTCGTCGGCCGAGGCCGCGACGGCGTGGAGCAGCCAGTAGGCGCCAAGGGCGGCAACGGCAGTGGCGGCGTCGGGCTTGGCAATCAGCCACGCGACCAGCTGAGGAGCGGTGATGGTGAAGGCAACCGGCGGCAGCCAGCGCCACGACCTGACGAGGGCAATGGCTGTGGTCCCGACCAGCGTGACTCCGAGGAAGGCCACGGTGGTGAGATTCGCCGGCGCGCCAAGGACCGGCGGAGCAGCAACCACCGCGACGAGGCCGTAGATCGCCACCGCCTCCGAGTTCACCCGGACGGCGATCGCCGCGACTGCGAGCGCGGTGACGAACGAGCCGAGGAGCGCCACCTCGGGCGGGAAGAGCCCGTAGAGCCGCGTCCCGGCGAACAACGCCAGCGACACGACGCCCAGGCCGACGGCTATCAGGACGTGGCCGAGCTGCTCCTGGCGTCGCCCGAACATCCATGCGCCCAGGCCGATGGCGATAGCGCCGCCGGCGAGGCCCATGGCTACGCGGGCTTCAGGGCCGATCCAGCCGCGGCTGAAGGCGAGGCTCAAGAAGAAGATCGCACCGAGCACCACCGCGGCGCCACCGACCCAGGCCAGCAGCCGGCCCGTCAGCTGCGACTCCATGTCGCGCAACGATCCGAGCGAAATGCCGAGATCCCCCGAGAGCGTTGAGCTCCGCGGGGCGTTGACGGGTGGCCTCGTGGCGGCGGTCGCGCCGGCCGCACCGGGAGCGCCGACCGCACCGGGAGCGCCGACCGCAGGGGTCCACCGCGCGGAGCGCGGATCCTGCTTCGGCGCGCCGGGCGCTGTGTTCCAGCCCGACGCATAGCGCGGATACGGAGGTGGTTGGGGTGGCTGCGGCTGTGGCGGTTGTTGGGGCGGCTGTTGGGGCCGTGGGGCGGGCGGTTGTACGGGCTGTGGCTGGGGCGGTTGCTGGGGACGCGGCGGTGGCTGGGGTGCCCACCCCGAACCCCAACCCGTCCCAGGTTGCGACGAGGGCCCAGCTGGACCCCACGGATCCACGAGCGGAGTGGTCGGCCACGGCGGCCGGGGAGGCTGCGGCGCTGGTCCAGGTTGCGGTCCGGGCCCTTGCTGAGGCGCGGGCCACTGCTGGAATGTAGGGCCTTGCTGCGGCGCGGCCGCCGCACGCCCCTCCAGTTCGGCGATCCGACCTTCGAGCTGGGCGATCTGGCGCGTCAACTCGGCCAGGCGTCGTTCCAGCTCCTCCCCACTCTGCTCCCCAGATGCCATCCGAACCCTTCCTCCGCTCGGCCAGCGAGGCCGGCTTCCCACAACCGGCGCCCCACAGACGGAGTATGCGTCACAGCCTGCCGGTCGCGGTGTCGCCTCGCAGACAGCCGCGGGCTCAGCGGTGACCGATCCTCGTCGCGGCAGGCGGGCCAGTCGCGGCCCAGAGCGACTTCGGAGGCCCCGCTTGTCGATCCGCGTGGGTCCGGCACGTCGGTTGAGCAGGACGACCCAGCAACAGGTCGTTCGAGACTCAAGTCCAAGCGAGGAGAACGACAGATGGCAACTCATGTGATCCACGTCGAGGTGGTAGGCCGCGATGGCGCCAAGCTCCAGAAGTTCTACGCAGACGCGTTCGGCTGGGGGCTCGACACCAACAACCCCGACGGCTACGGGATGTACCGCGAGGCCAGCGGGCTGACCGCCGGCATCGGCAAGAGCCAGGACGGCGGCGCCGGGCATGTGACCTTCTACGTGCACTCCGACGATCCGGCGGGAACCCTGAAGCGCGTCGAGCAGCTGGGCGGCAAGGTGATCATGCCGCTGACCCAGGTCGCCCCCGAAACGACGATCGCGCTCTTCGCGGACCCGGAGGGCCACGTCGTCGGCCTCATGTAGTCACACGGCTCTGGCTCGGGCGGACGAACGCGCGCTGCGTGACTCCGCCCGAACCGATTCCTGCTTGCACCCTGCGCCATAGTCTGATATTCTCGACTTCTAGACTTATGGAGGTCGAGAGATGGATGTCGACGCGGTTTCCCGTCTGGAAGACCTTGAGCGCCGCGTGGGGGCTCTGGAAGTAGTCACGCTGGCCGGGAATCAGGCCCCACCATCCCCTCTGGCCGATCTGCGTCAGCTGGATGAGCTGCGCCATCGCGACGGGCCTCGGTACGTGCGCGGCAGCCTCAGGGGCGCGGTCGCATACGCCGGCTCGGCCACACTGGGCGAAGGCGAGGTGCTGTGGGCTGGGGAGCACGGTCTTCCGGACATTTGGGATCTCGAGCCGGTCGGGCTGGCGCGGCTGATGGCGGCCTTGGGCCACCCAACCCGGTTGGCTCTCGTTCGCGCCCTTCTAGTCGGCGCGCGAACCAGCCGGGAGTTGCAGGCTGTCATCGGCTCGGAATCGGCGGGCCAGCTCTACCACCACCTCAAGGATCTGCTCGCCGTCGGGGTCGTCGACCAGACGGGCCGAAGCCTCTACCGGATCTCCACCAGCCGAATCGTTCCACTCCTGGTGATCCTCGCGGCAGCCGGAGACGTGGCCAGCCCGCACGAGCCCACCGGCGAGCTGGCGTCGACCGAGCCGGAGGAGCGCTGACCCATGAGTGCGCTCCACATCCCGTTTCACCACTCCCGTTCTGCCGGCGAGGAGTACCTGCGAGCGAATCGATTCACAGAGGCTGAGGCCGCGTTCGCCGGCGAAGCCGCTTCCAGGCCTCGCGACCCCCGACCCTTGCTGGCCTTGGGCCATCTCGCCCTCATGGGGAACGACCTCCCGCGAGCGGAACAGCTGCTGTCCCAGGCCGTGGCACGCGACCGAAAGTGCCACCAGGCCAGCGAGTTGCTGGCCGAGGTGAGCTACCGGCGCGACGACTTCGCGACGGCGGCGACACACCAGCGCGCGGCCGGCAACGACCCGATCGCCGCCAAACTAGACTCCTTCGCCGGTCGCCGACCGTATGTCATCGAGGGCCCGGATTCCACCCGCGCGCCGTTCGTTCGAACCGATCCCCTACCCATCGTCATGGTCCGCCTCAACGGCGGCGCGGAAGTCCCGTTCTTCCTGGATACAGGCGGCGCGGAAGTCATCCTGGACGCGAGTTTCGCCAGGGCGTCCGGCGTTCCGCTCTTCGGCAGCCAGACCGCCTTCTTCGGCGGCGGCAAAGCGGCCGGGCTCGGCCATGGGGCGGTCGACTCGCTAACGATCGGCGACACGACGGTGCGCAACCTGCCCGTGAACGTGCTCGACCTCGCGCCGATGGGTCCGATGCTGGAGGCGCCCGGTCTCGCGGGCTGTATCGGAACGTGCCTGCTGTATCGCTTCCTCGCCACGATCGACTACCCGGGAGAAGCGCTCGTGCTACGCCGAAAGGCGCCGCTGAGCAAGCCGGTGGACGCAGCGATCGACGTCCCCTTCCTGCTGGCCGACGACCACTTCATGCTAGCCGTGGGGAGGCTGAATGATGGCTCGCCAACCACGTTCTTCGTCGACAGTGGGCTCGCCGGAGGCGCGTTCGCCTGTCCGGCATCCACGCTCAAGGAAGCAGGCGTCACGCGTGGATCTGGTCCGATCGTCGAGGGGCACGGAGGCGGCGGCGCCATGAAGGTATGGCCCTTCGACGTGGCATCGCTATCCCTCGACGACGCCCGGCTACAGGGACTGCAGGGAATCGCCGGGGCGTTCCCGCCTCAGCTTGAGTGGGCCTTCGGCTTCCGTATCGGCGGCCTGATCTCTCACGGATTCCTGCGCTCCTACGCGGTCACGTTCGATTTCGAGCGGATGGCAATCCGTCTCGAGCCTGCATCGGTCTGATCCAGGCGTGACCTCCGGCTCAAGTCAAGTCCTGGTCTCAGCTGCACGTCGCGACCTCATCCGCAAGCAGTCGGATCAATTCCTCGGCTGCCGCGCGTGTCTCATCGTCTGCGAAGCCGACCGCTCCCCTCGACAGCCAACACTCCACGGCCGCGTCGATGAGCCATGACCATTCCGGCATTCGCTCGCGGACCCACGCCGCGCCTTCCCGCTTCGAACAGGGCCGGTGGGTGAGGATCGTGCAAAGCGCTCGGCACATCGTCAGTACGGCGTAGGCCCGAGCGCCAGGACTGGCTTCTTCCAGGCTCCGGCCCCGGACCTCGGCGGCGTAGCGGGCTATCGCCTCGATGAACTCGTTCCATCCGATCGCCGGGATGACCGCGTCGGGGGCCAGACCGTGGAGCGTCACGCCTGTCTCGCGGACGAGATACCAGTTCTGGAGCCACAACTCGACCCCGTTTCCGACGTGAAAGGGCTCGCCTGGGCTGATGACGGCAAGGCAGCCGCCGCCACGGAACAGCCGGAGCGCCTCACGCCCGACATAGACGATTTCGAGGCGGTCGTTCCATGCCGGGTGGCGATCCACGAAGGCTCGATGCACCCGGTCGAGGTTTGTGAAGTCGAGCTCCGAGATGTCGCGTGACGTGACCGCGAGAAGGTCGATGTCGCTGACCTCCGCCGCGAATCCACCTGACACAGAGGAGCCGTAGAGATAGAGGCCCACAAGGCCCTCGCCGAGGCCGGCGCTGATTCCGGAGGTCAGCTCCTGCACAAGTTCGACTGGTAGCTGGCGGTCGATCACGCAGGAAGGCTCGGTTGAACCGTTGCTGTCGTCAAGCCTTACCGGCCCGAGCCGATTCCTGCGGACTCCAAGCGATAGGACGGTCGGAGGGAACCGACTTCGTTGACGTGGGCGCGCAGCCGTGGAATCGTTCGATCATGCGAGGTGGGACGACGGTTCTAGCGGACGGCCTCCGAGCCAACGGCCTGTGGAGGGCCGGACTCGGCGCGGCGATCGCCGGGTTGGGGACCTGCGCGCTCGCGGGCTACAGCTGGTGGAGCTACCGAGGCGACGGGCCTCGTCTCGACGGGTCCGCAGGTGTCGCGATCGCCATCCTGATCCTGACCGCCATCGGAGCGGCCGCTGGTTGGGTCTCGGGTCGCTTCCGCGACGCCACTGCCTCGTGGGCCGGGGCGCTGATCGGCGCGGCGCTCGCCTACCAGGCCAACTACGCGATCGACCCGAGCTGGCCCAGGTCGGAGACACCGTTCGCAGTCTGGGTCGTGTATGCCGCGGTCTTCCTGTTGCCCTTCATCGCGGGAGGCCACCTGCTCGGAGCCACGGTCGCGAAGCGCGCGCAGCGGAGACCTACGACCCGGCGAACGTGAACACGGCGGACTCCTTGATCTCGGCGTCCTCCAGCTCGCGGCTGGTCCGGACGCGGTAGGCGGCCAGACGCTCCAGGCCCCGCGGCAGGTAGGTCCTCCCCGGATCGCCGAGGAGCACGCGCGTGCCGCTTTGCGCGGCCAGCCGGAGCCATTCGAGCATTCGGCCGGCCATGATCTCCTCGTAGCAGACGTCGCCCGCAAGGATGACGTCGCACGGTGGCGGAGGGGCGCCGAGGAGATCCTGCCTGCTGAAGCCGACACGAACGCCGTTGGCGCGAGCGTTGAGGGCAACCGCCGCCTGCGAGAAGGGGTCGATATCGACCGCGTGCACGGACGCCGCGCCCAACCTCATAGCGACCACGGCACACAGGCCCGAACCGGACGCGACGTCCAGCACCCGCCGGCCTGCCACTTCCTCGGGATGGTCGACCAGGTATTGGGAGACGGCGAGTCCTCCGGCCCAGGCGAAGGCCCAGAACGGCAGGGCCGGATCCGGCTGACCCAGTTCGGCGCCCGCCAGCTTCATGACCAGCATCACGTCGTCGGCGAGCTGGAGGCGCACTCCGGGCAGGCCCGGCACCGGCGTGAGTCGGGTATTCCGCCGGACGAATGCCCGCAGGTTTGCAGGCGATTGAGTTGGCATCGGGTCGAGCTTAGCTCCGCGTCTCCGCCAAGCGTCGCTGCAGGAAGCGGCGTTCCGCGTCGTTGTCCGAGAGAGCAAGGGCGCGCTGGTACTCCGCGGCGGCTTCCGGGAGGCGCCCAAGGCGCCGGAGCAGGTCCGCCCGCGCGGCCGGCAGGAGATGGTAGCCGTCCAGCTGGCCCCGGGCAGCGAGGCCGTCCAGGAGGCCCAGACCAGCGGCGGGGCCGTCCGCCTGGGCTATGGCGACGGCCCGGTTCAGCTCCACGATCGGCGACGGGTCGATCCGGGCGAGCGCCTCGTAGAGCGTCGCAATCGCTCGCCAGTCGGTCGACCGGCCGTCCAGGGTACGAGCATGCTCGGCGGCAATCGAGGCCTGGAGCAGGTACCGCCCTACCGACGCATGCGACAGCCGCGCTGCCGCCGCGAAACCGCGATCCAGCGCCGCCAGGCCACGGGCGATCTCCGCGCGGTCCCATCGGCTCCTGTCCTGTTCCTCGAGCAGCGCGATGGAGCCGTCCGCACCGACACGCGCCTCTCGCCGCGAGTCCTGGAGCAACAGCAGGGCCAGCAGCCCGTGGGTCTCGGGCCGATCGGGCAGAAGGTCGGCCACGATCGCGGCGAGCCGGATGGCTTCGGTGCACAGCTCGTGCCTGACGGCCGTCGCGCCGGCGCTCGCCAGATAGCCCTCGTTGAAGACGAGGTAGAGCGTCGCGAGGACGCTGTCCAGTCGCTCCGGCAACTCCTCGGCCCGCGGCACGCGGTAAGGGATTCTCGCCTGGCGGATCTTGCGCTTGGCTCGAACGAGACGTTGGGCAAGCGTTGCCTCCGGGACGAGGAAAGCCCGGGCGATCTCCGGCGTGGTCAGCCCGCCCAGCGTTCGGAGTGTCAACGCGACTCTCGCGTCGAGTGGCAATGCGGGGTGGCAGCACGTGAAAATGAGGCGCAGGCGGTCGTCCTCGAGTCCGCCCTCGGTTCCGAGCTGCATCGAGGCTACCTCCGTAACCGTCAGTTCCTGCTGGAGCGCCGCGAGCTTGTCGGCCTGCCGGCGGTCGCGCCGGATCGCGTCGAGGGCGCGGTTGCGGGCGGCGGTCGTCAACCAGGCGGCGGGCGACGCCGGGATGCCGTCACGCGGCCAGGTCTCGAGCGCGGTCGCGAAGACGTCGGCGAGCGCTTCCTCCGCGGCATCGAAGTCCCCGCCGAGGAAGCGGATCAGGGTCGCCAGGACGCTTCCGTAGGCGTCGCGATAGGCACGCTCGACGGCCTCGTTGGTCTCGGCGCTCGGCCTGGGCGGCCCGGGTTGGGACGCCGGCCGCTGGGCCGGTTGCCGGGGCATCGGCCGCTGGGCCGGTGGCTGGGGCATCGGCCGCTGGGCCCGTGGCTGAGACGCCGGCCGCTCAGGCGCCGGGTCTGGTTCGGTCATCCGGGCATGGCCATCCCGACGATCGGCCGAACCTCGATCGATCCGTAGAGAGCGCCCGGACAGCGTGCCGCGGCCTCCAGGGCTTCGTCGAGGTTGTCGCAGTCGACGATGTAGTAGCCGCCGAGGACTTCCTTGGTCTCCGTGTACGGGCCGTCGGTGACGAGGCGGTTGCCGTCGCGGACTCGGACGGTGGTCGCCGAGGAAGACCCCGCCAGCTGCTCACCCGCGGAGTGGTATCCCTCCTTGAGCAGCCACTCGGTGTATTCGAGCCAGGCGGGCGGTATCTCCGGCGGATCGCCGGACGCGGCGTCTGGCTGGGCTTCTTCGCTGTAGATGAGGAGCATGTAGCGCACTGGACGCCTCCGAACGGACGATGGTGGACGGCAGCCGCCCTTCACTGGAATGACGACCGCGAAACGTCGGAATCGACAGTTCGAGGGTCGATCTGCGGACACCTACCTGAATGCAGAGTAGGCACAGCCTGACCGCACCGGACCCGGGCAGAAGCCTAGCTATCGCCAGGTGAAACCCGCGCCCATCCCGGGCTCTGTCGCGCGGGCACGGACCCGGGGCACAGCGCGCGAAGCAGGGCGGGGCGTGTCACCTAGTCACCGGGTGACTGCTATCCGATCGCGGCACGGTCAAGCAGGGATTCTCGGCGCGGGAGCCCGCCCGGCCACGCTCGTGGCTCGCCTGAATCCCCCACTCGCCGCCAGTCTCGGCTGCCCGGCGTCGGATAGTAGTCATGGGGTGACTAGGTGAGACAGTGGTCGGCGCTGCCGCCCGTCTCGGCTGCCCGGCGTCGGATAGTAGTCATGGGGTGACTAGGTGAGACAGTGGTCCCCTGCGGTCCCTACCCCGGCCGAGGCTCAGAGGACCGCCCGTCAGTGGCGGCGGCCAGGATCGGAGCTGAGCAGCCGGGAGAGCAGTCGCCGGTGAAGGCCCGGCTTGGAGTCGATGCGCTCCGTTCGGATCCATTCGGCTGCATGGGTCTCCAGCCACTTTCGAGCGCGATCGGACACCACGACGCCTGACCCGGAAAGCTGGTGGAAGCCGGGCGCTTGTGCGAAGTCGGCGCGCGTCTCGCCGGGCGCCTTCTCTGCGTAGATCTCCCACAGCGGCCCGATCTGCTCGGCCAGCGCCGGATCGTGCTCGCGGCCGAGAATGTAGTTCTCGGGCTTGCCCTCCGGCGGCAGCTCGTCGGGTTGCTCGGCGTTCCGGTCCCAGCCACTCCAGTCGACGAGGACGACCCTGACCTTCCGGACCTCTCGGAAGCGGGCTCCCTTGAGCCTGGAGCTCTCGATGGACCGGCGAAACGAGTTCGTGACTACGAGGCTGTCGCCGAGCCACAGAGGGTCGATCGGCAGCACGAAAGGTCCGGCCCGCTCGACCTCGAGCACGCCGTCGTCGCCGCGTCTCGACATCCCGGAGACGAGCATGCGACCGTGATCGCCCCACGGCGCCTCAACTTGCCTCAGCCGATACCAGGTCATGCGCCAAGTCTACCTGCGGCGGCCTCGCTCACTCAGGTTGATCCGTTGAGCCGCCGCAGCGGGACGATCGGGCGGACTCGCGCACCCAGCGCTCCCACCCGGAGCGCGCCCAACGCTCCAAGCTGGACGCGAGCCTCGCTCGACGCAGGCGAGGTTCCGTCTTGACGCGCTCCGCCGACAACCGCCAGAGTCCGCGCCATGACAGACGAGATCGCCCCCAAGCGCCCGGCCTGGCTGGCGCCGATTCGCCGGCTGATCGGCTCGGTCCTCGCCCTGCCGCCGGTAGTCCGTCTCCGGGCGATCCTTCGCGTGTACGACGATGCAGGCGGCGGCCTGCTCGCTGCGGGCCTGGCATATGGCGCCCTGTTCGCCGGCCTGACCGGGCTCCTCTTCGGCGTCGGCGTCCTGGGCTACCTCGTGCCGGCCGACGCAGACCGGCAGCGTCTCGTTGCCGGATTCACGGGGCAGCTGGCCCCTCTGGCTCCGATCGCGAAAGACGGCCTGGCGGATGCCGCCGCCCATGCGGGCGCGTTCTCGATCGTGGGCCTGGCGGGCATGGCCTGGGGCACGAGCCAGTTCTACGGGTCGCTGGACAGGGCGATAGCCCGGATCTTTGCCCGCGCTCCCGCTCGGGGCGGGCTCGATCGGATCTTCCGCGGCCTCGCCTCGGTCCTGCTGCTGGTCGGCGGGCTCATCTCGGGGATCGGCATCTCGGCGATCCAGGCGGTCGTGGGAACGGCAATCCCAACGGGGCCCGAAGGAGACGCCGTCCGGGCGCTGTCGGCTCTGGGCTTCCCATTCGTCACCGCGGTGGTGGTCGTGACCGCAGTCGGTGTGCTCTATCGCGTGGTGCCGAACACGCACGTGCCTTTGCGCGCTCTTCGCCTGCCGGCCCTGGTGGCCGGGCTCCTCCTGACCGCCATGACCGAGCTCTTTGTCTTCCTTGCGCCGCGCCTCCCGGGCGCGCTGTCGGTTTTCGGGGGGTTCGCCGCCGTCTTCGCAGCCCTGGTATGGCTCTCACTGGCCTTCCAAGTGGTCCTGTTGGGCGCGGCATGGACGCGTCTACGCCTGGGGGAACCTAGCGAGGCCGACTGACCCGGCGTCGCCTGCTGCCCGGCTCGTGCGTCTGGCGAAGACGAGAAGGGCTACCGGCCGAACCAGCCGGCCCGAATGAGAAGAGCGGCCCGCAGAAGGGGCCGCTCTTCGTTCAATCGTTCAGTTGCAGGTGAAGCTGCCCGAGACGTCGCCTCCGACAAGGGCCGGCCCCGTGAAGGTGCCGCTCAGCTTGTTGGCTGCGAACACAACCGGGCTGGCGGTGATCAAGAAGCCGTGATGATTGACGACGCCTGAGATCGGTCCGGCCCCGGTCGTGGGGTCGACCAGGACGATGAGCAGGTCCGGCTCCTGCGAGGCACTCGGACTCCCGAAGAGCTGCGTACCGATGGCGACCGAGAAGCCAGCGGCGTTCGTCTCGCACCAGCCGCTCGAGATCTGAGTGGTCGCCCCGTTCACGGTCACCGACGCGGTCGCCGGGCCGCAGTAGTGCTGGGCCTGGAACCCGGACATGGTGAACGCTTTGCGCCCGATCTGGCCTCCGGAGCAATCGGGGAGGCCTCCGGCAGCAACGCTCGGTGCCGTCGACGCGGCAAGGCTCGCGGCCAGGCTCGGGGCTGCCGAGGCAGCGGCCGGCGTTGCCGCGGGAGCGGCTGGGGTCGGAGCACCGGGCGTGTTTCCGGGCTGCGTCGTCGCCCCGGCGGCCCCGCAGGCAGCCACGACGAGACTCAGGATGAGGGCGGACGAAATCCGCACAAAGATGGGACGCGACAAAGTCATGGGATCCTCGCTCTGGGCTGCGGGTCGTCGCTCGGACGAGCGGACCCTACCTGAGCGGATAGTGGCGTGGACTGCCCATGTCACCAAGCTCCGGCGCGAATGTCCCGGCCCCTGAGCCAGTTGTTGCGGTATTTCAGCGGCGGGACTTGCCTGGCCGGGCGCGAGCAAGCGCCACCACAGCATCGAACTGCCGCCTGGCAGCAGCCGTGTCCTCCGCAGCCTCGGCCCGGGTTCGAACTTCCAGCTGCTCGGCGGCGTCCCGCAACACCGCATTGATCTCGTCGTTCAGGCGCTCGTCTTGGGGCTCGAGCGACCGTGGCGCCGGACGACCGCCGGAAGCGCGAGACGAGGCTCCGGCCGCCTTGCCGCGACTGGTCATCGAAATCTCTCCAACCCTACCGCGTCTTGGCCGGGCAGTAGGTGACGCTGGCGGTCTTGCGCTGCGCCCAGGACTGTCCTGCACGAGTACGGCCCTTGAGCCATGCCTTGCGATCGCGGAGATGGCTGCGCTGGACTCCGGACCCGCCTGTCAGGCGGTTGTCGACGGTGGCAACGGGAGTTGAACGGTACGAGGACTTGCTGCGGTCGGCTTCGGGCTTCGGCGCGGTGGGTTCGGCGTTGTCGGTCATGGGGCGCTCCTTTCAGGTGCGATCCGCGTTGCGCGCAGGGTGGGTCAGGCGCGATCCGCGTTGCGCGCAGGGTGGGTCATGGGCGCAGGGTGGGTCATGAGCTCGCCCGCGCGATGACGATCGCGGCGGCGATCGCGAGCACCAGGATGACCAGCAGAAGCGACCCCACAGCGAACTGACGCGACGCCACCACTCCGATCGGCGCCAACCTCATGCCGGAAAGCGTGTTCGGGATCCCCTGGTCGTGTAGAACGTTGACCGGCGCGTCGCCGGGAACCTGGTTGACCAACATCAGGGCTCCTTCTCCAGGGCGCAACACGGCGCCCGGGACCGGCCTAGACCGTGCTGCCGTTGCGTCCCAGTCCGAGATCGCCGCGCACCGCGGCTGCGCCGTGGCTTCTCGACCAGACCGATACGGCGGCGTCGAGAGCGACTGAATCGGGACGGACGGACAGCTTGTCGTCGTAACCTCGGAGCGTGGCCCCCAACTCGGCGACGACCCCGCGATAGGCGGGCTTGTCGTTGGGCCGGCGGCTCACGGGTGGGAAGACGTCGAAGTAGCCTTCGGAGCTCACCACGATGAGCGCGTCGGCGGTGCGGAACGGTCTGCGGGCCACTGAGGGCCATCCAATCTGCCGAGCGCTACGAGCGACTGAACCAGTGCTGGCGCCTGAGGCTGACACCACCATGGGGCCGTTGCCCCATTCGGTCAAGTCGGTCGGCGCTCGTTGCGACGCCCGCGAACGCCGTGACCTTCGTGCGCGCGGAGCCATATACGAAGGGACTCAGCATTTGTGTTATCGGCCAAAAGCGAGTAATGTGGGTGCGTCGCCACCTCTTGTGGTGACGCTCCGCGTGGTCGACCTTCCTTCTCGAACAGACCGTGCGTCTGCCGTCTGGTTCGGGAAGAGGAAAGGGTCACTTATGACCACCGGTACAATCAAGAAGGTCGTTGGCGACCGCGGTTTCGGCTTCATTGCAGCCGAGGACGGTAAGGAATACTTCTTCCACCGCGGCGGCCTCGTAGCCCCTCTCGACTTCGATCGCCTTATCGGCGGCGAGCGTGTCTCGTTCGAAATCGAGACCAGCCCCAAGGGCCCGCGCGCCGTACAGGTTAGCGCGGCCTAGTCCGCCTTCCGGCATTCGCGGCCCGGACGGTAGCCGTCTCGGGCCGCGGAGCGCCCCGCCACGTTGGCGGTTCCACCTGACAGGAGCTACCTCATCTCGAGGACAGCCTTCGTTTCCACCTATGCGCCACGCCGATGCGGCATCGCGACGTTCACGTACGATCTGGCCACGACGGTCGGTGAGCGCGAGATCGTCGCCCTTCACCCTTCGAGCGAGCCCGGCCCTTATCCGGCCGAAGTCCGTCACCGCATCCGGCGCGACATCCAGAGCGACTATGCGTACGTGGCCCACGCCCTCAACGACTGCGGCGTGGACGTCGTCTCGGTTCAGTTCGAACCAGGTATCTGGGGCGGCGACGACGGCTCCTACGTCCTGGACTTCATCCGGGCTCTGCGAGTCCCGATGGCGGTCACGCTCCATAGCGTCCTTGCCCACCCCACACCGGCGCAGCGGGCGATCCTCATCGAACTTGTGAACGCCGCCGAGGCATCGGTGGTCATGTCACAAGCCGCCGCCGATCTGCTGACCGGCGAATACGGCGTGGACGCCAATCGGATCGACATCGTCCCCCATGGCGTGGCCGATCTACCGCTGATCGCTCCGGACACGATCAAGCCGCGCCTCGGCCTTCAGGGCAAAGCGGTCATCCTGAGCTTCGGCCTCCTCGCGCCCGGTAAGGGCCTCGAGTCCGTGATCGAAGCCATGCCCGCGATCGTCGCCGCCGTGCCCACGGCGCGATACGTCATCCTGGGCTCCACCAGTCCGGCCACCACCGTCGGCAGCGCCGGCGAGGCCTATCGAGCCGCCCTCGAAGCCCAGGCTGCGGCCCTGGGCATGACCGAGCAGGTCAAGTTCGTCGATCGGTTCGTCGGCCGGGTAGAGCTCTGCACCTGGCTCGAGGCCGCGGACGTCTTCGTGTCGCCGTCACCGGACCTCGACCGGACGGTGTCGGGCACCCTCGCCTACGCCATGGGCGCCGGCAAGGCCATCGTTTCGACTCCCTCCGCACTCGCGTCCGAGTTGCTCGCCGAGGGACGCGGCAGGCTCGTTTCTCCGACTTCGTCGAGCGCTCTCGCCACGGCGATAACGGAGCTGCTGCTCGACTCCGAATTGCGGGCCTCGATGGGGCGGCTCGCGTACGAGCACAGCCGGGGCATGGTGTGGTGGGAAGTGGGCCGCAAGTACCGGCACGTATTCGATCGGGCCGCTCGCGCGGCCGCCGAACGGCCTTACCCGCGCGATCGCAAGTTGGCGGCCGTCGTTGCCTGACCGCCCCGCCGCGCGACTCGTCGCGGCCAGCAACAACTATCAGATCTCGACGGCGTCGCCCCTGCGGGACTGTATCCATCTCGCCCGGCACGCCCAGACCCCGCGTCGCATGACGCACTCAGGAGAACTCGTTTGACATTCGAAAACCTCGGCCTTTCGGCCGACCTCCTCGCCACAGTGGCGCGCGAGGGCTACACCGAGCCGACGCCCGTCCAGAGCGCGGCCATTCCCCTCATCATGGCCGGCCGCGACGTCCTCGCCGCCGCCCAGACCGGCACCGGCAAGACGGCCGCCTTCGTGCTGCCGATCCTGGAGAATCTCCGCCACCACGGCAACGCCGGGTTCTCGCCGGCGCGGCACCCGGTCCGGGTCCTCATCCTGACCCCAACCCGCGAGCTTGCGGTCCAGATCTCCGAGGCGGTCAAGACATACGGTCGGGGCGTTCCGCTGCGATCGGCCGTCGTGTACGGCGGCACCCGCATCGATCCCGAGATCAAGATGCTCTGGAACGGCGTGGAGATCTTGGTCGCGACGCCGGGCCGCCTGCTCGACCACATCGGTCAGCGCAGCGTCAACCTCACCGCGGTCGAGATCCTCGTCCTGGACGAGGCCGACCGAATGCTCGACATGGGCTTCATCCCCGACGTCCGCAAGATCGTCGCGAGCATCCCTGCGAAGCGCCAGACGCTTCTCTTCTCGGCCACCTTCTCGGACGACATCCGGCAGATGGCGGGCGAGTTCCTAACCAACCCCGAAACGGTCGAAGTCGCCGCCCGCAACAGCATCGCCGACAACCTGACCCAGGTCCTGTACCCGGTCGATACCGAGCGCAAGGCCGACCTGCTCCTGCACCTGATCAAGCGCGATCAGATGGAGCAGGTCCTCGTCTTCACCCGAAGCAAGCTCGGCGCCAGCAGATTGGCCTCATACCTCGATCGCAGAGGCGTGAGCACCTCGGCCATCCACGGCGACCGAAGCCAGCCGGAGCGGACGCGGGCCCTGGCGGCCTTCAAGGGTCGCTTCGTCAAGGTTCTCGTCGCCACGGACGTGGCATCGCGCGGGCTGGACATCGAGGACCTGCCGTACGTCGTCAACTTCGAGTTGCCGAACGATCCGCAGGACTACATCCACCGCATCGGCCGGACCGGCCGGGCCGGTGCGAGCGGAACGGCCATCTCGCTCGTCTCTCCCGACGAGGTCGAGGAGTTGCGCGGGGTCCAGCGCCTCTTGCGAAAGGCCATCCCCTACGCAGTCGTCGAGGAGTTCCTGCCCGATCCAGATCGCGAGCCGGCCCCGGCTCGACGCTATGACGGGCGTTCCGGGGCTCGCACGTTCTCAGGTCGCGGACGATCCGGTCAGGCTCGGCCCGCATTTGCGGCTTCGGGCCGCTAAGGAGGGCTGTCTGCCGTGCGAAAGCGCAAGATCAACTACCCGGTAGCCCGGACGGCAACGCGGCAAGTCCGAACGGTTGGGCTGCCCGGCGACCCGGGATACGTCCGCTCGACGGTCGCGGAGATCAACCTGGCGGCGCTCACCGGACGCGACGACATCTCAGTCGGCGATCGGGTGCGCATCGGCGGGGGCGGACTCTATGCCGGCGAGCTGGCAGTCGTGGACTCGATCGTCGGCGGGCTGATCCCCGCCGCCATGGTCCGCACAGAAGCCGGCAAGACGCGGCGAGTCCGAGGCGTGGATCTGCAGCGGGTAGCGCCCGCGGGCAAGCCCGGCGAGGAGACGGCTCAACCCGTCGACTGACTCGGCGGCCCAGCCCGTCGCCGATCCGGTGGCCAAGGCCGTCAGCGGAGAAGCTCCCCGGCGCGGACCTCCATGGCGAGTCGGTTCTCGGGCGGCGAGAGCGGGCACGACCAGCGAGGGTCGAAGGCGCATGAGGGGTGGTACGCGAAGTTGAAGTCGAGGATCACGGTGCCCCGAGCCGGGTCGCCGCCGAGGTCGGCCCCCTTGGCGCTGTCGATCAGGTAGCGGCCCCCGCCGTAGGTCGCGGCACCATTGGTCGCATCTCGAAACGGCAGGAAGAACCCTCCCGAGTACTCGGGCAGCCAGAATAGGGCGAGTCTTCGCACGCCCGACTCGAACGGGATATCCAGCCAGCCGACCCGTTCGAACGCGATCGGCTGTCCGACGCTGATCGGCAGCGCTAACCCGGCGCCCAAACCGGCGCCCAGGCGGGCGGCCAAGTCGGAGCCCGAAGCGGAGCCCGAAGCGGAGCCCGAACCGGCGAGGCTCTCCCCTGCCCGACCGGCAGGCTCCGTCGTCCCGTCGGGCCGCACCGGCACCTCGAAACGAAGACTCGGGTCGTAGGCGAAATGCCCGGCAACGAAGGCGGCTCGCCTATCGGGCGGGACCGGAGACGACGGGTGCTCCCGGTACAGCCGCTCCCGGATCAGGCGCCAGTGATCCCAGGCCGCCGGGGGATCGGTCGCCGCCACCGCCCGCACCTCGGCATAAAGCTCCGAGATACGGCGCCGCCAGTCGGCCAGCCGCATCCTTTCGACCCGCTGGTCCTGCGCCGAAGTGCCTGAAGCCGTCGAGGTCGGTTCGGTCGAATGCATATCGGCACGATACGCCCGCCCGCGTTGGACCCTCCGCGTCGGCCCGAGGGCGATGCGACCTCCGGGCTAGCGCAACAGGCCACGCCTCTGGAGCTCCGCCGCCAGCACCGGCAGACCCTGCACGGCGACCGCGGCGCCGGCCGCCAGCAGCGTCTCGGCGGAGGTGGCGCCCGTGGTCACTCCCACCGCTACCGTTCCGGCACGGACGCTCGCCATCATGTCCCACGACGAGTCGCCCACGTACCAGCAGCCCTCTGGCGCAACGCCCAGTTGGGCAGCGGCGGCAAGAAGCAGGTCCGGTTCGGGTTTGGCGTTCTCCACGTGGCTGGCATCAACGATCCGGGGCGGGGCGGGCAGTCGAAGAGCCTTGACGTTGGCCTCCACCTGGCCGGGTTGGCTCGCCGTGGCGATGCAGAAGGTCCGGCCTTCCCCCTCGAGAGCCGTGAGCAGCTCGGTGGCGCCCGGCAGCGGTTGCGGCGCCTTGTTCAGCTTGTCGAAGAGCGAGCCGCTGAGACGGTCGATCTCGTCGCTAGTGGCCCAGTCGATCTCGCGGCCGGCGGCCCGCGCCAACTCTCTGGCCAGCCAGCGGCCATCCGATCCCATGTAGGCGGGCAGGAGCTCGCGATCGACCGGGATATCGAACCGCCCAAACGCCTCCACCCAGGCCGCCACTCGGAGCGCCACGGTGTCCACCAGCGTTCCGTCCAGGTCGAAGAGGATGGCTTGCGGTTCTGGCAGGTCGGGCAGGGCGACCGGAGGGCGGGCGGTCGAAGACTCGCTCGGCGGGTTGCTGTGGCTCATGTGCGGATGGTGCCAGAAGGCGTGGACTCGGGCGGCGGAGTGCGCACCAGCCTCGGCCGAGCTCCCGGTGCGCTAGCTACGAGCGCCTCGGCCGGATCGGTATCTTCCGGTCGAGCTAGTCGTCCGTCTCGGACCCACCAGCCTCCGCCGGCGACTCCCAGACGTCGCCACGCTCAGAACGGAAAGCAATCAGCCCCTCTCCGTCGACCCAACCTTGCCGGCCATCGGCCATGACGACATGCGCCCGGTCGCCTGCCCACTCATCGACCAGGATGAGCCGGCGCCCCGGGATGACTGCTACGACGGATCCCGAATCCGGAGCGTCCGTGACGTCGAGGTCGCCTTCAGGGGACCAATGCGTGGGATCCCAGGGCGCACCGGATCCGGGCACGGGAGTCCGAGCGGCCCTGTTGGCGATTTGGTACGAAGCGGCGCCGCCGAGAATTATGCCGCCCCACCCGCACACATAGGTCACCCATACAGGTGCGTGGGGCCAGCCTAGCAAGATGGACCCGATGATCTCTCCTGCGACATAGCCGACGAACAGCAAGCCGAGCGTGATCAGCCAGTAGCTGCGCTGGCTGTGCCCCGCCTTCCGCACGGTCCTACCGTTGCGCCAGCACAGGCACGCCATTACCACTACGGCTATCTCGAGCACGTTCGCACCTCATGTGTCGTTCCCACGATCGGCCTTGCTACCCGGACGCCCTTGCATGGGCCACGAAGAAATCGGCGACTACCCTGGAGCCGTCGAACGCGTCCGGCCCACCCACACCGGTCGGCGTTCCGGGCCAGACGTGCCAGCCTCCCTGGACTACCCGCATCGCCACCGTGGTGCCGTCGGGGCACTGCCAGCTGGTGGTCGTTGACGAGCCGTCCGTAGCCACGGAAGAAGCATCCCCGCAACCGTTTGCGATCCGCCACCTGGCCATGACATCGACAAGAGGCGAGAACGGGATGTCAACGCGGCCGCCCGCTATCGGAATGACGCCGTCGGCGCTTCCATGGATCGCGAGCACGGAGACCGGCCGAACGGGATTGCACGGGACATCGGCGGCGCTGCCGGTTGCAGTCGCCATGTTCCCCGACACGGGAGCGACGGCGGCAACCTTCGAGGCCAACTCGCAGCCGATCCGGTGGGTCATCATTCCGCCGCGTGACATGCCGGTGACGTAGACGCGCCCCGGATCCACCCCGTCGCCGGCCACGATCTTGTCGATCAGCGCGCCGATGAACCTGACGTCGTCCGCGCCCGGATGGAGGCCCCAATCCGACGTGCTGCCGAACGCGTCCCAGCCATCCAGGACGCTGTCGGGGTAGGCGGCCAGCCAGCCGAGCCGATCGGCCTGGGCGTCGAATCCGGTGGTCACCTCGGCCTGGAAGCCGCTGCCATAGACGCCGGACAGGACGATCACGAGGCCGGGTCTCGAGGCGACGGAGGCCGGCCGGTAGACACGATACGAACGGGCGACAGAATCGACGGATACGGTCGAAGCCTGCGTCCGACCCTCCAGCTGGGCGGTCACTACGGGCCCCATGACCCCGTACCCGACGAGCGTCGCGACCATCTGGATCGCGACCAGCACGGCCAGGCCGGCCCCGAGGCCGCCGAAGGCCAGACGCGCCCGCAGCGATCGAACGGCGGTGACATGGTCCTCACCACGCAGGGCGAGCAGGACGAGCGAGAGGCCGCCGATCCAGGCCATGGCAACGATCTCGGCCGCGATCGCGCCTTCTGACTGCGGCTGGCCGGCGCCCGCCATCGCACCAATGGCCGTGGCGTCTATCTCGGCCCAGACCATGACGATCCCGGCCCCGGCGGAGCACCAGCCCGCGACGGTCGAACCGGATCGGACGAGTCCCACCCCCGCCAGGACCGCCGCCGCCGGCAGGACGAGGTCGAACACGATGCCGGCGGCGCCCCGCAGGGGGCTCGTCTCGTACATGGCCGCATCCGTGGGAAAGAGCCGGATGGCCAGATTCGCGGCCGCGGCCACGCCCAGAAGCCCGACGAATCCGGCCCACACGAGGCGACCGTGGATGGCCGCTCGTAGACCCAAGCCCAGGATCACGAGCAGCACGGCGGCCACGGCCATTGCCAGCGTCAGCGGCGCCTCAAAGGGCGCCCCGCCCCAGCCCAGGATTCGGTCCGGCCGCGATACCAGAGAGTGGCTCAGGTGAGCCCGCATCACCTCGACGGCAAGGACGGCGGCCCAGAGCAGGGCCCCGCCGACCCCTGCCAGGGAAGCCACTCGTGGCGAGGGCCGGCCGCCGGGGGCCAGCTTCGCGATTCGCGCGGCGCGGCCGGGCGAATCGCCAGGCTCGGGCTTGTCGACGGCCGACTTGCCGATGGTCACGCGGACTCCCTGCTGCTTGGTCGTGACGCTTGCGGGGTAGCGGCAAGGTTACGCCACATAGGGCCACGACGGGCCGGGTAGACTCCGACTCGTGGAGCGATTCGTCGATGTTTCGGGCGGTCGCCTGTTCGCGGTTGGGGAAGGCGTCGGGCCGCCGCTGATCCTCATCCACGCGGCAATCGTGGACCATACGGCGTGGGATCCGATGATCCCAGGGCTGATCTCCGCCGGCTACCGGGTCATCCGCTACGACCTGCGCGGCTTCGGAGCATCGACAACCGATGACGTCGAGTACAGCGATCGGGCTGATCTGCGGGCCGTGCTGGACGCTTTCGGGGTGGGGCGCGCGGCCATCGTCGGCAACAGCAAGGGCGGCCACATCGGCCTCGATATGGCCATCGAATCGCCGGACCGGGTCGTGGCCGTAGTACCCGTCGGGGCCGGGCCCGGGGGGTTCGAAGGCGGTGCGACACCCTTGGAGCGGACCCTCTTCGACGAGGGCGAACGGGTGGAATCGGCCGACCCGCGCGATCCCGACGCGATTGCCGATCTACTGGTCCGCGTCTGGGTGGACGGGCCGGGTCAGTCAGCCACCCGCGTCCCCTCAGAGATCCGCGAGACCGTTCGGAGGCTGGCCCGGCCGCTCTACGAGCCGGGACACGTGGCCGGCCGGGGGATCCCGATGATCCCGCCGGCCAACGACCGTTTGGGCGATCTGCGCTGCCCCGTTCTGGCGGTCGCCGGGACCCTGGACCTCAGCCTCTTTGCGGAGGCGCTGAAGCGGCTGGAGACGGCCGCTCCGAACGCCCGGACCGCCATGTGGCCGGACGTGGCTCACATGATCGGCATGGAGCAGCCCGAGCGACTGGCCGCCCTCGTCATCGACTTCCTGGCGCCGCTCCGACCCTGGGACTGAACCGGCGATTGCGCCGGGCGGGCGACGCTGAGGTCGCACTGGAGAATCGCTTCGCCGGGGGTATGCTGAAGCCGCGTCCATCTCGCCTCTTCAGGAGGGATCTGCCATGGATAACACTCCGGCTCCGGGCGATCCGGCTCNNCCGGGCGATCCGGCTCCGGGCGAACCGGCTCCGGGCGAACCGGCTCCGGTCGAACCGGCTCCCGTCGAACCGGCTCCGGTCGCGCCGCCGCCGTACGCTCCCCCGCCCTACACTCAGCCGCCCTACACTCAGCCGCCGTACGCTCCCCCGCCGTACGCTCAGCCGCCGTACGCTCAGCCGCCGTACCCGCCGCCTCCGTACGCTCAGCCCCAGTACCCGCCGCCTCCGTACGCTCAGCCCCAGTACGCCCCGCCCCCGTACGCTGCGACTTCCGGCGAGTACCCAGTCCAGCTGAACGTCACCGTCACTGAGCCGGAGCTGAACCGACTGTGGGGCATTCCGCTCATCGGCATCTTCGTTCGACTCATCATTGCCATCCCGCACATCGTGGTGTTGATGGTGCTCGGGATCGGCATGTACGTGGTGATCCTCCTGGGCTGGATCCCGATCCTTCTCATGGGTCGCGTTCCGGGTATCCAGGCGGCCTGGATCAAGGAGACGATCCACCGGGGGACTCGAGTCGCGGCGTATGCCTACTTCCTGTTCCCGGGTGGATACCCGCCACTGGAGCCGGGCGCTCCGAACCCGCTCGAACTGACCATCAACCTTGAAGGCCGATCGATGAGCCGGCTGTGGGGCATCCCCCTTCTCGGGTTCATGGTCCGCGCGATCGTGCTCATCCCGCATTTCATCGTGCTGGCGATCCTGGTCCTGGTCGGATACCTGGCGGAGATCATCCTCTGGATCCCCATCCTGGTCACCGGCAAATACCCAGGTTGGGCGATGTCGCTCTACAGTCGCATCCTCCGATACATTGCCCGTGTCTATGCCTACATCCTGCTGCTGCCCGTTCCGTACCCGCCCTTCTCGCTCAGCTGAGACCGGCGCAAGCCACAACGGCACTCGCCGCCGCGGATCCCGCGGCGGCGAGTTGATTCTTCGGGCGGCCGCATCCCGCGCCGCGAATCCCCATCCAAACCGCGAGCCGCCGGGCATTCTTGCCCCGCGGTCGTCTAGAACTCCTGCGGGCACCAGGGCTTGGTGGCCGTCGGGAAGAGGCCATCGGCTACGGCCAGTGCACCGGGCCGCATCTCCACGACCCGTCCGGCAGCGGCCAGTGCGGCAGCGGTGAAACCCCCCAGGAAGAGCGCGGCCAAATCGTTCGCATCCAGGGCTAGATCGGCCGCTTCCTCCGCCCTGGCGACGCGCCCTCGCCCCTCCGACACATCCAGCGTCCAGCGACCCGCGTTCCACGGGCAGTAGTCGTCGCGCAGGTCGAGGGTGAGGCGGCCGCTGCCGCTGCCGCCGATCCCGTAGGTACGGCCCTCCAGAGCGGCGGCCACGTCCACGATCCGCAGCCACAGCCCATCGCCCACGGTCATCCCAAGCCGGCGCGGTTCCGCGGCCAGGGCGATCAGCGGATGATCGTAGGGAAGCCGCCACGTCTTCAGAGTGTGGACCAGGTCCACCTCCAGTAGGTACCGCCAGATCTCGCGCGTTCCGCGCGGCGTGCACCCTATGGCCTCCTCCACGGTCAGCTGGCAGGCCGGGCCGCGAGAGTTCCACTCGCTCTTCGTCTTGTAGACCGCATATGCCTCCGGTCCGCGCTCGGCCTCGTAGACAACCAGCCGGCGGGCCTCGCCGCCCTTGGCGTCCTTGTCGGGTAGCGGAAGGATCCCAGCCCACCAGTCCGGCGTCCGGCCGAGGAATCCCGACCGTTGGGTCCGGGCAGCCTCGTACACGGGCGTAACCAGATCCAGTCCCTCGCCCGCGCGGAGCAGACGGCACGACCCTTCGCGCGGCCAATCGCGAGCGAAACCGACGGCCCGCGACTCGGCCTCCAGGTTGACGCAAACGGTCGCCATTCCGAAGCCAAAGCGCTGGTAGATGGCTCCTTCGGCCGCCCACAGCATGGCCAGAGGCTCGCCGCGGCGATGACAGTCGTCGATCATCAGACGCATCATCCCGCTCATCAGTCCGCGCCGGCGGTGCGAGGGCAGGACCGTGACCCAGGTAATGCCGCCCGCCGGCAACTCCCCACCCGGCACGCTCAGCCCAACCGAGAAGACCCCGCCCGTCGCGACGAAACGGTCGCCGTCGAGCGCGCAGACGAAGCGCTCGGGCTCCGACACTTTGCGGACTCGCTCGATGAGATCGTCCGGAACGTCATCGCTAAACGCCACCTCCGCGGTCTTGAGCAGCTCGGCGAACCGCTCGGGCGGGCAGACTCGAATGTCGACGCTCATGGCGTCAATGGTGCCAGACCCTGGCCCGCGCGCAAGATGCCATCCGACGCGGCGGCCCGGCGGCTCGGGCCATACCGGTGGCACAGCCCAAGGCGGCGGCCGGCTCCTGCGGCTACTCTTGCCTCGGCCGGGCAGCGTCGTCCGCCGGTGCGTGGCCGGTTGGGGAGAGTGGTAGAGGATGTCGCAATGGACGTGACGATGGAACTGGTGGCGCGTGTGGTTGTGGTGGCGGCCTGCCTGTCGCAGCTGACTGCCGGCGTAGCGGTCCTGATCCGCGAGTGGGCTGAAGCGCGGCCCGCACCGGTCGAGCGAGCCGGCGGCCCACTGGCTCTCGTCAACTACGTCGGAATACTCATGTTCGTCTTCTTGGGACTGGCGCTGGCAATCACGAACGGCGGGGCCTTCCGCAGTCTCACCCAGCCGCTCGCCGACGGGCTGCGGGTCGCCGGAATCCTGGTGCTGGCGGCTGCCGGTCTGCTGGCTATCTGGGGCGTTCGGACGATGGGTCGGGAGCTGGTGTCACCCGCCGAGGTCCGGCCCGACACGGAGCTGGTGACCACAGGTGCCTTCGGGCTCGTCCGCCACCCGCTCTACGACTCGGTCCTGATGCTCTGGGCCGGGGGCACCCTCGCCCTGCTGAACTTCGTGCTGGGGGCCGGCTTCGTGTTGCTGGTTCCGGCTTTCTACCTGCGGGCCCGAGCGGAAGAGGGCATTCTGACCCGCCATTTCGGCGACGCCTATATCGCCTATGCGGCCCGCGTCCCGATGCTCGTACCCCGTTTGCGCAGGCCCTTACCCTAGAGCCGGGAGGAGTTCCCGTGGATATGGGCGGAACCGGCCCCTCTCGGGCGAGACGCTTGCGGACTCTGTTCAGGCCGCAGTCCGTGGCTCTAGGCGCGTTGGCCCTGCTGGCGGTGGTCGCCCTCTCGGTCGGCGTGATCTGGCCGCTGACTCTGGCTCCGCGAGCCGACACGGGCCAATCGATTGGAGAGACGGCGAGTCCGAGCACGTCTCAGCCGCCGTCGCCAGTTTCCTCGGTCCAGCCGCCGTCGGCAGTTTCCTCGGTCCAGCCGACGATCGCGCCTGGCGCCTCCGGACTCGAGGCCATTCCGGCCAGCATCGACGGCGAGCCGATCCTTCGAGGCCAGCAGATCTCGGACCGCATCGCCGCCGTGCAGAACGCGAGTCCGTTCCTCGTGGCCGGCTGGTTGGCGTACATCAATGCCGACTGCATGGTGCCGGCTGCGCCGACGCCTCCGCCGTTCGATGCATGCGGGAGCGGTCGGTACCTCACCAGCAAGTGGGCGACGATGGCGCCGCCGTCGTTCTATCTCTACAGCCGGGCGAACGGGGAGCCACAGATTTGGATCGGCGGAGGGTTTCTGGTCGTGGCGCGAGTCCACGCCCACGGCCAGAAGGCCTGCGGAGACTGGTCGTACGGCTGGTGCCGCGACGCTCTCACCGTCGAGGCCTGGATCGACCCGCCCGCCCAGCTGAAGCCCACCGCACCGCCACCGCCAACACCGACGCCCGAGCCCCAGATCACCGCCAACCCGCTGGCCTCCCAGATCCCAACTGCGATCGGTGGCGAGCCCGTCTACTACGGCAGCGCCATCGACGCCCATCTCAAGGCCGGCGGGAATAGCCCGTTCCTGGTGGTCGGGATGGTGATGGAAGTGATGCTGGACATCGACTGCCAACCCGAGGAGTTGTGCTCCACTCAGGGGACGCCCTACGTCCTCATCGAGCCCGGCGCGCCTCACTGGAAGGTCTCCTGGAGCAACTATCCGCTGTTGACCAGGACCGGCTTCTGGCAGCTCGGCGCGACGCTCCGCTGGCCGGGCGATCTGGTGGTCCTGCGGGTGGAGCCTTCGAATCGAGGTTGCCCGGCAGGCTTCACGTTCTACTGCGGCTACGGCGTCTCGGACCCGCTCATCGTGGACGCGGCAATCGCGCCGCCCGCCACGAACTAGCGGTCAGCCGCAGCCACGACCACATCGAGACCACGAACGCGGGCGCGACCACGACCGCGCCCGCTACCCCAGAGCCTGACTGCCTACGCCGCCGCTTTCCAGAAGCGGACCCCGTCTCGAAGGTCCTCGCAGATCACGGTCGGCGGGCCCTGCAGCACATGCCGGGAGATCCCGATGTCGCCGATGCAGCCGGCGAGGTGGAACGCGAACGGCACGACCAGATAAGGAGAGAGCATGCACAGCGGGATGCCCAGCAGCCCCAGGATCGCCAGCGGCGCGAGCATGACCGCGAGGTATTGCCGCCGGGTGAAGCGATGGCCGGGGTCAGTGGCGTAGAAGGCATACACAAGAACGCCGGTCCGAAGCACGCCAAACTGCGGTCTCCCGCCGAAAGCCAGCATGAAGATGCCGTGGACACCCTCGTGCACCCACATGAGTCCAAAGCCGAGAAGCAGCACCACGATAAGCGGGACCATCTCGACGGTGCCAGACGCGGACTGCGGGATCTCTCCATGAAAGGCAGCCGTCGTGTAGACGACCGCTCCGACGTAGAGGAGCGGCAAGCTCAGGATCATCCACAGGATCCAGGTGGTCCGGGTCGGATGCCACTCGGAGATCAGGCCGTCCGGCGCGGGCACCTGCCCTGAGATGTCTGTCTCGGCAGTCATCGATCGAGTCCCTCCAGATCGCATGTCCGGCAGCGCGGCCACCGCCCCAGCTGGCTCGAGTCTATTGGGTCCGAGCCGTGATTACTCCCCGCATTGGGGCCGCGAGCAAGCTGCAGCCCCGCCGCGTCCGTTTTCCACTGCCGCCCGCGGCGGCACGATGAGGTGGCGGCTAGCGGATGCGCCGCTGCTGTCGGTTGACGAGCAGTAACGCTCCGCCAATGGCCGCGATCAATCCCATCGCCAGGAACCAGATCGAGGATCCCGGGCCGTTCGAAGACCCGGAGCCACCCGCGGCGGTAGGCGGCGGTGTCGCCGGCCGGGGTGTCGGGGTCGGCGTCGGGGTCGGGGTCGGGGTCGGTGTGGCGTTCGGCGCGGGTGTCGGTGTGGGGTCCGCCGCGGGCGCCACCACCGCCAGGGTCGCCTGGCCGGCGACGCACGAGGTCACGCTCAGGGCCGGCGTGACCGTGAAGCGGACCAACTCAGGGTAGACGACGCACCCTTCAGCCTTGCCGGTGCCGGTCCCGACATCCGCCAGGGCCGGCGAAGCCGTCCCCGTCAACGTCAGAACGATCGCGATCGGCTCCCCATCCGGGGTCACGGGAAGGCTGGAGCCGGGCGCGACATTCGCCAGCGTGCAGTCGGCGAGGGCGATCTGGCCGGCGCATGTGACATCCGTCGGGGTGAACCAGGCCGGCAGGGCGTCGGACTTCACGGTCCAGACCGCGGTCAGAGCTGCCGGGTTCGGCTTCGCGCCGATGTCTCCGAGTTGGACCCCGGAATAGGCCGGGAAGACGATCGTCTCGGTCAAAGTGAGCGCGGTAGGCGAGCCCGCGACCACCTGCGCCTTGTCCCACTGCAACGTGGTGGTCTGGGGGTCGACATAGGTCTGGAAGGCGAAGTCCTTGATTGCCCCTGAGTTGGCGCTCCAGGCCGTCCCCGAGTACATCAAAGCTTGGCCGCCCGAGTAGGTGTCGCCCGATCCCCACGCCGCGGCGGTTGTCGTCGTGTTGAAGTGGATCGCGTATGTCTGGCCGGCGGTCACGGGCACAGGCGAGAGAGCGAAGGTGACCCAGCCGCTGGCGTTGGCAGGAAAGACGAATCCATCTCCGAGAGGGAGGCCCGTTGGCAGCCCTCCGGTCGTCGCGTCGATGGAGACAAAGACTTGGAACTCGGGGTTACCGTTCATGTAGAGCTGGACGGTCGTCAGCAACCCGGTCTTGCCGGCCGTGAAGGTTTGCGCAAGATCGTTCGTCGCGCCGAGTGAATTGGGGACGGACGTGTTCGACTGATCGAGGACCCCGGGGATGGGGACCGCCATTGCCGAGCCCGGCAGGAGCGCCAGCAGCATGATGCCCGCGGACAGCGCAAGCGCAGGACGTTTCACGTCGCAGTCCTCCTGTATGTCCAGGACGCGCGCCAAGAGGCGCGTTTGGTGAGGTGCACTGCGTCCGGCTCGACTCGGCGAAAGACCCCGGCTACTCCTCCCGCGGAGCATCAGAGCGAAGCGATCCCACGCCGGCCGCAGACGGTAGTGGACGCAACCCACCGTAGACGCATTGTTGCAGGTCCCCCCTGGAATAGGTAGGGCCTCTGCGACGGCCACAGCGCCCGAACTTGAGGCACGCCGGCGCCCCTGCCGGCGCCGACCGTCCCCTACTTCGCCGCCTTCTTGAAGTCCAGCGATGCGGAGTTGATGCAGTAGCGCAGACCCGTCGGCTTGGGACCGTCGTCGAACAGGTGGCCCAGGTGAGCGCCGCAATTCGAGCAGACCACCTCGGTCCGGGACATGCCGTGACTGGTGTCGCGCCGGACGGTGACCCTGGCCTTGTCCAGGACGTCGAAGAAGCTCGGCCAGCCGGAGTGCGAGTCGAACTTGTCGGCCGCGTCGAACAACACCTCGCCGCAGACGACGCAGCGGTACGCTCCGGCGTCGTGGTTGTCCCAATCGGCGCCCGTAAACGGCCGCTCCGTGTCGGCTTCCTGAGTGACCGAGTACTGGAGTGGCGTCAGCCGTCGCCGCAGCTCCGCCCTGTCGATCGGGACCGTCATACCGGGGCCCCTTCCTTGCGCAGCGACGCGATCAACTCGCCGGCCCGGGCCACCGCTTCCGGCGTCCGCATCATCGTGTTGCGGAACATGATGCCGCCGAAGCCGGCCTCCAGGTAGCGGTGCGCCAGTTCGGCAGCCTCGTCCAGCGTCGCCGGCATCGCCATGCCACGCACCGCCGCCGGTATCTGAGCGAGAACTCTGGCCTTGTCGCTTTCGCTTTCAGCCAGCACGATGGAGAGGGCGACGGTTCGCAGGATCTCGGCCGGGTCGCGCCCGATGGACTCGCAGTGGCGGTCCAGTACGCCGAGCTTGTGCGTCGCCTCTTCGAAACTGCCGAACCAGTTGGTGATGTCCGCGTATCGGGCAGCGACCTTGAGGGTCCGCTTCTCACCGCCGCCGCCGACCAGGATCTTGGGCCCGCCCGGTCGGATCGGCCTGGGTCGGTTGAGGGCGCGATCGATGCGATAGTAGGCGCCTTCGAAGCTGGGCCGTTCCTCAGTGAACATGGCCTTGCAGATCGCCAGCGCTTCCTCGAGCCGATCCTCGCGCCGGGCGATGGGCGGATACTCGAAGCCGTACCCGGCGTGCTCGGACTCGTTCCATGCGGCGCCGATACCAAGAACGGCCCGGCCCTTGGAGATGACGTCCAGCGTGGTGACGGTCTTGGCCAGGAGCGCCGGATTGCGGTACGTGACGCCGCTGACCATGGTGCCGAGCATCACTTTCTCTGTGCGCGTGGCGATGGCCGCGAGCGTCGAGCAGGCCTCCAGCATGGGCTCGTCTTCCTGACCCACCACTCCAATCTGGTAGAAGTGGTCCATCACCGTCACCAGGTCGAATCCGGCCGCCTCGGCCGCCTGGGCCCGTTCAACGACAGCATCGAACAGCCGCACGTCGGGCACTCCATCGAAGGTGTAGTTGGGCATGTGATAGCCGAAGAAGGGTCGCATCGGTAGATCTCCAGGTTGGGGATCTCGGCGGCGCCATGGTCGCGCGCGATCCCGTCACGCCGGAACGTAGCACGCGGCCGGTTCGGATGGCCGCGACGCAGCCCGTTGTAGCGGGGGCCGGCCTCCCGGACGCGCGGTCGCGGGCCAGCACTCCGGGCTGGTGCCGGGCCTTGCCGGCGGATATCCTCGGTGTGCCGCAATCGCCCACTCGACCACGCCGGGTGGCCGTTTAACTGGAGGGCTCGAGTGGATCCCAGATCCCAACCGTCGCTGCCGGATCAGCCGGCGCCGCAGTGGGACGCGCTTCCGCCGGACGCCCCCCCGGCCAGTGAACCACCCGAGTGGGATGCCATGCCGGCCTCGGCCTCGGCCCCGGCCCCGACGAAGTCGGGCGGGCGTGCCAAGTACGTGGCCGTCGCTGTGTTCGCGATGATCGTCATCATCGCCAGTCTGGTCGCCGTTGTGACCCTGCGCTCCGCCGGCGGCAACGTCTACTTCTCGAAGTCCGCCTACGACATGAGCCGCGGCACTTGCCAGTTCGACTCGCCGGTCACGACCGTCTCGACGAGCGACCCCGTCTACATAGTCGCCGCCTTCAAAGACACCGTGAAAGCGCAGGACGAGTACACCCTGGAGATACTCAAAGACGGATCGTCGTTGAAAACGGTGAGCGAGAAAGCAAGCAGCAGTTTCGGTTGCTACGTCGAGCAGGGTCCTCTTGGGCCGTTGTCAGCGGGTGTCTACAAGTTCACCTTCAAGCACAACGACAAGATCGGGGCCGAAGGGACGCTAACCGTCAAATAGCCTCCGTTCGGGATCCGCGGCACGTGCGCGCCGAGGCTGAGCGGCGCCGCGCACGGACCCGCATCATGTCGCCGTGAATGCCAAGTCGGCCGGCGGCCGTGTCTTCCTGAGGACGACCGGCGGGTCATGCCCGCGTCGCGCGCCAGCCTCGGAACGTCGGCCAGCCCCACAGGACCGCGGCCACTGCGATCACGAGTCCCAGGCCGAAGTAGATCGGGTGGAGCACGCTGAGCTCCTTCATGATCGCCAGCTCCACGACGATCCAGATCATCTGGCCGCAGCCGATGGCGAAGGCAAGGAACGGCGCGATCCTCCAGCGCCGCAGCCCAATGACCGTGACAACGACTGAGCCGACGCCGAACAAGCCCCCCAGGATCAGGCCGGGAACGAAGAAGTCCGGGAAGGGGCTGCCGGCCAACAACCTCTCCGGCATCTGCATGACGCTGCCGTCCGGCTTGGCCACGAGAGCGACGCCGCCGGCCAGAGCCCCGATGCCCAGGAGGATCAGCAGGCTGACGGCAGTCTTGCCGGCGCGATTCATGACCGGGCGCGGTATCGAAGTCGAGGCAGGGGCGGCGGTCAGTGTCGTCATTGCGTGCCTTCCGTGCGCGATTGGGGAGGAGGGGATGGCCCCGGGGAACTAGATCGATCGTCGGCGGGGATACGGGGCCGCTCAAGGGCCATGGGGCCCCTCCGCCTCCGACACATGGCCGGTCGAGCTGTGCGAGACGGGGTACCTTAGGACCGGCGGGAGGCGGAGGCCACTGACCCGCTCGCCCGATCTCGCCCGTGCGCCTTCTCGTCGCACCCCGGAGGCTCGATGCGCCTGCAAGATTTCGCACTGGAGCGCTTCTTCGCCCGCTGGGAGTTCAGTGCCGAGCTGCTCCTGTGCGCCTCGGACGTGGAGGGCTGGCCGATGCGCGAGCTGCTCGAGCTGGCGGACGAGGACGGGCACCGCCGCTGGGACGAGCTGCGGCTCGGCTACACCGAGTCGGCCGGCGATCCCGCGCTGCGAGCGGAGATAGCCGGGCTCTACGAGCACCTGACGGCAGACGACATCCTGGTTTTCGCCGGGGCAGAGGAAGCCGTCTTCGCCCTGCACAACGTCCTGCTCGGGCCGGGCGACCATGCGATCGTGGTCCGGCCGGCGTACCAGTCCCTGGCCGAAGTGGCCCGCGCCGCCGGCGCGGAGGTTACGCGCGTGGAGCTACGCGCCCAGGACGGCTGGCGCCTTGACGTCTCGGAGGTTCGAGCGGCGCTCCGTCCGAACACGCGCCTGATCCTGGTCAACGAGCCGCACAACCCGACCGGTTCGTTGAGCGACCGGGCGACCTTCGAACGACTGGTCGAGCTGGCGGCCGATTCGGGCGCGCGCCTGATCGTCGACGAGGTCTACCGATTCCTCGAATTCGACCCGGCGGACCGTTTGCCGGCCGGCGCCGATGCCCTGGCGACGGGCGTCAGCATCGGCGTCATGTCCAAGTCGTTCGCCCTGGCCGGACTCCGCATCGGCTGGGTGGCGACGCGTGACCGCGACCTGCTGGAGCGACTGGCCGCGTTCAAGGACTACACCACGATATGCAGCTCGGCCCCGAGCGAGATCCTGGCCCTGATTGCCCTCCGAGCGCGAGACCGGGTGCTTGCCCGCAACCGCGCCATCATCGACGCGAACCTTCCGCGCCTGGACGCGTTCTTCGAGCGCTCGGGCGGCACGTTCGAGTGGATCCGGCCGCGGGGCGGCAGCATCGGCTTTCCGCGCCTTGCGGCCGAGGTGCCGATCGACCGCTTCGCCGAGGATCTCGTCCGCGAGACAGGGGTGCTCATCCTGCCGGGCACGGTCTTCGGAGACACGGGCAACCGCTTCCGGATCGGATTCGGCCGGACGAATCTTCCGACTGCCCTGGAGCGGCTGGAGACGTACGCAAGTCGGAGGTTCGGGTCCCTCTGAGAGCGGAGCCTACGCCGGTTGGGCCGCCCCGCGGAGTTGCTTGAGGGCATCGGCGTACAGACCGTCGAAGGCGCGCGACGTGGACGGAAACGCGTGGAGCATCCCCGCCAGCACCGGGATCGGAATCCTCGCCTGGATCGCCAGCACGACCTCGTGGATCGCGGCCGAGGCGTCCGGGGCCACCACCGACGCGCCCAGGATCGTCTCCGAGGGCCGATCGACGACGATCGCCAGGTGGCCGAACGCGGCCTCCAGCGCATACCCGCGGGCCGTGGTCGCCAGGTCGGCCACCAGCTCGAAGGCGTCCGCGCCGGCCGAACGGGCCTGTCCGATATCCACCCCCACCGACGCGACCTCCGGCTCGACATAGACTGCCCGCGGAATCGCCCGGTAGTCGGGCGAGACATCCTCGCCGAGAGCCATCCTGACCGCCAGGCCGCCCTGGTAGTTGGAGACGTGGGTGAAGAGCTCGGGGCCGGCCGGGTCGCCGATCAGAAAGACGCCGTCCGCGATTCGAAGGCGGCCGTCCCTGGGCAGGGTCTTCGCGTCGACGCCGACCGATTCGAGGCCCAGGCCGTCGAGGCCGAAAGACCGCCCGAGGGCGACCATGATCTGGTGGCCCTCCGCGACGCCGCCGTCGCTTAGCTCGACGACGTGAGCGTCGCCGTCTCCGGCTCGCGGCCTCACGCGGGTCGCCCGTGCACCCAGTCGAAGCTCAACGCCGTCATCGCGCAAGATCCGCTCGATCGCCTGCGAATTGCGGTCATGGTCCCGCTCGAGGAGCCGCTCGTGGGAATGGACCAACGCCGTCTCGACGCCGAATCGGGCAAAGACCGAGGCCAGCTCTACGCCACTGGCACCGCCACCAAGGACGACCAGGCTGCGTGGCAGTTCACGCGTCGAGGTGGCCTCGCGATTCGTCCAGGGGCCCGTCTCGGCGAGACCCGGGATCGGCGGCATCTTCGACTGAGAGCCGGTGGCGATGACGATCGCGGCGGTCTCCAGATGCTGGGCCGAGCCGTCCGGTCGCCGCACCTCCACTTCCCCCGGGCCCACGATTCGAGCCTCGCCCCGGACGAGGGTCGCGCCCGCCTCCTCGAGCGTATTCACGTGGCCGGCGTCGTCGGGCCAGTCGCGCCGCTCGCGGTTGATCATGTAGTCGCGGCGGTCCGACGCCCGCTGCCACGGATACGTGCCGCAGCGATGCTCGGCCGCGCCGTGGAGGAGCGACTTGGATGGGATGCATGCCCAGTAGGAGCATGAGCCGCCGAAGAGCTCCCGCTCCACAACGGCGACCCTCTTGCCGCGGTCGAGCGCGGCATGGGCCGCAGCCTCGCCGGCCGCCCCCGCCCCGATAACAACGAAGTCGAAACGATCCATCGTCACGCACACCAGCTTGCGCCCCGGAGTAGGGCGATAGGGCGATGATCCGCCCGATGCGCAATAGGCGCGCATTCTCGGATGGGGCCGGCTCGATGGGCGGGTCGCCCGCGCGGCCCAGAAGGCCATCCGGCTCGCCACGGGGGGCTTACCATGCGATCCACGATCGCCGTCAAGCGCAGCTCCCGCACCAACACCGGAGGTGTCCGCAATGGCGCCCAAGTTCGGTTTCAATCTCACGGGTAGTCACACCGGATCGGCACCGTCTCCGTTCGACGCGCTGAACGGGCCGCGACTGGCCGGATCGCAGGGCAGTCATCCACTCCACTCGGTCGCCGCCCAGGAACTGCTCCGGCCGACCGACGGCGCGGTGATGGGCGAGATCCTCGTGGATCATCCGGCCAGGGTCGGCGAAGGGATCACCGGCAGGATCAGGATCCAGGCTGTCAAGGAGGTATCGGCCCGCAACGCGTATCTCCGCCTTACCGGCCTGCGCCTGGACGAGGTCCAGCGATCGGAAGACCACCGCGACTCGGATGGCAGCATCTCCTATACCGAGCATTGGGTCGAGACGAGCGGAAAGCTCTTCGTGACCGATGCGTTCATCGAGCCGCAAGTACCGGCAACCCTCCAGCCGGGCCAGACCTGGGAGGCGCCGTTTGCCGTCCCCGCTCCGCAGCTCGGCCCGCCAACGTGCCACCTGGGCGAGTCGATCATCGCCTGGGCCCTGGAGGTCCGCTGGGACATCCCCATGGGCTCCGACCACTGGGTCGCGCTCTACCTTCCCCTGGCCCAACATCCGGACCTCATACGAGCCGGCGTCGGCAAGCAGGGTGGGATGAGCCTCCTGGACAGCGTGTCATCCGGCGACGCGACGATCAACGTGGCCACGCCGCTGCCCGCGCCGGCCGGTCAGGAGATGCACGTCAGGGTCTACTGGCCCTCCGCGCCGCAGGGTCAGAATGCGCGCATAGAGCTGCACCGCCGGACCAATGCCCCGAACGGACAGGAGGGGATCATCGCCTCGGCGGTCGTTTCACCGGCAGACCTGTCGAGCGGGGCGGCGGAAGCGCGGCTGCTGGTTCCGCCCGGATCGGCGCCCTCGTTCGACGGAGCTGGGCTGGAGCTCAACTACATCATCCGAGCGCTGGTCGACCGCCGCTTCCGATCGGACGCGGCCATCGAGCGACCGGTCGCGATCGTCTAGCCCGGCGAGCGGTCCGAACGACTCGAACGGGCCGTTTGCTGTCGGAAAACTGAGCCTTCCGGCGGGCTAGCAGGCCGCCCTCTAGGAGCCCTGCGCCGCCGTTCCGCAGGCCTGCTCCGCCGCGAGCGTTCCGTATATCGCGTATCGCGTGCCGTCTGCCGCCGTGTCGGAGCACACGGGGCTTCCAGATGGGACGGCAGTCACTATCTTCGCGGGGTGCTGCGCTTGCGAACCCGTAACCGGGTCGTTGAGCGTGGCCAGATCCTGGGCGCATCTCGCGGTATCGCGGCCGAAGTAGACGAAGGTTATCGGGGTGTTGTCACCCGGGACCTCCGCCGGTAGTTCCAGGATGCACATGGGAACGCCAGGCGTGAGGGTCGCGGAGATTGGCGCAGCCGACGCGGGCGGAGCGGACTCGGACGAAGCGGATGTCGACGTGGTGATCGGGCCGGTGCCCGACCCGCTCGAACACCCGGCCAGGACGATGAGACAGACAGGCCAGCCACCCAACCTCTTGGCCAAACCCCCTGCGCCCATGCTCAGGACCCTCCCTGGACTCTGCCGCCGGTTGCCCGATCTCGTGCCTGTATTCGAGCCAGTGCTCAGGCTACTTCCCCTCTGGCGTCCTGCCAACCCCCGCTGCGGTGAAGGCCCGAATGGGTTCGGGAACCTACCGCTGACGCTGGCCGCCGCATGACAACCAGCGCGATGCCGGCGACCGTGATCCCGGCCAGGACAGGGACCGCGGCCTTGGCGGCGCGAGGCGGAAGGACCAGCTCGAAGAGAGGCACGGGGTCACCCCACTGAGCCTGAAGCGGTCCCATCGGGCAGTTGCCGCGACCCACGGCAAGTCCAGCTCCTTCGACCGAGAGGAAGGCAACGCTCGCCCACAGACGTCGATCGCGGCGACCCGTCACGGCGCAGACCCAGATGTAGCCCAGGCACGCGAGGTTGACAACGGACCACGCGGTGTGGACGACGCGGAACGCCTTCGCTCGACCGCCGAGATCTGTCCAACTCATAGCCTGAGATGGTACGCAGTCCAGTTTCAGACGGATCGCTTCAATGCTCGAATGCCAGAGGTCACCCTAGCCCGCGGAACGCCAGCGGTAGCCAGGAGGTCTCCGCGGGGCTAGCTCCCGATCCTAGAGCACCGGGCACGAGACGCCGGTCCCTGCCTGCTCGTCATCGAGCCTGTTCGATGGCCTTCGCCGCATCGGCTGCCCTCTGCGCCGCCGCCTCGGACTTGAAGAAGTCGGCGGGCAGAGTCACGCCTGTGGCGTGGTTGGGGCAGTAGCCGTTCGGGACCTTCTTCAAATACTGCTGGTGGTAATCCTCGGCGAAGTAGAACTCGGGCGCGGGGCGGATCTCGGTCGTGATCGTTCCGTGACCGGCAGCCTTCAAGCTGGCCTGGAAGGCGTCGCGCGATGCCTCGGCCTCTAGCTGCTGTGCTTTGTCGCGGGTCAGGATCGCGGAACGATACTGCGTGCCCTTATCGCCACCCTGGCGCATCCCCAGCGTGGGGTCGTGCTCTTCCCAGAAGATCTTGAGCAGCTCGCCGTATGTGACCTTCTTGGGGTCGAACACGACGCGGACGGTCTCGATGTGGCCGGTCCGACCGGTGCAAACCTCTTCATAGGTCGGGTTGGGTGTGTAGCCGCCCGAGTAACCCACCGCGGTCGAGACGACGCCGGCCCGCTGCCAGAAGAGCTTCTCGGCACCCCAGAAGCAGCCCATCCCGAATTCGGCGATCTCGCTGCCGGCGGGATACGGCGGCCGAAGGGACGAGCCTAGGACGGCGTGTCGCTCCGGGACGCGTATGGCCTCGGACCGACCGGGAAGGGCCTCGTTGGGAGCGGGCATGCGCATCTTCCGCGGATCGACGAACCAGTTCATGGGTCAATCCTACGCTTGAGGTCGCAGTGGGTCCGCTCCACGACCGGGGTGGGCCGCGCCGCGGATCGGGTGGCCGCGAGCGACGGGTCGAGACTCAGGCGACCTCGCTAGGCCCGCGGCAGGGCCTCGAGCATCCCGAAGCGGTTGCCCTCGGTATCGGTGGCGTAGACGACGCGACCGATGTCAGGGATCTCCATGATCTCTCCCACAATCGTGCCGCCGGCCTTCCGAACGGCGTCCATCGACGCCTCGAGCTTCTCCACGGCGACGGTGTTCACGGTGCTCTCGCCGGGGGCCGAGCGGCCCTGGATCGCGCCGTCGATGCCGGGCGAGCTATCGGGCCCGGTGCCTGCGAGCCAGTAGTCCATCCCGCCTCCCGGGTACTCCTGGAACTTCCAGCCCAACGCCTGTTCGTAGAACCGGACCGCTCGCTTGGGGTCGTCGGCGGAGATCTCGAAGTGGATCACGCGGGCCATGGCTTGCTCCTGTGGGGAATGGAACGCAGGCGACAAGCCTAGAGCGTGGCTCCCGGCTGGGACCAGGGACGATCCGGCTGGCGGATCGGCCTCGAGCGCGGTTTCGGTCTGCAGAGCTGCAGCTGGAGGGATGACCGGCAACCGCTCGACGCGAATCCTCATTTGGGGCGACCATGCTCGAATGCGACGAACGACCCTTCTGCTCGCCATCGCGGCCATTCTGGTGGCGGCCTGTGGCTCCGCAGTCTCCACGCCGGGTTCGACCGCGATCAACGGGACGGCTGCCGGCCAGTCGACCCTACCAGTCGGTCCATCGCCTTCGGCTTCGCTCGCTTCGGCCGCCCCCGCTTCGGTCGTCCCCGCTTCGATCGCCCCATCCGCCGTCCCTGACGACACCGTCTGGCTCTGCAAGCCCGGCCTCGCCGACGACCCCTGCACCGGCAACCTCGACGCAACCGTGATCGATGCTTCCGGGACGAAGACCGTGGAGCCGGCCGCCCCGGCCACCGACCCACCGATCGACTGTTTCTACGTCTACCCGACCGTCAGTCGCCAGAAGACGATCAATGCCAACCTGACCATCGACCCCGAAGAGCGGGCCGTGGCGATCGCGCAGGCGGCCCTGTTCTCGCGGGTCTGTCGTGTCTACGCGCCGATCTACCCACAGCTGACCCTCGCCGCCATCGCGAAACCGGGCGATATCAACTTCGCGGCCGCACTGATCGCCTACGGCGGTGTCGGCTCGGCGTGGCGCGACTACCTGGCCAACTACAACCACGGCCGTGGCGTCGTGCTCATCGGCCACTCGCAGGGGGCGTTCATGCTGACCGCCCTCATCAAGTACGAGATAGACGCCAACCCGGACACGCGCCGCCTGTTCGTGTCCGCGCTGCTAATGGGCGGCAACGTGACGGTGCCGGTGGGCAAGTCGGTGGGCGGCGACTTCGCGAACGTTCCGGCTTGCAGCTCGGCGACGCAGACCGGCTGCGTAGTCGCCTACTCGAGCTTCGACACGACGCCTCCAGCCGACGCCGTCTTCGGGCGGACAGGCTCCGTTCTGAATCCCTTCGGCGCCGCCTCGACAATCCCCCTGCAGATCCTGTGCGTGAACCCCGCGGCGCCTGCCGGCGGAAGCGGCATCCTGCGTCCCTACTTCCCGACGACGGGGCTCTCTCTCCTGGTGGGTGGCGCCGCGGCCACGCCCCTTGCCGCCACTCCGTTCGTCTCGTACCCCGGCGAATACTCAGCCCACTGCAAGAGCACGGGCGGGGCTACGTGGCTCCAGATCGACCGGACCGGCGGCGCGAACGACCATCGACCCGTGGTCGCCAGGTCCCAGAGTCCAGCCTGGGGCCTGCACGTAGTCGACGTGAACATAGCCCTCGGAAACCTGGTGGACCTGGTGGGATCGCAGTCGGCAGCCTTCAAGTGACGGTGCCAGGGCACCACCAGCGTGCGGGGAGCCGAGGCGCGGCGCCGGCTACGCCAATCCGCTCTGGCGCAGCCGCGCCGTGACCGCCGGCAACCAGCGATCCAGGTAGGCGTTGTCGTACCGCTCGCGGATCGTAGCCGGGGCAGTGGCGCGATCGAAGGGAGAGGCGTCGGCGAGAGCCTCCGCCACCGACGCGTACGCCCCGGCGGCGACACCCGCCACCAGTGCCGCGCCCAGAGCGGCGGCCTCCTCGGTCCGCACGATCTCCAGGCGGCCGGGGCCCAGGGCCGCCTTCGCGATCACCCAGCGCCGGTTCCGCGCCCCGCCGCCGGTCAGCTTCACCCGATCCAGGGGAGTGGCGGTGATGCGGGCTAGCTCGTCGAGCATCCAGCGGACGTGGTACGCGGCACCGTCAACCACGGCGGCGGCCAGATCTGGCAGGCGGTGAGTCGCGCGCAGCCCTTCGAACTCCAGGCTCGCCGACGGATCGCGATGTGGCGCCGTCCGGCCGCGAAGATACGGGCGAACGATCGGCTCGACCGGGCCTGGGGCGGCGCTGGCAAGCAGCTCCATGAAGCGCGCGTATCGATCCGCGCTCTCGGACGTCTCGGCGAGGAACGTGTCGATGAACCAGTCCACCAGAGCGCCCGACGACTGCAATCCGCCGGACACGTAGGCCAGGCCGTCGACCGCGTGGCAGCCCGTTGAGAATCCGCCCCGCCGAACCTCCTCGGTGAGAGCCGGCTCCGCGGTCACGAGCAGGGTGGCCTCGGCGCTGCCCATGGAGTCGAGCGCGTCGCCGAGCTTCGTGACGCCGGCACCCAGAGCGGCCGCCAGGTGGTCGTGGCCGGCTATGGCCACGGGCGTGCCGGCCGGCAACCCGAGCCGCTTTGCGGCGGAGTCGGTCAGCCCGCCAACCGCCTGCCCGAGCGGCAGCACCTCCGGCATGTTCTCGGGTTCGAGACTTGCCAGTGCCAGTAGCTCCGCATCCCAGGCCCGAATGGAGACGTCGAAGGTGAGCGTGCGGCAGGCCAGGGACGCGTTGGTGGCCAGCTTGCCGGTGAGGGTCAGGGCCGCCAGCTCCGCCACGCCGGCCCACCGGCGCAAACGCGTGAAGTCCGCGGCTCGGTGCTCGCGGATCCAAAGCAACTTCGTCAACGAGTACTTGGGATCCGGCCGCAAGCCCGTCCGCGCGAAGAGCGCCGGCGCGCCGATCTGCCGCTCCAGCCATGCCGCCTGGCGCTCCGGCCGAGAGTCGTGCCAGGCCAGGATGTCGCCGACGGGCAGGTTTCGCCGGTCTACGGGGACGCCGGACTCGGCCATGCTGGCGATACCGATGCCGCTCGGGCGGGCCAGATGGGAGTGCGTGGCGGCAGCCACGCACTCGGCGATGGCCGAATCCACCGCGCCGAGCAGCTCGCCGGGCTTGTGGTAGGCCCCTCCGCCGCGGACGGCGTGGGTCTCGGTGGGCCGGCGAGCGACGTGGAGCACGCCACTCCCCGGTGCCACGAGCGCAGCCTTGATGAAAGCCGTCCCGATGTCGACCCCGATCAGAGTTGGGGCGGCGCTCCGTTTGGCGGCGCCGCTTGTGACTGCCATTCCCCAATCATGGCGCACGCTGGCGCCACCGTGGGGCCTATGTGCGTTGGAGGCTGCGCCGTCCAGGGTGCCCGCGTCGGCTCCGGAGTGCCCGGCGGGCCCTCTCAGTCGGCCGGTTTCGAGGATCCAGCCGCGAGATCGACCTTGACCGTCAGCTCCTCGGCGCCACGCACCAGGCCCAGCTCGAGCTTGACGGCGACGGCCTTCTTGCCGGCACCGGCCTCGTCCAGCGCCGCGTGAAGCTCGTCGGGATTCGTGATCGGTGCGCCGGCAGCGGCGACGATGAGGTCGCCCTCGCGTATCCCTGCCGCATCGGCAGGGCTCTCCGGCTCGACGCCGCGAACGAGGACGCCCTCACGGTCCGGAAGTCCAACCGCTCGGCGCAGATGTCGGGCCACGTGGCCGGGCGCCACGGCGATGCCGAGCCTGGGCCGGACCGTGGATTCCCCACGGCCAAGAGCGTCGATTCGGGCTTTCAGGCTCTCATCGGCCGGGAGCGCCAGGTAGAAGCCCTCGCCGAGCCTCTGCGTATTCAGCCCCACGAGCCGTCCTTCGGCGTCGACGATGGGACTGCCCGACGAACCCGACGCGAGCGGGGCCGTGTGTTCGATGCTGCCGCCGATGAGCCGTCCGCCCGGTCCGCGAAAGGACCGCTCCACGCCGGAGACAAGCCCGATGGTCGTCCGGACGCCTCCGCTCGGTGCGCTGACGACGGCGAAGACCGCGGTCCCGACGGTCGGGAGCGCTCCGCTCGGCCAGGGCAGTGGTTTCGCGCCGGCCGTGTCTACTTCGATCACGGCCAGGTCGCCGTCCATGTCCTCGCCGAGAAGACGGCCACGTTCCTTCCGGCCGTCCGCGAAGACGCACGTTGCGCCGTCGCCGTGGACGTTGTGGGCGTTCGTCAGAACCCGATTCTGCGCGACTATCACGCCGGACCCTCGGCGCCAGTGCCCGCCGATACCGACGACGGCCGGCGCCGTGCGCTCCGCCACCTTCGCAATTGCCTGCTGTAGTTCTTCCAGTGCGCCCATGTTCCGTCTTCTCCTGGTCTCTCGTCCGCTGCGCCGCCCGCGGCGGCCGGTAGTTCGTGGCCCGCCGTGGGCATGTAACTAGCGAGTTGCAAGTTACAACACAACCCCATCCGGCGCAACCCCGGACTCGCTACCATTGAGCCGTGACCGACCAGCCCAGCCCTTCCCCGCTTCAGGCCGCCCTCGACCGCGTCGGCGACCGCTGGAGCCTGCTACTCGTGGAATCGCTGCTCGACGGCGCGCGTCGCTTCAACGACCTCGCGGCCGCGCTTCCCGGGATCGCCCCGAACATCCTGTCGGACCGGCTCAAGCGCCTCGAGCGCGAGCGAGTCCTCGTCGCACGACCCTACTCGCAACGCCCGCTCCGCCTCAGCTACGAGCTGACGGCGGAGGGGCGCGAGCTGGCCGGGGCGCTGCGGCTGCTGGCCGACTGGGGGTCGCGGACCGAGTCGGACGACGTCCTGCGCCATCAGAGCTGCGGAACTCCGCTCGAGGCGCGCTGGTTCTGTCCGACGTGCGCCCGTGCCATCGCCGAAGGCGAAGCCACGGAGCTGCGCCGGCTCTAGCCTGATGCGGCGGTCCGCAGCCTTGACCGCGCCCGCCCACGGTCCGATGCTTCGGACGACGTAGCCGCACGATGTGGAGAGTCAGATGACCAGCCGACCGAAGCGCCTGGCGATTGCGGCGCTCGTACCCTTTCTGGCGCTGTGGATCACCGCCTGGTTCGACGGCAACGTCGTAAATGAGGCCGTGGCGCAGGCCGGGCACAACTACGACATCGCGCCCGCGAGCCTCGCCTATTCGGTCTCCTACTTGATCGCGGCGGGCGGAGGGCTGGCGGTGGCCGCGGTTGCGTGGTGGATGCGAGACCAGATAGTCGGGCTGGTCTACCTCGTCGTGGGCGGGTTCATCCTGTTCGATGGGTTCCTGGTCGCCAGACTCGCCTGGAGCGTCAACGGAGCGCCGCCGGTTGCCCCGGAGCCGATCGCCAACTTCCTGACCCAGGTGATGTCTTCGACGATGGGCAGGTCGAACGCGGCTCTCGTGGTGGCCGCGGCCATGGTCCTGGCAGGGCTCTCATCGTTCGCGCTGGCGGGCCAGGAAGAGGCGGACCAGGAAGAGGCGGACCCTGCCGCGTCCTGATCGTTGGCCACGGATCGTTCCCAGCACCGACTCGAATGCCGGCCTCCGGCCCGCCCAGCCCGGCCAGGCCTCATAGTTGCCTCCTTGAAACTGGAGGTCTTCATGGATCAGCACCGTTCCACCGAGCCGCACACCCACGGACCGCTTCTTCGCGGCGCCACCGACGGCCCGGACGATGACTTCGACGGCGTGATCCACCGATCGAACGCCAGGATCCCGATCGAATTGGACGACCCGGAGGTCCGCCTCCGCCGGGCCGCGATCGCCCCTGGCGACTGGGCCCGATTCGAAGCTAACGTGGCCGAGATGCTTGCCGCTTTTGGGCTCAAGGTGGACAAGCCCGGCACTCGCGACACGCCGCGGCGATTCGTCCGCGCCCTATTCGACTCGACCGAAGGCTACGACGGCGATCCCAAGCTCGTGACCGTCTTCCCGACCGAGTGCTACGGCGGCGCCAGCTGCGAGCTGTCCCAGGTGGTCGAAGGGCCCATCCCATTCACCGCCCTGTGCGAGCATCATGTCCTGCCGTTTGTCGGCCGCGCCTTCGTCGGCTACATCGCCCACGAGCACATCATCGGCATCAGCAAGCTGACGCGGCTGGTTCGCATCGCCACTCGCCGTTTCGGCGTCCAGGAGAGGATGACCCACGAGATCGCCGAGACGCTGGCCGAGCTGACCGAGCCGCACGGCGTGGCCGTGTACATGGAGGCGCACCACCTCTGCACCCAGATGCGCGGTGTCCGAGAGGTCCATCCCATGACCCGCACCACCGCGTTCCGCGGTGCGTACGAGACCAGCCCGGCACTGCGGGCGGAGTTCTACGATCTGTGCGGGTTGGGGCGCGGCGTTCACGAGTGAGGTAGTCAATGGCCGGTCGAAGCGAGGGGCTCACGCTCCAGAAGCTGTGGCAGGCGCCCGATGAAGCTCGCGCCGGCCTGGTCGATCTGCGAGGCGGCCCCCTACCGCCCGGACTGGCGAGTCGATTCAGCGGCGAGCTGACGGTCGAGCTTCGGCTGGATCGCCCTACCATCGTCGCCAATTTCGTGTCGACCATCGACGGCGCCGTCTCGCTGGGCCCGAGCGAGCCCAGCGCCGGCGGGGGCGAGATCAGCGGCTTCTCCGAGGCCGACCGATTCATGATGTCCCTGCTGCGCGGCCTCGCGGACGTGGTAGTCGTAGGCGCCGGAACTGTGCGGGTCGGCCGCAAGCACGTGTGGACTGCCCGATTCGTTGAGCCGGAGCTGGCCGACTTCTTCGCGGGGTGGCGCTCCGAGATGCGGCTGGCCCCACAACCCACGACGATCATCGTCACCGCAAGCGGCGACCTGGATGCCACACACGCGGGCCTCAACGATCCCGACGTGCCGGTGGTCGTGGCCACCACCGAGGCGGGCGCGGAGCGCCTCGCGAAGCTTCCCCTGGCCCCGCATGTGCAGGTCAAGGTGGCGGGCGACGACAAGCGGGTCGCGGCAAGCGCGGTGCTGGAGGTAGTCCGTGGCACCGGCGCGCGCCTCGCCCTGTGCGAGGGCGGGCCGCACCTCTTTGGCGATCTGCTGGGAGCCCGCTTGATCGACGAGCTGTTTCTGACCGTGGCGCCGCAGGTTGTCGGACGGGATGCCACCGCCCGGCGCCTGGCCCTCGTCGAGGGTACGAGCATCGGGGGCGGCCGGGGCCGCTGGGCCAGCCTGGCCTGGGTTCGTCGCGCTGGCGACGACCTCTTCCTCCGTTATCGCTTCGAGCCGTAGGGGGCGCGGGCAGGGACGAGGTGTAGCCCGCGTGCCACGCGCCGCGACGCTCTGGGCCACGCGGCCCAGGCGGGCGTGACGCGGACGACGGCGTTTCGTGCTGTTCGGACCGCCGCCGATCGCCCCGCACGCCTTAAGATACGGAAGTAATCAATGCGGCCGCTTCGCCGGCTGCGCCAGAACATCCACGGAAGGCAGGCATGGCTCGAACCCCGCGTATCGGCATCCTCACCGGCGGCGGCGACGTCCCCGGTCTGAATTCCGTCATCAAGAGTGTCGTGTATCGCGCCACCGAAATTGGGTACGAGGTCTACGGGATCCGGCGCGGCTGGGAAGGCCTCACGAACATGAAGCCGGGCCCCGGCCTGGATGAGGACTACATCGTCCCGCTCGATCGCAACAACACCCGCGCGATCGACCGGACCGGCGGCACGTGGCTGCACACCTCCCGCACGAACGCCCGCAAGATGAAGGCGGCCAAGCTCCCGGCCCACATCGGGCCAGATCGCCTCAAGCAGCTCGAAACGAAGGATGGCGTTTACAACCTCACGCCCATCGTTTTGGAGAACATCGAGCGCCTTGGCCTCGATTACCTCATCCCGATCGGCGGCGACGACACCCTGAGCTTCAGCCAGGTCCTCGCCGACAACGGCGTGAAGCTGATCGCCGTCCCCAAGACGATGGACAACGACGTCCAGGGGACCGAGTACTGCATCGGCTTCTCGACCGCGATCAGCCGGGCGAAGGACGCGATCAACCGCCAGCGGACCACGCTGGGCTCTCACGAACGGATCGGCGTCTTCCGGATCTTTGGCCGCGACGCCGGCTTCACCGCCCTGTACACCGCCTACGTCACCAGCGCCCGCTGTCTTATCCCCGAGTACAAGTTCAACCTGGACCATCTCGTTGAACTGCTCGTGGAGGACAAGCTCAACAACCCCAGCCACTACTCCTTCGTCATCGCCGCCGAGGGCGCGATGTGGGAAGGCGGCAAGATCGACGAGTGGGGCCCGCCCGACTCCTTCGGCCACAAGCACAAGGCCAATATCGCGGAGATCCTGGCCTCCCAGATCCAGTCCGTCTCCGGCGAGGAGACCTTGGCCAGCGAACTCACCTACGACCTGCGCTCCGGCGATCCGGACGCGGTCGACTCCATCGTCGGCATCACCTTCGCGAACGTGGCCATGAACCTGGTCGCGGAGGGCGTCAGCGGCCGAATGGTGGCAATCCGCGGTGGCAAATACAGCCACTCGCCACTGCCGAACCCGGACCAGAAGCCGCGCTCGATCGACGTCGCCTCGATGTACAACACGGATCGCTATCGCCCGATCTACACCAACCGAATCGGACTGCCGCTCCTACTCGGCATCCCGGTGCCTGAGGACCCAAGCCTCGGCAAGGCAAGGTAGTGGTCCCCCTCCAGGGAATCGGAGGCTCCGGCTTTCGCCGGGGCCTTCCTTCCCCCATAAACCCGGAGCGGACGGCCCTCGTTTGACACCCAGGCTCCGGCAAGGCACTTTTCACACGTGACCACCTCATCCCCCTCCGCCGCGCCGCTCAACGGCCGAGAGCTGCTGCGATCCAACGGCCTGGCCGTCGAAGGCCCGATTCTGTGGGGTCGGCCCGTCACGGGCGGCAGCCCGGGCGTCTTCGTGGTCGAACTTCCGGCTCCACAGCCTAAAGTCTCGATAGACGCGAATTCCATCCGCCAGTGGCTCGAGCGCGCCCCTGAGCTGCGCCTCGACGGCAAACGACCGTCGGTTGCCGAGCTGCAATCGCGCCTTGCGTCGTTCTGGCTGCCCGGTCAGTCCATCCTCTACATCGGCTCGAGCCAGAAGTCCGTGACCGCGCGACTGGCGGCGATGTTCAAAACCCAGCTCGGTGAGCGCCGGCCGCAATCGGCCGGCTACTGGCTCAAGACGCTCCACGATCTGAACAAGGCCCGGATATGGTGGGCACCCACCGCCGATCCGGAGCTGTACGAGGACACGCTGATCGAGCAGTTCCAGAAGGGCGTCGGCGCACTCCCGTTTGCGGTTCTCGCGACGCCCAGCGGCCAGCGCCACGAGCACGGCATCACAGCGCCCCTCCACGACTCGGAAGCGAACCGGCCGGTCAAGGTCACCAAGGTTACCGTCCTGCCGGATGCGAACGCAGAAGAGATGGCGGCCAGTCGTCTTCGGGCTCGCGGTGGAGCCCCCAGGCCCACGAGGCCGGCGAGTCTCCGAACGCCCAAGTCAACGCCTCGCAAGACGGTCCCCAAGCCCATGGCCACCGTCGGTCCGTCGGCGATCGAGACCGTGGTAGTGCGCCGCTCCTCGAAGAGGGCGGCCGCTTCGCGCGGGTCGTCCGCCGTCCCGACCCACGTCACCGCCGAGGGTCTCGCCGCTCTCCAGACCGAGCTCGACGAGCTGGCGAATCGGCGGCGACCGGAGGTCATCTCCCGCATCAAGGCCGCTCGCGAACTGGGCGATCTCAGCGAGAACGCCGACTACGATGCCGCCCGCAAGGAGCAGTCGTTCCTCGAGGGCCGCGTCCAGCAGCTCGAGCAGATGATCAAGAGCGCGGTGATCATCGAGACCGAGGGAACGGGCACGGTGGTCGTCCTCGGTTCTACCGTCGCGATCGAGACGGACCGCCACGGCGAGGAGACGTTCACGATCGTGGGCTCGGCCGAGGCCGATGCCAGGGCCGGCAAGATCAGCTACACGTCGCCGATCGGCCGCGCACTGATGGGCCGGCGAGCCGGCGAGACGGTTCGTGTCCAGGTGCCGGCCGGCACGCTCGACTATACGGTGACCAAGGTTCGCTAGGTCGGGCCTAGCCCTGCGGCCCGGCCGGAGAATCGGGCGGAGCCGGCGTGGCGGAGGAAGCTGGCCCACCCGCGCTCCATTCGTCCGGTGCTGCCGTCCCGGACCGCGACGCGGGCCGCGGCAGGAGGTTCAACAGCACGATCAGCACACCCAGAACGATCGCCATAACCGGCAGAGCGTTCTGGAGCGCCGTGCTCTCGTGGCCGCTGTCGATGCCGACTATGTTCTCGAAGAAGAGCCCGAACCCGACGAAGAGCCCGAGGCCCGTGGCCGCCGTCCGCAGGCCGGCGTCCAGCAGATCCAAGCGCCGGTGGAGCAGCCCGTACGCCGCGAGCGTCACGCCCACCGACCCGGGCGCAACGAGGGCCCACGCGTAGGCCCAACTGGCCCAGGCACCGGTGGCATTCTGAAAGGCCAGGAGCAGGCCCACCGTGGTGATGATGCCTCCGGGAATGGCCATGCCAAGCCCGGCCTCGTTCCGGATCGCGAGGCCGACCAGTAGCAGGAAGAGGCCCGGCGCGATGACGAAGACCGGCCAGCCGTAGCGGTCCCAGTCCAGGTTGAGCTGGTTGTTCACGAGGAACGCCGCGCCCAGGGCAATCAAGAGCACTCCCGCGACGATCGTCCCCTGCCGGCTTTCGCGCCTCGGTCCGCTATCTCGTTCGAGCCAACCGCCGTCCATCATCCACCTCGCTGCAGCGCTGTCCGGGCCAGTCTAGCGATGCGCGTCGGAGTCGAGATCATCCCCAAGTCTGACTGTTGAGCTGACGGGACTGTTCTCTAGAGGGAGGCGACGAAGACCGGGACGTCACCCACGGTGAGCACCTTATCCGCGCCAAGATCCGCCCGGCTCCCGTTCACCACGAGGGAGACGCTCACGTCGTCGGATGCGGTGAGCATGAGCGACCCGATGGCAGCCCTGACATCGAAGAACTTGTCGCGAGTCACACTCGGCGTGCCACTGCCGTAAACGAGCAACTCATTCATGACATGGCCGGGATCGATGCTGTCCGGTGGCAGGCCCAGGCGAACCGGATCGATGACCTGCCAGCGCGTGACCCCCAGCTGCTCCACCAGGACGTGGAAGCCGCCGTTGGCCGGCACGGCCTCGACGATCGGCAGCGAGCCGTCGAACTTCACCAAGACGCGCGGCGTGTTCGACCAGCCGGCCAGGCCGAACGTGTCGAACGAGACCGAAACCGGAGATGGACTCTTCCGGATGTCGATCGGCAGTGCGACTACCCACCGATCCGCATCGGACGGGGCGGCGGCCAGCCTGTCTAGGACCAGGCGGTTGATGACCGGACCCACCAGAACGACCCCTCCCGTTTGCGCGCTGGAGCCGTCCGTCTGACCCATCGTTACGAGGGGCATGAACTCGCCGGCGTAGGAATCGGTCTTGAGCCCGTACCTGTTGGAGGCCAGGGCGAAGTAGGTGGCCCGGCCTGAATTCACCGCCACACCGAGCCCCGGCACGACCGGAACGGGCACCTGTGTTCCATCGTCGGCGTTGTAGACGAAGCCGTCGCCCACCTTGACGAACCTCGCCGAACGCCCGCTCGGGCTGGCAGAGACGGCCGGCGTGGGCGACAGCACCGGGGAGGGCGTCGCCGGGATGCCGCTGCCTCTCGGCGCGGATGGAGTGGGCGAAGGTGACGAGCTGGGAGCCGGGGTGCCCGGATGTGCCGACGTCGTCGGCGCACTAATCGACGCCGCGGCGCCGTTGTTCGAGAAGCCCGCATCGAAGACGAGCGCGGCAACGCCGATCGCGATGAGCACGAACGCAGCGACGGCCAGTCCCGCCGCCAAGCGTCGCCTGGGTTCCATCGATTCGCAACTCCGCGTTCCAGGGTCCCGGTGCAGTCTAGCGGGGCCCGCATCAGGACGGCATTCCAGCCGAGCAACGGGGCCGAATGGCCCACCCTCGCCGACCTGATGGCACTCGCCCTGTCGGGAGCCGCGCGGGCATGCTCCTTCCATGGACGATCACGCTACGGTCATCTCCATGCTCAACCACACCTGGTTCGGCTCCGATCTTGCGCCCGAGACGCAGGAGCGCCTCGCCAAGCTGGGCGTGATACAGGACTTCGAAGCGGATGAAGTCATCCTCCACGAGGGTGACGAAGCCAACGAGATGGGCATCCTGATCTCGGGGCAACTCGCGTTGCGAACCCTCGTCCCCGAACGTGGACCGGTCACCATCCTGAGCGTCGAGCCGGGGGACATTTTCGGCTGGTCCGCCGTCCTGGCGGCCATGCAGGTCCAATCCACGGTCGTGGCTACCGAGAAGAGCCGGGCACTTGTCATAGAAGGAACCAAGCTCAGGGCGGCCCTCAAGGAGGACCACGCCCTGGCAGCCAGCCTGTACCCGCGAGTTCTCCAGGCCGTCGCCCGACGCCTTCGCGCGACGCGGCTCCAGCTTCTCGATCTATTCGCCCGCTGAGGGTCGTTCGCAAGCTCGTCCCGCCGGCAGTCCCCCCAGGAGGTCGCCCGTTCCGTGATCACTACACCTGCCCCCAGCCACGCGGCCGCGGCCAGGCAGTGGTTCCTGGCCCGTGCGGACCTCGGCGCGCTGATCGATGGCCTGCGCGACTCCGGTCGGCGCGTCATCGGCCCCACCATCCGAGAGAATGCGATCGTCTACGACGAGATCCAGTCCGCGGCCGACCTCCCGGCAGGCTGGCGCGACGAGCAGGCGGCCGGACGCTACCGCCTCGAGCGCAGGGCGGACGAGCGGGTCTTCGGCTACACCGTGGGCCCCACCTCGTGGAAGAGGTTTACGTTCCCTCCCAACCTGCCCATCGCCAGTGCCCACAGAACCGGGTCCTTCGGCTTCGAGCAGCCAACGCCGGATGCTCCGCCGGTGGCCTTCCTGGGTGTCCGCGCCTGCGAGATCGCAGCGTTGGAGATCCAGGACCGCGTCTTCTTGGGCGGCCAGTTCACGGACGAGGATTTCCGTGCGCGCCGAGCCGCCGCGTTCATCGTTGCGGTCCAGTGCACCACCTCATCGAGCACGTGCTTCTGCACCTCGATGGGCACGGGGCCGGAGGTCCACGGCGGCTACGACATCCTGATGACCGAGATCGACGAAGGCTTCGTCGTGCACGCCGGTTCGCCCGAAGGCGCGGCCATCGTGGCCAAGCTGCCGACGCGCCGCCCGAGCCATGCGGAGGCGGGCGCCGCGGTGGACAACGTGGAGTCGGTGCGGACCCAAATGGGCGAGCCGCTTCCGATGGCCGGCATAAACGAGCGTCTCAAGCTCCAGCTGGACCACCCCCGCTGGGCCATGGTCGCGGATCGGTGCGTCGAATGCGGTAACTGCACGATGTCCTGCCCGACGTGCTTCTGCACTTCGGTGGTCGAGAGGTCGGACATGGAGGGCCGGCGCAGTACTACGGAGAGGCAGTGGGACTCGTGCTTCGACGTCGCGTTCGCGAAGGTCGCCGGGGGTGACTTCCGCTCTCGCCCGCGCGATCGCTATCGCCAGTGGCTAACCCACAAGTTCTCGACATGGTTCGACCAGTTCGGGAGCAGCGGCTGCGTCGGCTGCGGCCGCTGCATCACCTGGTGCCCGGTCGCGATCGACGTCCGCGAGGAGCTCGCGGCCATTGCACCGCCCATCGCCCCGGTGATCCGGCCGGTGGCGGTGGAACCGGTCGCCGCCAGCCCCGGCTCATACTCGATCGCCCGCGTCGCCACGATCCGGCCGGAGACCGAAGATACGTCCACGCTCACGCTCACGGACGTGGACCCGGCATTCCTGGCCGGCCGGCCGGGCCAGTTCGTGATGATCGCCCTGCCTGCATTCCCGGCCGTGCCGATCTCGATCTCCCGCTTCCGGGCGAACGGGATCGATCTCACGATACGGGCGGTCGGGCCCACTTCGACGGCGCTCACCAATCTCCATCCTGGCGCCAAAGTCGGTCTGCGCGGCCCTCTCGGCACCTTCTGGCCGGTCGAGGAGGCATACGGCCGCCACGCCGTCGTGGTGGCCGGTGGCGTCGGTCTGTCGCCGCTCCACGGCTTGGTGGACGCGCTCGTGGCGAACCACGATCGATTCGAGTCGGTCTCGCTCTTCTACGGCTCTCGAACGCCTGAGGACCAGCTCTTCCGCGACGATCTCGCGGCCTGGTCCACCGGCAAGGCCATCGACGTCGCGATCACGGTAGACCGGGCCGGACCGGAGTGGAAGGGCCGCGTCGGTGTCGTCACGACTCTGTTCGACATGATCTCGTGGGACTGCACCAAGGTCACGGCCTTCGTCGTGGGGCCGGAGCGAATGATGCAGGCTTCAGTCCAGGGCCTGATCTCCAAGGGCGTTCCGGCCGACCGCATCTGCGTCTCTATGGAGCGCCACATGGAATGCGGCATCGGCCTGTGCGGCCACTGTCAGATGGGCGGTCGCTTCGTCTGCAAGGACGGCCCGGTGTTCCGGCTCAATGAGCTCGGGGATCTGTTCAACCGGGAGGGGATCTGATGGCCACCACCGGCAGGACCGCCCGGCCACGCGTCGCCGTCGCAAAGTTCGCCTCCTGCGACGGTTGCCAGCTCACGATCCTCGATCTGGAGGACGAGCTCCTCGAGATCGTCTCTCGCTTCGACATCGTCGAATTCCCCGAGGCGACCTCGCGCCGGTCGCCCGGCCCCTACGACATCGTCTTCGTGGAAGGGTCGATCAGCGCGCCGGAGCACATCGACCAGATCAAGGAGCTGCGCAAGCAGGCTCGCGTCCTGGTCACCATCGGAGCCTGCGCCACTGCCGGCGGAATCCAGGCCCTGCGCAACTGGGCGGACCACGACGCCTACCGGGCGGCGGTCTACGCCCATCCGGAGTGGATCGAGTCGCTGGCCACGGCTACGCCCGTTGCGGAGCACGTCAAAGTGGACGCGGAGCTGCGTGGGTGCCCCATCGACCCGGGCCAGCTGACCGAGCTGCTGACCGCGGTGCTCGTCGGCCGCAGGCCTCAGATCCGCGACGAGGCCGTGTGTCGCGAGTGCAAGCGCAAGGGCATCGTTTGCCTCGTCGTCGCCTCCGGCGAAGCGTGCATGGGCCCGGTGACCACCTCCGGCTGCAACGCCCTTTGCCCTACCTACGATCGCGGCTGCTACGGCTGCTTCGGGCCGCGCGCCAACGCCAACGCCAAGAGCTGGAGCGCAGGGCTGCTGAAGTCGGGCCGCCCGCCGGAGGAGGTTCGGCGCATCTTCGCCGGTTTCACCGGCTACGCCGAACCGTTCCGTTCGGTGATCACGGAGCTCGGCAAGGCCAAGGGATAGCCCCTCCGGCGCCGTGCCTCACACCAGCCAGTCGCGTAGCTGGCGGTGCACCGCCGAGGCGCCGACCAGCGGATCGGCCGCCAGCGACCACGAGGCAGGGCACATGAGGAAGGGCTGTGTCTGCCACCCTCCGAGCCCTCCGTGGGAGCCGACGAGCTCCTCGAATCCGACCACCTCACCGGATTCCGGGCTGACCCTTCCCAGGAGGATGAGGTCACCCAGGTGCGCCAATTCATCCAGGCTCGCCAGCGCGTCACTCGCGCCGTCCCCAAACTGGGCCAGAGGATCCGGGGCGGCGCCGGACGTCCCGTGAATGGTGCGCTCGCCGCTCTCTCCGATGACGAGCGTCCGCCCATCCCCGGTGTATGCCAGGACAGCCCCGATGCCGGGGTGGCGCACCAGGCCGGCGATCAGCCCCGGATAGCGTTGCTCGATCGCATCGCGCGTCACCCGGCCGGCCAGTTGCGCGAAATAGACGTGAGCCAGGCTGCCCGACGAGCACACCACGACGTCAGGCGTCACTGATCCGGCCGGGGCCTCGGCAGAGCCGGACCGAATTGGATTGGGTCGGGAGGAGAGGCGGCGGGCCACAAAGGGCGCCAGCCCCGATCCTCTGCCGAACTCGCCCGCGATGCGTCGGCCGCCTCCCGCGTGCTCGTGCGACTCGCCCGCGCCGATCACAGTTGCCTCTTCCGCGATGAGGGCGGCAACAACCGCCTCCAGAGACTCTCCATAGAGCTGCCGAAAGGTTGCACCGAGGCTCTGCCCATGATCCGAGAGAGCGACCAGGTCGTAGTTGCGAGCGGCGTGCCGAGCGGCCTTCAGAAGCGATCCGATGGATCGGTCGATCCCCCCCAGCGCGTCGACGGCCTCCTGGCGTTGCGGACCGCAGTGATGCGCCACGGCGTCGTATCCCGTGTAGTCGACGTAGATGACCGGCGCGCCGCGATACATCTCTTCGATGACCAGAGACGTGGACACGGTCCGCAGGGCCACGTTCGTGACGGCCCTCTCGAGCGCGTAGTACAGACCGCGATGCATGCGCGGGCTGATGCCACGGCTTCGCTGGCGCTCGGCCTGATACAACTCCTTGGCCATCTCGCCGAGGGTCAACATGAATAGGCGCACGTAGTTGACCGTTCCGACGAAGAAGCCGCGCAGCTTGCGTCCGTCATCGGATGCTTCCTTCCGGCCGACGGTCGCCATGGTGAGGTAGCTCCGTGGCGCATCGCCGCTGACCAGGTTGCCGATGCTGGCTCCGTCGTCGGCAAGCAGACCGTGGCCGTCGCTGATGCGCCGCAGGATCTCGGCCGCATCGTCCGGATGGTTGGCGACCATCAGCCGGCCCGTCTCCTTTTCGTACCAGCGGAAGCCGGGCACGGCATCGGCCCGACCATGCAGGATGCCTGCCTGGCTCGCGGGCGTGGTTGGCGGCAGCAGCGGCTGCCACGAATGGAGGGCTGACCGGCCCGTACGAATCAGCCGCCCGATGACCGGGACGTGGCCAGCCCGCATGGCATTCTCGAGGACCGGTCGTCCAACCCCGTCCATCTGGACCACGAGGAGCCCACGCCCTTTCGATACGGCATTTCGTCCGCGACGGGCGACGAGACGGCGGACGAGGATGCTGTAGTAGGAATCGTCGTCGCTCGCGGCAACGACTTCGGCGAGGATTCCGTTGAGCGCGGTCAGCCAAAGCGTCGCCCAGACCGCCGTGTTGGGGCCATCCACGTCCACGCCAGGTACAAAGCGGCCCAGGATGACGATGGCCCCGTACTGTGCGACGAGCGCAACTCCATCGACCAGGAGAAGCGGCAGCCCGACCAGGAGCCAGTGCCCGAGCAGACGCGAGACTGCGTTCACCGCAGCGAGCAGTGCGCCACCCAGGGCGATGGCGGGGAGCCCGTGCACGTAGAAACCCGGCAGCACCAGGTCCGTCACGGCCAGCGACAGACACGCAACGAGGAACTGCAGGATCGTGCGCCGGATGATTGCCAGCCGTGTGGGCCGCCACTCCCAGATCAGGCGTGCCTGCAGGCGGTACTCGGCGATGACGCCGGCGGGGAACATCGGTCAGCCCAGCACGGTGGTGGCGATGAGCGCGGCCGCCGCCACGGACATGACGACCGCGGTCACGCAGCCAATCACGTTGACCAGGCGACCGTTGGTGCGCTCGCCCATCACCTTGCGGTCGTTCGACACGAGCATCAACACGACCAGGAGCGGAGCCGCGAGCAGGCCGTTGATTACTGCCGTGATCACCAGGGCCTCGATCGGGTTCAGGCCTACGAAGTTGATGACCATCCCGATCGCGGTGGCTGCCGCGATGACCACGTAGAACTGCGGCGCCTTCGACGGACGGGAGTCGAGACCCGACGACCAGCCGAACGTTTCCGCCACTCCGTATGCCGCGGAGCCGGTGAGAATCGGTACCGCCAGCACGCCCGTACCGATCAGCCCAACCGCCAGCAGCACCGTGCACCACTCGCCCGCGAGCGGTCGCAATGCCTGGGCTGCCTCGGCCGCCGACGTGATGTCGTGGTTGTTCGCCGCGAACAGGGTCGCTCCGGCAGTGAGGATGATTGAGTAGGCCACGACCTCACAGAAGACCATGCCGGCCATCGTGTCCCACAGGGCGTAGCGGAGTTCCGTGCGGCTCGCGCCCTGCCGTTGCCAGAGCCACTTACGACCTATCTGCCTCTCTTCGTCCACCTCCTGGCTCGCCTGCCAGAAGAAGAGGTACGGCGAGATCGTCGTGCCGAGCAGCGCCACCAGGATGCCGATGTACTGAGGATCCAGCCGAATGGTCGGGACGAGACTGCCGGCGAGCACTGAGCCAACGTTGGGGCGGGTGAACAGCGCGGTGGCCAGGTAGGCCAGCAACGCCAACGCCAGCCATTTGAAGACGCGGGCAATGAGATGGTAGGAACCCAGCACCTGGACGGCCACGATGGCCACGCCGATTGGCACGACGAACACCCATGCGGGCACCGGCAGGAGCAGGTTCAGGGCGGCTGCGATGGCCCCGATGTCGGCCCCTGCGTTCAGGGTATTGGCGACCACGAGTGCCAATATGGCCGGGTAGAGCACCCAGCGCGGGTAGTTTTGGCGCAGCACTCCGGCCAGGCCGCGACCGCTTACGAGCCCGACCTTGGCCGAGATGTACTGAACCGTGGTAACCATGGGCAGCATGAGGACGATGGTCCACAGCGTGGCGAAGCCGTAGCTGGCTCCAGCTTGCGCATACGTTCCTATCCCGGAGGGGTCGTCGTCGGATGCGCCCGTTATCACGCCGGGGCCCATGACCAGAAGCGCGCGCTTGAGTGGATTGCGCTCGCGCCGCACCCCTGCGATCGTCGGATCCGGTGGCCGAGCCGGATCGACGCGTGGACCGTCCTGGGCGGCGGTTGCGGCCAGTAAGCGAGTCGCAGGGTTTGCCCGCCCTGCGCCGCTCCCCCTACGCGGCCGCGACACGGCGGTCAGGCAGGTTGATCGAGGCTCCCGGAGCCAGCACGCAAACGCGGACGGCCGGCGCGTACCGGGCTACAGCCTCAGCGAACGCCGGTCCCGGCGCGGCGAAGCGCTTGCCGAAGAGGCGGTGCAGCCAGACTGGCGACAGCGTTCCCCAATGGATGGGGACCGCGATCGTCGGCTGGATCAAGGCGGCCGCCTCCGCCGCGCGGCGAGGGTCGAGGTGGCCGCGACCCAGGCGAGGCCCCCATCCGCCGACCGGCAGCAGGGCCACGTCGACGCGTCCCGCCATCGTCTCCATGGCCGGGAAGAGATCGGTATCGCCGGCGAAGTAAACGGTAGAGCCCGCGGATACCAGGCAGCCAATGGCGTCCGCCGCCGCCCAGGGCGATCTCCGGCCACCATGCGCCGCCGGTACGATCTCGAGTTCCACGCCTCCCACGTGAAGTCGATCGCCGACCCGCACCTCAAGCACCGTTCCGAGATCCGCCCGTCGCAGGACGTGGCCGAGCCCTGCCGGCACGATCACCTGCGGTCGACCCGGGATGGCACGCAGGGACGGCAGGTCCAGGTGATCGAAATGGCCGTGGCTTATGAAGATCGCATTCACGTCCGCGAGGTAGCCGGCCGGCACAGCCTCCGCGCGCCGCCGAAGAGACCCCAGAACATGTCCCAGGACCGGGTCCGTGAGGAGCCGCGTCCCAGCCATCTCGACAAGGACGGTCGAGTGGCCCAGAAAGACCAGATGGTTGCCAACCGGCCGGTCGGTGGGATTGGTAGCCGGCATGTGCGATCTACCTCGGTGCCAGGCCGGGCAAAGGGCGCGGCCACCGGCCGGCCGTCGCGGAAGGAGTACCGGACCTCGTTTGGCCCGTTGCCTGCCACGGGCGACGGCGTGGCCGGATTGTAGCCCCTTGCGAGAGTGGCTTCGGCAGGAGCCGAACCCTGTCCCGTGATTCGACCCGACGCCCGAGCCGACGTCGGTCGCCAGCCGAACTTGGGTCGACGCGAGGCGGACGAGCGGCCGGCGGGGCGCGCTCGTCAGGAGCCGCGCTCGCGCCGGCGCCCCGGCTGGCACAAGGCATCTCGTCGTGTCACGATGGGCCCATGAGCGAGACCGACTCCCCGGCCGCAGCCCCCACCGGCGAACCCAAGAAGAGCGCCGCCCACCACCGTCGCCCCACCGGTGAGCCCTCGATGGCCCGCGAGCCGAACTACCAGACCGCCCGCCCCACGAAGGTCGCTATCGTGGGCGTGGGACTCGTCGGTTCGACCTTCGCCTACACGCTGCTGCTCTCCGGCATCGCGTCGGAGATCGTGCTGATCGACGTCAACCACGAGCGGGCCGAGGGTGAGGCGATGGACCTCAACCACGCCGTTCCGTTCGCCCATCCCACCAAGATCTGCGCCGGCGACTACTCCGACTGCGAGGGCGCCGCGATCACCGTCATCGCCGCCGGCACCGGTCAGAAGCCGGGCGAATCACGCCTGGATCTGGTCAAGCGAAACGCCGCCATCTTCGGCCAGATCGTGCCGCGCGTCGCGAAGGCCAACCCGGAGGGGATCATCGTCGTCGCGACCAACCCGGTAGACGTGCTGACCTACGTGACCATCGAGCTGGCCGAGCTGCCCGCCCGTCGGGTCTTCGGGTCGGGCACGATCCTGGACACGGCGCGCTTCCGCTACATGCTGAGCGAGCACCTTGGCGTTGATCCCCGCAGCGTCCATGCCTACATCATCGGCGAGCACGGCGACAGCGAGGTCCCCGTCTGGTCGCTCGCGAACGTGGCCGGGATGCGTCTGCCGACCTTCTGCGCCGAGAACGGGATCCCGCTCGAGGCGGACACGATGGAGCGGATCTTCCGCCAGACGCGCGACGCAGCCCAGGAGATCATCACTCGCAAGGGCGCCACGTATTACGCGGTCGCCGCCGGCCTGATGCGCATCGCCGAGGCGATCCTGCGCGACCAGAACACGGTCCTGTCGATCTCGAGCCTGATCACGGACTACTACGGCATCGACGACGTCTGCTTGAGCTTGCCCACAGTGGTCAGCCGGCGCGGCATCGAGCGTGTCCTCCGGCTGGAGCTCAGCCCGCACGAGGCTCGAGGCGTCCGCAAATCGGCCGACGTCCTGCACCAGACGATCGAGTCACTCGGGAAGATCGGCGGTTAGGAACAAAAGGCGCTGGCGGGCTCGCCTCTCTACCGCGGCAGTGAGTGCTCTTCCAGGGGCGTGTCCCAATGGGCCTCGATCAGCTCGAAGCGGCGCTGCTCCTCGCGCTTGAGCTTCTCGGCATCGGGGTACAGTCGAGCGAGGATCGCCGGATCGGTGTGCTCCTCCATCACGGACCAGTCGCGGTAGGTGATCGTCACCTCGAAGGTCCAGTCCTGGCGGCCGTCGCCGTGGAAGCGAGGCTCGTAGGCCCGCACGTCGAGCATCCGGCCCGATTCCATCTGGGCCCGCAACAGGGGCCAGTGGTTTCGCTCGAAAAGCCCCACGAACTCGTCCTGGAAGCCCCAGCGGATTTTGTAGAAGTACTGGACCGTCACGGGCTTGCGGGCGTCGGCCATCTCTTGCTCCTCATAGCGGCCCCACCAGGCCGGGCACCAACCGCCTTTCGCCGCTCCGAGGTGGCTTGCCGGCGGTCCGGCCAGCCTACACGCTTCGGGCCGTTCCCGGTCGGACAAGGCCCTTTGGCGCCGCTCCGACCCCCTTCGGCACCGCGACGGGATGCCCGCCGGCCCTCGGCCGATGCTCTCGGACAACCGATACTTCCTGCAACCGCCCGACTCGCCACGCGGACGCCGAGATCGGATTGCGCGCTCAATCATCCGCCCCATCTCGGCGAGACATGGCCAGAATCAACCACCCAGGCCCCACGCCGGATCCCCCTTCATCCGAACGAACCCCACTCGAGCATCGTCTCGAAGGCCTGGGCGGCCACCATGCCGCAGCGCCGCAGCTGAGCTTCATGCTGGCCGGCGCCCAGTGGCGCGACTCGTGGCTGCACGGGTTCCGCAGCCTCTACCTGGTGATGGAGGTGATCCTCCTGGGCGTCGCCGGAGGCCTGCTGGTGTCCATCTTGAACCTGGACGTGGCCCGAGCCTGGGTACCGGTAGCGCTGCTCGTGGTCGATGCCACCATCAGCCTCATCCTGCTTGCCCGAATGCGGCGTGCCGCGTTGGGCCTCGGCGACGACGTGCGCTTCTGGCACCGCGAGATCGTCAGGGCCGAACGTGAGCTACCGGCTGAGCGTCGCGTCTTCACTCGCTTCAAGTTGCTGCAGAGGTCCCGCAACCACACCGACACAGACGAGCTCGCCACCCTGGCTCTGTCCAAGGAGGGTCTGGACGAGGCCGGTCTGGACCGCCTGATCGAGCCCTTCAGCGCGAGCGCGACCCGCCGCCTCATCGAGAACCGCGTTCCCGCGCTGATCGCGTTGCTGTGGATCTCCTGGGTTGTCGCCGGCGTCGGCGCCCTCTACCTGAAGGCCTCGCACATCATTCCCTGAGGGTCGCTGCCGGCGGAATCGCGTCGCTGAATCCGCCCGCGTAGGCCATGCGGATGGCCGCGGCCAGTCGCGCCAGGGGAGTCACCCTCGCTCGCGCGAAGGAGACGGAGATCGTCGCCCGCCGCACATTCAATCGCTCGGCCACCTCGGACTGGCGCAGACCCTCGATAAGGGCCAGGCGGGCCACCGCCTGCTGGCGGGGCGTGAGAGCGTAGAGCAGGTCCGCCATGGCAGGGGTCATCCCGTCCAGCAGCTCGTCGGCATCGGCTCGGCCGGTCCTGATGACGAGCCGCTCGTGCCCGGCCCGCGCCGCCTCGATCGCCGCCCGCGCGGCCAGGAAAGCCGATCCTGTGCGCTGCGTGGCCGAACCCTCGCCCGGATCGACGGCACCGCGGATACAGACCCAGCGGATCGGCCGTGGCTTGGCCCGCAGAGCCGCGTGAAGGACGGCCAGCAGAGGATCGGCTGTTGCCACGAGCAGGCCCTGCACTTCGTCACCCTGAGTGATGCCGAATGGCGCCAGCTTCAGCCCGCCGTAAGCGTCGTCCAGCTCAGTCACCAGGGAGCGCAGCCAGGCCGTGGCCTCGCCGCGATCTCTCCTCGCCTCGACCAAGCCGCCGAGCAGCACCCAAGCTTCAAGCTCGTCCATTCCCGTCACGCTAGCAGCGGGGATGGTAGCCGTCAACGGCTATCACCGACCCCTATAGCCATATACGGCTATCGAGCTGGCGGTCGCCCCCAGACGAGTGATTGCACCCGCTCCTGCCCTGGGTGAGCCCTTCGGCCGGGCCATCGAATGCCGAATCGTCGCGCGGTGCATGGCGAGGCGAATGTCACAGGCCCACCGGTCCGGCGAGCGGCTATCCTGAACCGGTGACGGCCGAAACCCCCGCTCCGGGCCAGCCCGGCGCTTCTCCAAACCCCTCGATACCGCTCAACCCCGGACGCCGCGATCTGGGGATGCGGGCCACGCTCGTGTTCCCTACCCGGGAGATCGTCGAGCGCTATTACGTCCCTCTCATCTACACGGCCTGCCGCACGTGCTACTCGGAGCTGGCGCCGGACGACATCTTCGAGCGCGCGATCGACGGTCGGATCCCACCGGCCAAGCAGCGCGAACTGATCGGCCGGGTGATCGAATCTGGGCACGGCTCGACCATCGAGCACGTCGTCTTCACCTTCGCCATCACCGGCGTCAGTCGTACGCTCAGCCACCAATTGGTACGCCATCGAGCCGGCGTGGCATTCGACCAACAGAGCCAGCGCTACGTCTCATACAAGAAGGGCGCCTCGACGATGCTGCCCGGCACGATCGCCGAGGCGGATCCGGAGCTTTTGGCTCGGTACGAAGACCAGGTCGAAGGTGCGCTCGAGTTGTACTCCGAGCTCGTGGATTCCGGCATCCCGGGCGAAGACGCGCGCTTCGTCTTCCCCAACGCCACGCGCACGAACCTGGTGATGACGGCCAACCTGCGGGCGCTGATCCACATGTCCGGGCTCCGCCTTTGCACCATGGCTCAATGGGAGATCCGCCGGCTCTTCCAGCTGATCCGCCACGAGGTCTTCGCCGTCAGCCCGTTCCTCGGGAGCTTCCTGGCTCCCAAATGCGTGCCCCTCGGCTACTGCGACGAAGCTGGCAACCGGGACGAGCATTGCCCCATAAGGCCGCACAAGGACAGAGTGCTGGAGGCGTGGGCCGAGCAGGCCAAACGACAATCGGCCCAACCGCCGCGAGCCGACGCGCCCGAGTAGGAACGCCCTCGGATCACCCGCCGAGCATCGGGTGGGGTACCGAAGACGACGGGCCATAGTACGTTCGGCGCAGTGGCCGACGGCGATCCGCAAGCCATGATCCAAAGACCTGAGTCCCGCGCCGCTCGGCTCGGGGATCCGCGATCATGTCACCGAGGTGGTACGGGTCCTCGCAGGCACGCTCACAATAGACGAGCGCGCGGCAACAACGGTTTGGGGCGCCTATTGGCGTCCGGGCTCGGGCGCACGGAGACGAGCGTGAACAATACGGCCACAGGTCGCCCCAAGCAGTTTCTCGTGGACCTCGCGCAGGCGATGCGTATCACCGCCGAGGCGGAACGGCGGGCGACGATCGACCAGTGTCAGGTCAACGCGAAGGCGTACGTCGAGCATCTGCAGTCTCAGACCAACGGCGAATCGACCTCCCTGCAGCAAGCTGCGGTGGCGGACATCAGCACCCTTCGCAGTCGGTCCAAGGCGAGGATGGACAAGACCCGCCAGGAGACCGAGGAACGAATCTCGCGACGCTATGAGCTCCTCGAGCAGGAGTTGCAGGAGTACGCCGCCGCCATCGACAGCGAGATCGAGCGCGTTCAGGACCAAATCCGGGCTTTCGAGGCAGCCCTAGCTCGTTCCTTCGAGCAGCTCATAGAGACAAGCGACCCCAGCGAGTTCACCTACCTGGCCGAGCACATGCCGGAACCCCCGCCGTTCGCAGAACCGGACTCGGCCGCTCTCGTCCAGGAGTATCGCCTCCATCGCGAGCAGGCCGTGCCCTCGGAGGCTGAAGCCGGATCCAGGCCCGAGGGGTAGACGGCCTTACCGGACCAGTGGTACCGGATCCTCCGGCGACCCAACCGCAAGGACCTCCGGCGAGCTGGGCCGATCGGGGCGCAGCGGCCCCGAGACCAGTTCAAATCGGATCTTCAGACCCTTCGCTCTACACAAGACCGCACGCGGCTGCGACACCGCGACCCAATCGCGGGGCGGTACGGAAGGGCCGTTAGTCCTGGTACCTCCAGCGGGGTGCCCGGCCGCAACGCGCGGCCCATGATCGGACCGACAAAATGGGCTCTTGAGGCTGGCCTGAGACCGGCGATAATGGTGCGCACTCTCAGGCGCCGCGCAGTAGCCTAGTATGTCCATATCGGGTCGTTACCTAATCGGGACCTCTCCGGCGCCCGGCCGGGGCCCGGAGAATCCAACTACGGGGAGATGAGCGTGAACGAGACGGCCGCGCGTCACCCGAACCGCTTCATGGCCGACCTCATCTTGACGATGCGTTCGACCGCCGAAACGGCGCGGCAGGGGACGATCGAGCAGTGCCAGGCGGATGCCAAGGCGTACACAGAGCGACTCCATGCGCGGACGGACGACGAGGCCGCATCGCTGAGAAAGGCCGCTGAGGCCGACGTAAGCGCCATCCGGGATTGGTCCAAGGCCGAGATGGAGCGCATTCGCGTCGAGACCGAGCAGCGCATCTCGCGCCGCCGCGAACTCCTCGAACAGGAACTCCAGGAATACAACTCGGCTATCGAGCTCGAGATCGAGCGCGTTCAGAAGCACGTCGCGAGCTTCGAGCAGGAGGTTGCCCAGTTCTTCGAGCAGCTCGGCCAGGAAAGCGATCCGACCGTCTTCGCGAGCATGGCAGCTCAGATGCCGGATCCGCCGGAGTTCGCCGATTCCGATCGCACCAGCATCGCTGAGGACTTGCGCGCCCGCCGCGAGCAAATCGTCAGGCCCGCGGTCGCCGAGACTGGAGCCGGTGCAGACGGAGCGCAGCCGGCCGAGGCAGAGCCAACGCCGGATCTCACCGAAGAGGCCACCGACGCCCGTCTGGCAGGCGGTCGCGGAGCCGCCGGCAAGCCGGCTTCGGTCGAGTCGACGCAGGTAGTGGTGGTTGGACTCGTCAGCGTCGCCAGCATTGCCACGTTCAAGCGCCAGGTCGGCCGCTTGCCGGGCGTGAAGAACGTTGGCGTCTCGTCCGGCCCGGACGGCGAATTCATCTTCACCGTCGGTCACAGCGCGGACACCTCGCTGAATCAGCTCATCCCAACCCTGCCCGCATTCCAGGCTCGCGTCGTGAGCGAGCGCGAAGGCGTGCTGAACGTCTCCGCGCACGACCCGGAGGCGGAAGGCTAGATTTCACCGACCGGCTCTCGCGCCGCAGGAGACCTGTCACACGTGCCTCGGCCAGCTGTCGCCATTGCTCTACCGCAATCTGAGCTAGTCGCAGTGAGCGCGCAGCTCGCTGAGGCTGGCTATGAGCCGATCGCGGTCGAGACCGCCGACGAGCTCGAGGAGCTCCTCAACAGGCGGCACGACATCGGGGTGGCCATCCTCGACGGCGAAAACGACTTCGATCGCACGCTCGAGATGTACGCGCTGCTCCACGATGAGGACCGCAACATTCCGGCCCTCATGGTCGTTGCGGCCCGTGCCCTGGATCGCATGAGTCTCGCCGGCCGAGCGCGCGTCAATGACGAGTACTTCACCCGACCCTATTCCGCCGAGTCACTCCGGTGGCGTGTCGAGGCGATGCTCATCCGGGCCGAGATCTCGATCGACGACACCAGGGGCGCCATCATCGAGTCGAACTCGCAGATCGAGACCGCTTCGGAGACCCGCCGCGGTCAGATCGTTATCGTCTTCAATCCTAAGGGCGGCGTTGGCAAGACGACGATCGCCGTCAACGCGGCCGCGCTGCTGCAGGTCCGCAAGCACCAGCGTGTGCTTCTCGTGGACTGCGACACCGTGACCGGCCATGTGGCCTCGTCGCTGGGCATGGAGAACGTTCGGACCGTAGCGGACGCCTGGACCGAGGACTTCGACAGCGGCGTCGCGGAGTCGTTCAGTGAGATCGCCTCCACTCATCAGAACGGCGTCGCCGTACTGGTGATGGCGGAGTCCCCTCTCCACACCGAGATCCTCGACCCCAAGCGCGTTGCGGAGGCCATAACCACGGCCTGCCGCGTCTACGACTGGGTCATCGTCGATATGCACCCGGACTACGGACCGCTCAACCAGGTCATCTTCGAACGAGCGGACAAGATCATCGTTCCGGTCACCCCGGACGTGCCCGCCATCCGTGCCGCGGTCCAATTCCGCGAAGTGGCCGTCGAGCTGGAGATCCGCGAGCGCCTGGCCATGGTCGTGAATCGCGCCAACAGCGGCGTCTCCGTCGCGGACATGGAGCGGACGGTCGGGATGCCGGCGCTGGCAGAGGTGCGGTCGGCCGGGATGCTCTTCGTTCGGGCAGCCAACGAGGGTCGCTCGGCCGTGGAGCGCTTCCCCAAAGAGAAGGTCATCGAGGACATCGAGACCTTGTGCGACCGGATGATGGCGACGCGCGAGTCCGGCGCGGCCAAGTCCGGCAGCGGGTTCTTGGGCATCTTCGGCGGGGGCCGGAACACGAACCCCTCCGTCCGCGCCTCCTAGGCGTTACGGCCCCAACCCCACCTACCGGCTCAACCCTCAGCCTTCTTTGATGTCGGCCCGATCCGGCGCCGGCTCCTGGTCGACACGCGGCGCCGCGCCGCCACGTCCCGTCTGAGTCAGCACCACACTCTGAGGCTGCGGGATCTCGATTCCGCTTTCGGCGAAAGCGGCCAGCAGCCGCTTCCGAAGCTCTCCATCCACAGCCCATTGCTCCGGGGCCCGGACGGTGCCGACGACCTTGAGCGTCACGCCCAGCTCGCCGAGAGCCGAGACCCGTTCCACCCTGGGTGCCTCCAGGATGCGCGGGCCCCAGTCCGAATCCTCGGCCAGACGCTGACCCACGCCATCGACGACGGCCGTGGCTTTTTCGATGTCCGTCCCGTAGACGACCTGCACGTCCTGGTTGACCCTGGCCCAGACGCGCGTCAGGTTCGACGCTACCGTGATCTCCCCGTTCGGAACGGTGTGGACGGTTCCGTCCTGGTCGCGCAGCGTAGTGCGCCTCAGGGTGAAGTCCTCGACCTTGCCCGAGACCCCGGCGATGCGGACGACGTCCCCCCTGGCGAACTGGTTCTCGATCAGGATCAGCGCGCCGTTCAGGTAGTCACGGACGAGACTCTGGGTCCCGAGGCCTATGGCAATTCCGGCGATCCCGAGGCCGGCGATGGCGGGGCCGATGTCCAGCTTGAACCCCGCTTCGAGGATCATCAGGCCGGCGATGACGACGACGAAGAAGCGGATGACGTTGACTCCCAGCGCTTCGATCGTGTCCTGTCGCTTCTTCAGCTCAAGGCTGGATAGGTCCTGGGCCGTCCCTTCCAGGTTCTCCCTGTTCAGAAGCGCCCGGGCGATGCCGCGGACGAAGACGTGGGCGAGGCGGATCACGATCAGGGCCACGATCACGATCGCCAGAACCGCGGCTCCGGCTCTCAGATTGTCGCCGAAATGCAGGGCCTCCCCGCCCCAGGGCGGCGTGAGGGTGGGGTCGAATTGCGCCATGCGGATAGCGTAGCGCGACCCGCCGCTTTGCGAACCCAACGCCGCCGCACAAAGAGGCGGCCCCTCGGGAGGGGGGACCGAGGGGCCGCAAAGGTCGACTATTTAGTTGCCGGCCCGTCGGGCGGGCCTGGGCTCAGAGTGAGGCCACCACTCCGCCGATGCGGTCGGTGATCACCGCCGCCACCTCGCGAGCGCAATCCACGATCTCGGGCACGCGGCTGGGCGTGATCCGGTTGCCCGAGGCGCGAACTTCAAGTGTGGCCACGACCGACGCTCGCTGGTCGAAGACCGGCACCGCCACGGCGTTCACGGAGGGCTCGTGCTCGCCGAAAGCGGTGGCGAAGCCACGCTTGCGGACCCGAGCGAGCTCTTCGAGAAGGAGATCCACCCGCACGATGGTGTGGGACGTATACGGCGTGAAGCCGATCTTCGAGAGGCGGATGGCCTCACGCTCGGGCTGGCTGGCGAGAAGCACCTTGCCCGGAGCCGTCGCGTGGAGCGGCGAGTTGCGGCCGGTCCGGTCGCGGCCCATTCCGGAGGCATCCGAATAGGCGATCGTGAGGACGCTGTCGCCCTCGAGGACCTCGAGGGTCGTGGTTTCGTGGATCGACCTGGCGAGAGCCTCGAGCTCCGACATCGCAATCGACCGCAGGTCCAGCGACTTCTCCGCATGGCCTCCGAGCCGGACGACTGCCAGTCCGAGCCGGTACTTCCCTGAGTCGTCGTCTTGCTCCACCAGACCGCGCTTCTGGAGAGTGGCGAGCAACCGCGACGCGGTTGACTTGTGGAGTCCGAGGCGGCGCGCCAGCTCGGTAACCCCTGCCTCTCCTTGCGTCTCCCCAAGAGCAATCAGGAGTGACGCAGCGCGGTCGACTGACCGAACCGCATTTCCGTCGAGCATCATTCTCTCCTAGAGGGCTCCTAGACTCGAAGCCAGGCGGCTTCCTCGCAGCCTCGGCGCTGCAAGTCACTCCGTGCCCAAACCGGCGTGACCATGTCAAGTCTGTTGCGGCCCACGGGCCACCGAACGCCGGTAGGCCTCTTCGCCTACCTGCCTGGGTCGGAGTTCCGGTGGGTTTGCCACTTTCCGTCCCAGGAGGCGCAACGTCTGGTTGAATGTTGACATAGTTACTAAGCATTAGTCAAGCCCTCGCGGGTGTCGTGTTGGTGACACCCAAGTCTCGCCCCGGAGTTGTCGCTACGGGATCAAGCTGGCGTCCCAGACGCTGCAGTCTCATCACAGGTGGGCGAGACTTCGGGGCTCGGTAGGCCGTTCGGGCGAGTCGTAACATCGTCTGCGTCAGCCGTCCGCAGCCCGAGCGAACATGATCCCCAGCGACCGCCTGCCGCATATCAGATCCCAGTTCCCTGCCCTGTCGCGCCGCCAGGATGGCCGGCCGTATCTCTACCTGGACGGTCCCGGAGGCACGCAGGTACCGCGGCGGACAATCGAGGCGATGGCCGCCTACCTCGAGCGCAACAATGCCAACCACGAGGGCGCCTTCCCCACCAGCGAGGAGAGCGACGCCGTGCTGGCCGAGGCCCACGCCGCCGCGGCCGACTTCCTTGGCGCCGACAGTGCGGGCGAGGTCGTGTTCGGTCAGAACATGACAACCATCACCTTCGCCCTGAGCCGCGCCATAGGACGGACGCTGCGACAAGGCGACGAGATCGTCGTCACACGCCTGGACCACGACGCCAACGTGGCCCCGTGGCTGGCCCTGCAGGAGGAGCGCGGCGCGGTCGTTCGCTGGGTCGAGATCCGGCCCGACGACTGCACGCTCGACATGGCCGGCCTGGAACGGGCCCTGGGCCCGCGTACCCGTGTGGTGGCGGTCGGGATGGCCTCGAACGCGGTCGGGACCATCAACCCGGTGTCTCGGATCGTGGCCATGGCCCATCACGTGGGGGCCTGGACCTACGTGGACGCGGTTCACGCCGCGCCTCATCTCGCCATCGACGCGGCCGCCCTCGGGACCGACTTCCTGGTCTGCTCGCCGTACAAGTTCTTCGGCCCGCACCTCGGCCTCCTCTACGGGAGGCGCGAGCTGCTCCACCGTCTGGCCGCGTACAAGGTCCGGCCGGCGGCCGACGAGCCGCCCGGCAAGTGGGAGACGGGCACGCTCCCGGGGGAGTCGATCGCCGGGCTGCTCGGGACATTCGACTACCTGGAGTGGCTCGGCCGGGAGTTCGGCGGCGCCCAGATCGACGCCACCGACCGGCGGGCGGCACTGGTCGCGGCGATGCTCGCAATCCGCGCGACGGAACGCGGGCTGGCTCTCCAGGCTCTCACGGCACTCGGGGAAGTGCCGGGATTGACCCTGCGTGGCATCGTTGACCCGGCCCGGATCGACGATCGAGTCCCAACGTTCGCCTTCACGCTGGCCGGTCGCACGCCGCGCGAGGTCGCGACGGAGCTCGGCCGGCGCGGCATCGCCGTCTGGGATGGCGACTACTATGCCTACGAGCTGATCCGGGCCCTCGGCCTGGACGAGTCCGGCGGAATGGTCCGGGTCGGACTCGTCCACTACAACGAGCCCGCCGAGATCGAGCGCCTGGCCCAGGCGCTCCGGGAGATAGCCAGGCCGACCGCGGTGCCCGCGCCGACTCGGTAATGAGGGAGGAGACATGATCGATCGGGGCCGACCCGCCGCAGCCTTCTTCGAGATCGTGCGCCGTGGCGACAAGCAGGCAGTCGACGAGGCGCTGGCCGCCGACGAGGGTCTGCTCCGGGCTCGCGACGAGGCCGGGCTCTCGCCGGTACTGGCGGCTGCGTACGCCGGTCACTCTGGTCTGGCGGAGGATCTTGCCGAGAGACTGGCGAAGGTGCCCGACGGTCTGAGCATCTTCGACGCGGCGGCCGTCGGGAACGCGACCGCGGTGCGGCAGCTCCTGGCGGGCGAGCGCGCCTCCATCGACGAGGGCGGCAGCGATGGCTTCACGCCGCTGCACCTGGCGGCCTACTTCGACCGGCTGGAGGTGGCCCGGTTGCTGCTCGAGCGCGGCGCCGATCGCAACGCCGTCGCGCTCAACGAGATGCGCGTGACGCCGCTCCACAGCGCGGTCTCGGCTCGGCATCGTGACATGACCGGCCTGCTCCTCGCCCACGGTGCGTCACCCAACGCCGTCCAGCACGGCGGCTGGACGCCACTTCATGCCGCCGCCGGGGCCGGCGACGAGGCCGTCGTTGACATGCTGCTGCTGCGCGGAGCCGATCCGACGCGCAAGAGCGACGACGGCCGCACCGCGATCGACATGGCCGACGAGGGCGGCTACGGCGCCATCGCGAAGATCCTGCGCAACTACGCCAAGCGCTGATCCGCCCCCGCGGGAGAGGCGCCTTCTCGCTGTCCGCGGCTCGGACGTCCGTGCGGCGCCGGGAGCTGCCGCCGCTCGCGTAGCG
>PLMA01000011.1 GCA_003141455.1 Chloroflexota bacterium | reverse complement strand
CCGAGTTCGGCTTCTTCGGCGTCATCGTGCGCACCTGCAGGCAGACGCCGCGCTTCTGAGGCGCACCGGGAATGGGCACCTGGCGCTGGCGAAGGCTGTTCCAGTTCTTGCGCATGGCCGGCGCCTTGATCTTCGAGATCTTCGGCTGGCGGCCATGCCGCACGAGCTGGCTAATCGTCGGCACGGAGACGCTGCTCCTTTCGCTTTCTGCTGCTGCTTGGTAGTGGTCTGGTCGGCGATCCCGTTCTGGACACCTGGTCGCGCCCGGGTTGGGCCCCGGTGCGAGTCCGATCGACGGGAACCTGCGCCGCCTTGGTGGCCTCCGGCGTCCGATGGGCCGCCACTGCGGCACCGGTCGCGACATGGAGGCGATCTGTCTGGCGCAAATCGCTCTATGGTCAGGCGGGCCACGACGATCGGCCGAGGCCGATTTCGTGATTCATTTCCGCCGTCCGAATGGCTGGTCGAGAGTCGCGATTGGCGCACGCTAATCGCGGCCTCGATGAAGCCACGAGCGCGGAGTTTATCAGCGGCCCCGGGCGGGTGTCAAACCTCCCGAGGTCTCGCCGGAGCCCTCCGCGCCCCTTCGGCCGGCCCTATGGATGGCGCCCGGCGCCCTACTCGTCTTCCGTCTTCGCCTTGCCCAGAATCTCCTCCAGGCTGGCGAGGTCGGACAGGTCGGCTTCGTCCCCGGATTCGCCCCCCAGCGCCTCGAGGAACGGGTTGACGAAGTCGGTCTCGTCCGTCCGTCCTTCACCGGTGCTGGCCACCAGGATCGTGGCCAGGTCTGCCGTCTCCTCGGAAGGCCGCGCTCCGGCCTCCTCGAGGAACGGGTTGTACTCGTACTCCGGGCCGCGCAGCCTCTCGAGCGACTCGCCGGCNNGGGATGAGCTTGCCGATGATGACGTTCTCCTTGAGGCCGATCAGGTGATCCTTGGCGCCGTTGATGGCCGCCTCGGTCAGCACCCGGGTCGTCTCCTGGAACGAGGCCGCCGCGAGGAAGCTGGAGGTATTGAGGGATGCTTTCGTCACGCCGAGCAAGACCGTCTGGGCCGTGGCAGGCTCGCCGCCCTCGGCCAGGACCCGGTTGTTGACCTCCTCGAAGTCGAGGCGATCGATGAGCTCGGTCGGCAGGAGATCGGTGTCGCCCGGCTGGTCGATGCGGACCTTGCGGAGCATCTGCCGGACGATGATCTCGATGTGCTTGTCGTTGATCGTCACGCCCTGGCTGCGGTAGACCTTCTGGACTTCCTTGACCAGGTAGCGCTGCACGGAGTCCTTGCCCCGCGTCTCGAGGTATTCCTGCGGGTTGATCGGGCCATCCGTGATGGCGTCGCCGGCGCGGATCTCGACCCCGTTCTCGACCATGATCTTGGCGTTGTGCGGGATCGTGTACTCGCGTTCGACTACGTCCTCTGAGCGCACCACGAGTGTTTCGCCCTCGCGGACCAAGAAGCCCTTGGCCGGTGCCGCCACGTCGGACGACTTGTCGGCGCCGTCGGGGCGGGCGATGACCTGGCCGGCTTCTACGATGTCGCCGGGGGCGGCGAGCATCTCCGCGCCGGCGGGCAGGGCGATATGGGTGTCGTACTGCTCGCGGCTCGTGACCTTGACCCGCGTTCCGGTGTCGCTGCGGATGATCTCCACGATGCCGTCGATGTGGCTCATCTCGGCCTTGCCCTTGGGGACACGGCCTTCGAAGAGCTCCTCGACTCGCGGCAGGCCGGCGGTGATGTCCAGGCCGGCGACGCCGCCGGTGTGGAACGTTCGCATCGTCAGCTGCGTGCCCGGCTCGCCGATGGACTGGGCGGCAATGATGCCGACCGCCTCGCCGATGCCGACGAGGGTGCCCGTGGCCAGGTTGCGGCCGTAGCACAGCCGGCACACACCGTGGCGAGCTTCGCACGAGAGCGGTGAACGGACGAGGACCTCGTCGATCCCCGATTCGTCGATCGCCGCCGCCATCGCTTCGGTGATCTCCTGGTTGCGCTCGATGAGCAGCTCGCCCGTCTCCGGATGGAGCAGATCGGCAGCCGAGAGACGGCCGACCATTCGCTTCTGGTAGGCGCCCTTCTCGTTGCTGGTGATCTCGGCCGATTCGGCGCGGGTGATCCAGCTGCCTTCCTGGGTACCGCAGTCTTCTTCGCGGGTGATGACGTCCTGCGCCACGTCCACCAGACGTCGGGTCAGATAGCCCGAGTCGGCGGTGCGGAGGGCGGTGTCGGCGAGGCCCTTGCGGGCGCCGTGGGTGGAGATGAAGTACTCGAGAACCGTCATCCCCTCGCGGAAGTTGCTCCGCACGGGGACGTCGATGATGCGGCCCGATGGATCGGCCATGAGGCCGCGCATGCCGCCGAGCTGGCTGATCTGGCCCTTGTTACCTCGGGCGCCGGAGTCCGCCATCATGCGGACCGAGCCGAAGGCATCCAGGCCGTCCATCATCGCGGTCGAGAGGTCGTTGGTGGTCTTCTGCCAGACGTCGACGACCTGCTCGTAGCGCTCGTCGTCGGTGATGAGACCGCGCTGGAACTGGCGGTCGATCTGGTCGACGGCCGTGTCCGCCTCGGTCAGGCGGCGGCCCTTGTCGGGCGGGATGACGATGTCGCCAACGGCGATGGTCATGCCGCCGCGGGTCGCGTACTCGAAGCCGACGCCCTTGACGCCGTCGACGACGTTGGCGGTCTCCTCGGGACCGAGGATCCGGTAGCACTCGTCGACCAGCTTGCGCAGCTCGGTTCGCTTCATGTTTACGTTCTTGAAGCGCAACCGATCGGGCACGATCTGGTTGAAGATGATCCGGCCGACGGTGGTCTGGACGCGGGTCTCGACGGCCGCTCCGGCCTCCTCGTCCCAGGTCCGGACCATGGCCACGACCGGCTCGTGGAGCGTAACCTCGCGGAGCTGGTAAGTCAGGATCGCCTCGCCCTCGCTGGAGAAGAGACGTGGGTGCTTGCCCTCGACTGGGGCCTTCTCCATCGTCAGGTAGAAGCAGCCCAGGACCATGTCCTGCGTAGGCGCCACCACCGGGCTCCCGTCGGCCGGCGAGAGGAGGTTGGCGGTCGACAGCATCAGCGTCCGCGCCTCTTCCTGGGCGGCTGTAGAGAGCGGGACGTGAACGGCCATCTGGTCGCCGTCGAAGTCGGCGTTGAAGGCGGTACAGACCAGGGGGTGGATCTGGATGGCGGACCCTTCGACGAGGACCGGCATGAAGGCCTGGATGCCCAGCCGGTGCAGCGTGGGGGCGCGGTTCAGCAGGACCGGATGGTCCTTGATGACTTCTTCAAGGACGTCCCAGACCTCGGGCCGGACGCGCTCTACGATGCGCTTGGCGCTCTTGATGTTGTGGGCGAAGCCCTTCTCGACGAGCAGTCGCATGACGAACGGCTTGAACAGCTCGAGCGCCATCTTCTTGGGAAGACCACACTGGTTGAGGCGCAGCTCGGGGCCCACCACGATGACGGAACGGCCGGAGTAATCCACGCGTTTGCCGAGCA
>PLMA01000061.1 GCA_003141455.1 Chloroflexota bacterium | reverse complement strand
CTCACGGGCCCGTCGTCCACGCACGAATCGCCGCGGCGCTGCGTCCCGACGGGAAACGGACTTCGGATCAGATGGTCGGGGGTTCGAATCCCTCCGGGCGCGCCATAACAACCTGAGGCAGAGCGAGGGCCAGGCCGTTCGAATAGGCAGCAGGCGTCAGGCGTGCCGAGATGATCGACCGGCCAACGACGACGATGCGGTCGTAGATGGCGTGCAACAGGTCCGCCCTGGCCTCCGGAACGTCGGCCTTGACCCACGTGTCGGCCAGCACCCGCAGCCACTCCACGGCCCGTTTCGCGGGCAGATCACCGCGAGGGGTCGCATCAACGGCCGCAAGGTCCACGCGGAGCTGCCTGAGACGTTCGAGGTAGCTCGAGTCGTCGATCCGTTGCGCGACGTGCTCGAGGGCGAGTTCGCGCATCTGGCGTTCGATCCGAGCCCGGTCGAGACCGACCGGTCGGTCTGGTGAACTCAGCGCGGCAACGACCCGGGCGAGGACCCCGTCGTCAACGGTCAGTCCGGCAACTTGGGCGAGGACCGGCACTTCCCAGGTCTCGTCCCCGTAGCGCGCTTGCGATCCCCACGCCTGGCAGGCGTTTACGTGGAGCTTGCGGTGACGCCCGTCGGCGAACGTCCCATCGCTGCGCAGCCGGCGCCCACAGGCGCATTGGAGCAGTCCCGCCAGCAGGTCGAGATGCCCGCTTCGGCGGGGTCCCCCGCCCTGGGTCTTGGACCGTCGGACCTCCTCCACCCGAGCCCACAACTCGTCGGACACCGGAGGGTTCGCCCGCCAGGGCGCTGATCGGCGGATCTCGTCTGGGCCGCGATGACGGCGCATCCAGCCGGTGTAGAGGCGGTTGCGCAGGATGTAGCGGATGCGGTCGGGTTCTAGGCCAGTTTCTTGGCCGAGTCGCTCGATGCTGATGCGGCCGAGCGCGTAACGCTCGAAGAGGCCAACGGCGATGCCGATCGTGGCGGGGTCGATCTCGAGGGTGTGCGGGGGATCAGAGAGTCGCCGAAAGCCCAGGGGCGCGTTGCCGCCCTGATCGGAGTGCATATCGAATTTGGCGCCATAGCCGTCGGTGACCTTCTCGGCGAGCCTGCGGGTGTACCGCTCGGCGGAGGTCGCCTCAGCCACCAGCTCGTCCCAGTCATGGGGGTCAGAGGAGAGGATGCGCCGGTCGCACATCACCAGAGCAACGCCTGCAGGGTGAAGCCCGTCCTCGAGAAGTTCCAGCGTTCGCCGCAGGTTGCGCTGCCAGCGGTCCGAGTAGCCGGCCAGCAAGAGGTCGAAGGAGCCGGCCCTGGCGGCCTCGAGCATCTCGGTCATCGTCGGCGAGCGCCAGACCGTGGTTCCGGAGTGGGCCACCTGGAAGACCAGGCCACTGTCGATGAGGCCGTGGCGGTCGATGAAGCGGTCCTGCTGCTCGCGCTGACTGGCGGGCCCGAAGCGGTCGTACTGCCCCGCGGTGGACTCCCGAATCCACCGGGCAGCCCGCAGACCCCGGATGTCGTCGAGAGAGCGGGGCAGTCGCTTCATGCCGCCCTGCCACCGTCGCTCTTGCGCATCCGAGGCATGTTCCCTCTGGCGTCAAGAGCTTCCTGGCGCATCTGGTCGGGCCCGTCCGGATAGCGGTCGTGAAGGGCTTCGACGTAGCGAGCGAGGGCCGCGATGAGCGGGTCGCGTGCGGTGCCGGGGGGCTGGACCTGGACGTTCATGCCCGACCGCCACCGACTGCGATAATCGAGTAGACCAGCCCCCCGTTGAAGCCTCGGGGGTGAGCAGGGTGAGCAAAACCGCTGTTTCTAGGTCTCTCTCCAATACACGCGAAGGGAGAACCTGCGAATCGACGAAATGCTCCACCTGCTCCACCTCGCCGGCTCATTCGGCGGGCCTCCGCACGATTAGTCCCTCGTACACGGGACTGCCGTGGAGCGTGCGCCGGTGCACGGGGAAGCCGAGGCGATCGTGGCGCTCGGTGAACGCTCGGCCGAATACCGGGGCGGTCATGGGCTTGGACCCGATAGATTCGGTCCAGGCAACGTACTGCTCGAAGACCTTCGGCCCGGCCGTTGAGGCGCCCGGCTGCGCGCTGACCCATTCGCGCAGAAATCCACCAAGCGGATCCTCGTCCTCGCGATAGGTGGCCGTCTCGCGGGCGACGGAGACGGGGAACGGGTGGAGCGTCTCGGTGGTCGCATAGGCCACAGCACCGCGGACCGCCCAGGCGAGGATGCCTCGGGCCTCGCCCGCTAGGGTGGCCGCCAGGCGTGGGTCCTCGGCTGGGCCGTCGCCCGGCTCGCCCCGTTTGGCGAACCGGACCTTCCAGGGGATCAGAGCGATCCGACGCCAAAAGCCCTCCGAAGCGTCGTCGGCGGCAGGCAGGTGGTTGGTCGCTAGATGGAGCGTGTGGGTCGGTGGCCACTCCTCTTGACGCCCGTGGAGCTCACGTCCGGTCATCTGATCGATGGTGGCGAGGCGCTTGAGCGTCCCACCCTTGAACTTGGCACCCTGCTCGGGTTCGCTCGTGAACGCCAGGCGCGCTCCACGCAGACGCATTAGATCCGAGGTGGGGGCGCCTGCGGATCGGTTGGCGTTGAGGAGCGTCTCGACCGCGATCTCGACGCTGTACTCGCCTGCAACCTCACGGCCGAGGGTCCGGAAGGCCACCGACTTGCCGTTGTTGCCGGTGCCGTAGTGGACAGGGAGCAGCTCCTTGGACGTCCCGACGAGCGATGCGCCGATGAGCTGGGCGAACCAGCCGATCAGAACCTCGTCGCCGGCGAAGACCTCGACAAGGAACCGATCCCAGCGCGGGCACGTCGCCCGAGGGTCGTAGTCGAGGCGAGTGGATCGACTGACCATATCCGCGGGTCGCCCCACCCGCAGGGCTCCGGTCCGAAGGTCGACCAGGCCGTTCTCGCAGCCAAGGGTCCAGGGGTCGGGGTCCCATGCGTCGCCACTTGTCGCGACGGGCTTCATCGAGGCGGTGATCCGAAGACCAGCCGCGATGGCATCGTCGGTTGCACCCGCGGCCATGATCGAGGAGATCGTCCGTTCGCGCATCTCGCTATCTGTGATCAGGAGCGCCTCTCTGTACCGCTCGCCGAGAGCCTTAAGCCAAAGCCGCCGGATCTGTTGGTCCCGATCCGGGCGCCATCGATGGCCATGCCAGATCAGCCAGATCCGCCGGCCGTGATCGAACCGGACCTCGCCGCCCCTCCGTTCGACGAAGTGGTGCGCCGCGAGCGATTGGCGGCTGAGGTGATCGACCCCCTCGGCCGTTGCCTCTGGTGATTCAGTCGCGGCACCCAGGATCTCGTCTTCGGTTTCGGGGAGCCCGGCCGGCCGGCTCGCCCGAACCCGAGGCTCCTCACCTGATGGCAGGCGCCCGATCGAGGCTGCGATCCTCCGGACTTCGTCCTCGTCGAGTGGAGGCCGGCACTGCAGACGGTTGGCCTCCAGAAGCGCCGCGAGGATCACCGGCGCAGACGCCCCGCGTCGTCGCATCGAGCCCGCAAGTGAGGTCAACTTGGCGTTGCGCTGGCCCTCGACGATCACATCGGGAATGGGCTGCGCGGGGCCGTCTCGTCTCCGACCACCTGCCGCGAGATCCGCGATCCACGCGGGCGCCTCGGCGATGCCCTCGTCGGGCTCGCGGAGCCAGCGGTACAGACGGCCACTGGGGTGCAGCGAAGGCGGTGCCACCAGATAGCTGCCGGGGCCGCGGAGGTCGACCTTGGGCAGGATGGCGACCTTGGGTCCGATCCTCTGCGCCGTCTTGTACAGGTAGTGGTGGCCACGACCGGTCTCGACCGTGGCGGTCTCCGGTAGGGTGTAGCCACGGGCCCGGAGCGCATCTATGCCTTCGGGGCCGTCGATGTCGACCGCGACGATGCCCGGTGGCACCGCGATCCCGATGTTCGCCTGGGGCCACATCGTCCACCAGCGGCTGATCTGGTCGGGGTCGGTTGACGCATCCTTCAGACCGTTCTTGGTTCGGGGGTGCTTACCCGACGACGGGCAGTCGGGACGACGGCAATCGCATGCGCCGTCGACTGGCGAGTGCAGCGGAATGACCGCCCAGCCGGCGGCTGCCATCGCGAGTGCGCCGCCAAGGTTGTCGCTCACTGCTGACGCTCCGCCCTCGGAGAGACTTGGTCGCGGTTGGGCTTATCGCCCGACGACTCAGCGCCTTCCCCGGACAAGGGCGGGAGGTCGAGGGCGGCGCGGCTGAGACCCTCAAGAACGAGGACGGCCGCCTGCTGGCGTGGCCCGCGGAACTCATGCCGGGCGAGCTCACGGAGCTTGTCGGCCGCATCGTCCGGGATCGAGATGGAGATCGATCGCATAACGCGGGTCAGCGTCGCGCAGTTGGCCCGTCCGAAAAAGGGACGGAATCCGGACTCTTATCCGGCCTCTTATTCCGGTGTCTCGCGGTATCGCCTGACGAGTTTTCGGAAGTACTCCGGGTCGGTGCCGCGGGTTCCGTCGAGCATCTCGAAGTAGGGCGCGACGGCGGCGTACGTGTACGGCGGCTTCGCGCGCCTCTCGGCCTCTGCATATCGGGTTCGGAACAGCTCGGCTGTCCAGCCCGGCCGACCGGGCCCACGCGCGGCTCCGTCGCGGTGCGAGTTCTTGGCCTCGCCCTCATCGCGCGTGGTGATCGGCGCGGGGCCAGGCTCCGAGGTAGACGTCTCCTTGAGCGGTGTCGGTTCTCCCGCGGCCGCGAGCGCAGCGTCCAAGAGTCGCCGTGAGTCGGGTGAAAGGTAGAACGTCTTCAGCCCATCAGCGTTCCGGCTATTCGGTAACAGGACGCCGGCGCGTTCGAGTTCGATCAAGTCCCTGCCGCCGATAGGTGCCCGGAACTGGCCTTTCGCGACCAATGGAGAGGCGCCGTTGGGGCGGACGATCACGAAGTAGCCTTCGCCATTGGCGGCGTCGGCGTCGATCAGTTGTGCGAGGGCCTCACGGGCAGAGGCGCCCAGTGCAGTCGTCATGGCCTGGGCCCGACGCTCGTGCGACATTGGCCCGGAGGAGAAGGTCGGAGGGTGAGGGGACACGAGGCGCTCAATAGCCTGGTCAGCTTCAAGAGCTTCCATTTCGTCTCTGACGCGCGAACCCTTCGCCAGACCGGGATGCCGCGGCGGGTCACGTGGGGTCTGCCGCAGCTCCAGTGTCGCCTGAGGAACGTCGAGGGCTGCCAGTATGTCGTCACCCGCACGGATCTCATCGAGGCGGGCCGCGAGTTCCTCGCGCATCGAGCGTTGGAGCTCTGCGTTGAACGTGCTCACATCCTGGTTCACCCACGCTGCCCACCGCTTGATCGCTGCCTCTGCCTGTTGGAGGGCACGCCGGACTGTGGCGAGATCGGCGCGGGCGACGGAGTACTTGAGAAGTTTCTGACTCTCCCACACGCAGCCGCTTGGCGGCTTTCCGATACATCTCGTCGGTCGCAGTCGAAAGAGGCCGGCCATACCGTCATAGGGCACCACGAAAATGAACTCGCCCATGAGACTGACCGGCAGAGGGCGTCCAGAAGCGTCGTGGTCGACCTCGATTCGCTCGTTATCCGGGAACGCGGCCTTGTCCTTCCACCGAAGGACGAGTGGTGCCATGAGATAGGGGGTGACCAGGTTGGCCACCAGCTCGTCGAGATTGGCTGTGCGAAGCTCGTAGGCTGGCTGTTCGGCTATGCAGTCCAAGGCTTTCTTGCGCTGGAGGTCGAACGCCTGGCCAATCGGGTCGGGGCCGAACAGAGGATCGAACACGCTTCTGAGTATCCGCCAAAGCGATCGCACCGTGGGCGTCGACAGGGCGCGCTAAGGGACCTGGCCACGCTGCTCGCGAATGGCCTGGCGGAAGACGACCGGCCAGGCAGTCGCCACGGCCGAACTCCTCAACCCAGCCACCGGCACATTCACCCCGGCAGGCCCGATGACCGAGGGAGGTCGGGACGCCTGCGGCGACTCCCTCACCGGCTCGCTCACCGTCGTCCGGCATCGGCCCGGTCGCAGAGCGGAGCCCGCCCCAGATCGCACGCTACCAGGCGCGACTTATGTGGCGCTTATCTGTTTGGTGGCTGCCCTCGGTGAAGAAGATCATGTCGATGACCTTCGCGCGGCTGTAACGTCTGGCCGTAAGCTGTCCCGTGGCAAAGTCCAGAGTCTTGATCCGGTTGCGCTCGATCACTTGCCGATGGGTTCTGTAGAAGCGACCCAGCTCGAACAGCGAGCGGCGGTTGAACGTCCTGAGGCCCGATCCCGCCACGAAGTAGGTGTCGAACGCGGGCACGCAGCCGAAGACCCCGAGCATGATCTTGGTCACGAGGGTATCGGATGCAGGGTGCGGAAGCGCCTGCCTGAGACGGTCGGCGCAATGCAGGAGCTCGTCGCAAACGGGATCGCCGTAGTCGTCGGCGTCGGCCTCCCAAATGCCTGTTGCCGAGTCGGCGATTACTTCGACCACCGGCGCCAGGCGGGCCAAGCTGTGTCCGAGGAGCTTGGCGGAGCCACGGTACATGCCCCAGCTCGCGAGGTAGAAGCCGAGCTGAAGACACGACACCTCGAGGCCAAGACCCTGGGCCAGGTCCCCGCTGCGGCCATGCTCTCGGTATGACTGGAAGTGGTTGAAGCAGTAGTCGAACGAGGCGTACCGCTCAGTCGGCTGGCGGTCCGCCAGATACTCGGCGAGGTTGGCGTCGATGTCCATGGCGAGTCAGCATAGTCCGTGATCAGGCCCGTGGAGCTCAGACCCCGATCGCCTCGGCCACCTCACGCCACGCCCGATCCTCCTGACCCTCGAGTCGGCGCAGGTAGACCGTCGTGACGGCGAGGCTCGAATGGTCAAGGAACGCGCTGACGTCCTCGATCGACTCGCCGGCGTCCCGACGCAGCTTGGCAGCGGTATGCCGAAGCACGTGTATCCCGGTCGGCGCCAAGCCAGCAGCCTGCAGGTACCGGCGGAAGCGGGCGTAGAACGTCCCGCTCGTGACGCCCTGGGGGCGTGCGCCGGCCTGCCAGAGCGACTCGTCGGGGGCCATCGTCGCCAGCTCCTTGGTGGCATCAGCCAAGGTCGCGCAGATGGCTCCGTAGGCAGGGTGGGGGAGTTCTCGCCGACCGGTCTTGTGGCCCTTTCCGACGTACTGATAGAAGACGGTCTCGCCCTCGATGCTGAGGTCACCTGCTCGCAAGCCGATCACCTCGGCTCGTCGCCTGCCGGTCAGGACTAGGGTCAGGAGGATCGCCCGGTCGCGCCGCCCGGCGACGTTGTCCGGAACAACAGCCAGGAGCCGACGTACCTCGTCGGCTGAGTATCCGCGGGCAACCGACTGGATTGCTCTCGGACGCTCAACGGCATCGCAAGGGTTGGAGACCACCAACGCCATGCGGATCAGGAAGCGGAAGTAACTCGACAGGCACGCGATCCTGGCACCGATCGTTGTGGAGGATGGCGTCCGTCCGGACTTCCCGATGCCGTGGACCCAGGCCAGAACATCGGCTGGCTTCACTCGTTCAGGCGTCTTGCCCCGATCCGCGAAGAACGGCCAGAGCATCCGGCCGTACGACTCAACGGTGCGCCGCGAGCCGGAGCGATTGCCCTTCTCGACGAGGAAGGCGTACAGCGCCTGATCCCAAGTGGAGGGGTCTCCGCTGGCGATAGCGGGCAGTGGTTGTGGGCTCATCGCGGGCGCCTCGTGTGCGGAGCTGGTCGTTCACATACCTCACTCAACTGGGCGCAGAAAGCAACACGATGACCAAATGGTGGTCATGCGGGCTGGTGCTGGCGGGCCAGCTCAGTATCTCGGTCCGCGGATCACAGATCCCTAACCGCCTGTGACGCCGATGACTATCCTTGCCGCGTGGAATTCTACGAACGTGCTCGCGAAATCTGGCTTGACTTGCTGAAGCTGCCCACCGACCTGCGTCGAGACCTGACAGCCCTCTTTCGTATTGAGTTCCTGCCCTCAAGCGACTGGGTCAGCCCCGAGGCCTTCGCGCGATATGGTGTTCCATCTGTCATCCCCCTGATTACGACTGCTGCATTCGTGCAGCTCGACGTGAGGGATGGGGTCGTGGATGCCATTGGCCAGATCGGAGAACCGGCAGGACCCGCGCTTATGTCGGTTCTTGAGCAGCCACTGTTCGGAGCCTACTGGGCGGCATGGCGAAGGGCCGGCATGGCCGATACTGGAGCCGTATCTGAGGGCATGTCGGGGGCGCGATACACGTATGCGAGGGCGCTCGAAGGACTACATGCGGTTGCCAGGCAGGCACCCGGGGCGCCGCCGTGGTTCCCCGCTGCGCAGCGCGTCGCTTTCGCCTATCGCGAGTTGCCTGGGTTGGAATACTCCGACCTGCGCGGGCCCGCCCACGTGGTGGTGGAAGATGTGAGGGTTGGCACATCCCTAGCCACGGGCACATGGGAAGGCATGGGGAGAGAGGTTCCGGCGCCCCCAGGCACTGACATTCGCAACACTGGCCTCTGGCGGAGTCTGGAGCAGCGCCAGAGGCATCTGCAAGAGGAGTCCGCTCGAGCTGCTGAGGAGGCGCGGCTTGCCGAGTTCGCGGGGTTCTACCTCGCGGACCAGCAGAGACGAAAGAGCGGCTGGTGACGGACTCGCAGGAGATTGGTGCGACCGGCCGGGAAGTCAGACCGATCGAGGACTGCGACTCTGCTCGCGGACAACAAGGGACCAGCCAGTCTCGGGGAGCACCACTCGACGAGTAACGCCCCTTGGCACTGTGCGTCTATAGGCGAAGATGGGTCACAGGGTAAGGACACCCAGATTCTCGCCACGTACGAAGTAGTCGATCACCCGCGGACGACCACCAGCGTCCGTCAAGAAGGCAGGCCACCATCGCGGCATCGTGGCCAGCTCGGGAGAGGTTGACGGACACCAGGGCGCCAGCACATGCTCGCGGGGATGGACGAACTGTTCACGGTGAGATCGGCGCCACTCTTGGTGATCCTCATTGTGGAACTCGTTTTGATTGGCTGGGGAACGGGATATGTCTCCAGCCTGATCTTGTCATTGGTCCCCTGGCGACCGCTCTCGTATCCGTTCTTGTTGCCCGGCACTGTTCTTCACGAGCTGGCCCACGCTGTGGCGGCCCTTGTCTTGGGTCTGGGGATCGAGGAGATGGTCTTGTTCAGGCCGACCACGGCTGCCGATGGCTCCGTCGAATTGGGCTGGGTGACACCGCGGCGGTCCGCGCGAGGACGGAGCGCGGTAATGGCGGTTGCACCTCTGTTGCTGGTTCCGCCCACCTTGATGGCACTCGTCCTCTTGGCACGTACGCTGCCTGCCGCTTGGTGGGGAGGATCGGCAGCGCTGTGGATCGTGGCCGCGCTCGGATCTCTCGGTGCCTTTCCGTCCTCGGGTGACCGAGTCTCGGTTCTTGAAGCGCTGGCTTTGGTTGGAGCCTGCGTCCTCGCTGGTCTAGCCCTCTATGGCGTGGGCGGAGAGCGGGCTACCTCGGTGGCATTGGCGGCAGCAGTTCTGGCGCTCCTGGTTCCAGCAATCGTCTTTGCTCTTGCGTTCTGGCTCAAGTTCGTCCGGCGCCAAGACGCAAGCCAATCCGTGATGGTCATCGTCATCCGGGATAGGCCCCGGGTCGTTCCCAGATCTCCAGCGCCCCTTTGGCCCAGCCTTGGACGGCCTCGCCGCTGAGCTTCCGACACCAGCACGATCACCCGATCGTGTGACCTCTCTTGGCCGGCCTGCGCCATTGTGCTTGGTCGACGCGCGTAGAGTCGCAGAAAGCCAAAGCAACAAGAGGAGACCTACGGTGGGAGTACAGGTTGGGCCGCCCAATACGAAATACGTGCGGATGGAGATCGACTTCTGGTACAACGCGAAGGATCGATCCATCCATATCGCAACGCGGGATGGGGTCACGATGATCTCGACCGTGAACGATCAGCCGGAGTCGGTCCGGCGCCACCCGAATCTCTTCCGGAAGCTCAAGGGTCTCCTCATTGAGAATGGCCGTTGGCCCGAGGGCGCTTGAGATAGTGCGAAACAGCCCTCGATCCGCGTTTGCATCGCTGTCGATCTGATCCATTCGCTCGGGCAGAAGTGACGTGTGGGCGGAAGCCATGGGACGGAACCGAATGTCGAAGACCCGGAAGACGCCGACAGCCAAGAGACCGCCGGGGGCAGCCCCGGAGAGGCTCGGTATCAACGTGCCGGGCTCGCCAGTGGCGGGCAGGAAGCTCGCGGTTCGGGGTCCCAGGAGCGCGGAATTGATCGACCTGCTGTCGATCTTGAATGACCTGCTCATCGCAGCGATGGCAGCTGCCTACGCGAGCGGCAAGGACCTGAGCGCCCCGGCCTTCGTCTTCGCCAGGGAGGCTTGCTTTGAGGGTGCGGTCATTGCCTATGGTCGCTGCTTCGTGAGCGGTCAGGGCACTGCCGGCAGACGGCCCAGGCTGCTCGAGGATTTCGTCGCGGAACTCGAACCCGAACTTCGCGACGCGCACGAGTACCTCCTTCATCTTCGCGACAATCGAATCGGCCACCACATCGCGGGATCAACTGGGCAGCTCGGAGAGGTGTACTTCGGCGTCGTGTCTGCGGCGGCGAACGCCATCAACCTGACTGGCGTCCAGGTGGCCGTGGACTCGGAGTACGCAGATCAGGCCCTTATGCAGAAGCTTGAGAAGCTCAGCGAAGCGCTCCGTGGTCGGTTGGGATCACATTTCGATCGGCGTCGGGCGGAATTGGGAGATCTGGCGAGAAGCCACGCGAAGGACATTCTCGATGCAGTCCACGGCGACCACCCCTGGCAAGCTCCGTAGCGCGGTCTTGGTCGACGTGGGCTCAACAACGCTATGGCTTGATCGCGTCGAAGGCGAGACGTTGACAAGCTTGATAGGAAGGCATCCGGGCGCCCGTTTCAAAGCGGAAGGGGCGCCGTACGCTTGTCTTCCTTGACCTGTAATCTGTCCTGCATGCAGCAGGTCGACTCCAGAGAAGCCCGATTCGCTCGACTCGCGGCGGAATGGCGATCACCGGTCGGGCTTCGAGCGCCGACAGAACCCCGGTTCGCAGCGATGAAGGCAGAGGCCTTGCAGATGCAGGCGGCCGGTCATTGGGTATCTGGGCCGGGTGATCTCCTTACGATCCTCGGGCGCCAACGTGACGAGCTATTCCACAGTCGTATGCTCGCATGGCTCCTCAGTCCCACCGGCCGGCATGGCCTCGGAGATCGATTCCTTCGCGCGTTTCTCGCGGCCGCGTGGCCCGGGGAATCACTCGCCGACGGCGGAACGGTCCAGATCGAGCTTGAGCGCCCGGGTGCGGGTACCAGCACGGTCACAGGCGAGTCGCTCGAAGCCCGGGCCGATCTCGTCATACGCCTGGAGAGCGTGGCGATTGTCATTGAGAACAAGCTCGACGCCGGCGAGCAGGAGTCCCAGTGCGAACGGCTCTACTGGTCGTGGGCAGGCGAACCCACCGATGTTCGCTGGCTGTTTCTCACTCCGAATGGGCGGCCGCCGGCGACCGCGACTTCCGATGAAGCGCGCGCGGCCTGGCGGCCGCTCAGCTACAGCAAGGTGCGGCGAGCCCTTCTGGCGGTTCTTGACGCGCCGGTGGGATCACCGTTCGAGACGGGCCGATCGAGTGCGTTTCAGTACTTGGCGACACTCGCGAGCCAGGGAAGAAGCTGACGGGTAGGAAGGCGACGTGGACAATCCATTCGGTGACGAGCGACTTCAGTTCTTCCTGAGCCACCGCGAGGACATTCGGGAGTGGGCGGCGATCGAGAAGGACGTCATCGGCGCGACGCGCGAGATCCTAGCTGGGCTTCAGATGGACATCGACGAACGCCTAGCGGCCATTGACTCCGACGTGACTACGGCTCGCCGCGACAACAGCAGCTTCGAGCGGATCATGGCCCGCAGACCCGTGTGGCCAGATTGGGTCGGCGTCACGCTGGAATGGGAGACCGGCGTCGACCCGTTCGGATCGAGACTCCCAAAGTACGGGATCTTCGTCACTCCGACTTCGGACTTGGACGCCGCGTACGGTCGCATCCTCGCCCTAGCCCGGGCCACTCCCGCTTTCACCGCCGGAGCGTTCAAGATTCCCCAGGGCCGGGTTTGGCCCATCGTCAAGTGGGTCCCCAAGTCCAAGGATTGGTGGCGGGATCTCGATGGCTGGACCGTGCCCATCGTCCAGGGCATGATCGACTTGTGGCCGAAAGCGGCCGCGTTGATCGACGCGGGCCTTCACGAAACGTAGGTGGCGCCGCCCGGAAGGCGACCCTATGACCACATCGCGATGGTGAAGTCGCCACCTGCTCCCGGGTGGAGCTCGCTGGCACGCGTCCGGTCACGCCTATCTCGCTGAAGCATGTCTGGTAGTGAGCCGACGAACTGAGGCAAGGGTCCCGGCAAAGCCGGAGAAGCCAGCCTTGATGTCGCTCGCCGTGGGCCGTTCGCGGCTGGCGACCCAGCCGAAGTCGCCGCTCAGCGAGACAGCCAGCAGGTGCGCAGATTCTCTGATCAGTGCAAACCGGAGGGCGTAGAGTCAAGTTGCGTCCAGTCGAAAGGAGACGCGTTGGGATCTCAGTGGTATCAATGCCCCTCATGTCGTGGCGGCGTGGCTCCGGGGGCTGCCCTGTGTACGTGGTGCGGGACCAGATTCGCGCATCCGATGCCGAGCGCGCCTCCCCGTCAACACGTGTCCCCGGTCCCACCACTGGCTCCGCCGATGGCCCACATTGGGACCTGTGTGGTATGCGGAGGCGCAGTGGCGCTCACAGCCGCAGCGTGTCCCCATTGCGGTCATCGCTCTCTGTCCACATCCGCGGGCCTCAATGGAGGCGCGCTCTGCGTCGTTCTTGCAGGAGCGCTCATCGCCGGCGGCGCGTTCCTGCCATGGGAGACGGTCCTCGGCGTGAATCTCAACGGCTTCGATGTCGGAACCGCGGGAGTCTGGTTGGTTTGTATTGGGCTGCTCGTCGGGCTACCTGGGCTGACCCAGGTGAACGGGCCTGGAATCGGAAGCGGCACGCGGGCCCTCGCCACTCTTGGAGGACTTGCCGCCATCGGGCTCGCCGTTCTGGGTTGGGGGACCATCCACAGTCAGACGGTGAGTTACGGCATCGTCTCGGTCGGCATAGGGATCTTCGTCGTGGCCATCGGTGGGGCGCTTTCGATAGGTGCCGCGCTGATGGCTCACTGAGGGTATTGGAGCCCCAGGGCGCTGAATGCAAGGAGGGAGGTTTCGGAGCTCGTTGACGCAGCCGGGCATACCCCGCGGTTCCCGGCCGGTGAATTGCGCAATTCGCGCCTCGGTCACACCATGCGCGGTTAGTGCACGCGGCAAGTCGCTGCGGTCCTCCTTGGTGCCCATGCAGTGTCAGTCGAGCCGCGCAACCGCCAACCAGGCAGTAGCCAGTGCCCCAGCATGATGCGCAGCATATTGGGTCTGGGACGGGGGTCTCGTGCCCGGTTGGGTTGCTTGGAGGCAACGGCTAGGTCATCCGAATTTGCCGCTCACCTTCTCGGTGGCAGCGCGGTAGGCCGCCTCATCGAACCTGACGGGTTCGCTCCCTGCTTCGATGAGTTCGAGTTGCAGGGCGTACGCGATACGCAGAGGCATGTGGACGTCCACCAGGCGGTTCAGATCCTTCGGAATGAGGCCACTGTGTGCGGGACGTCCGGCGAATCCGTTCATGAGCTCGTAGGCAGCCGCGACCGCCGTCGGATCGCCCAAGATCTGCTGGTCTGCATCAAGACGGCGCCACGTGAGCGGATTCTTGCCGAGCTCCTGGAGTCCGTTGGCGGAGTCGTAGAGGGTGTCCATCACGCTCTCGTATGCGTAGAGCACAGCCTGGCGGCGGAGCCGTTTGACTCCCTCGGCGTTGGCCCGTTTCTCGGCACGACCGGCCTCAAGTCGTGTCGCCATGATCGCAACGACACCGACAACGACGGCGGTGACCAGAGCGGTTGCCGCCGCCGCCAGTAGGGGGCCCCACACGGTCTGGACCCACCGATAGGTGCTCTCGTCCATCAAGTTCACGACTCGCCTCCCTCTCTGCCTGGGTGACTCAGCCAGGTCAAGAGCATAGGAGGGTCGGGCCGGCGAATTGAGGTCTACAAGCGCCTGGCGAACAGCCTCTCGAACTCGGCGATGGCCTCCTGAACGACGGTCCTGCCAGACGTCTCAGGATGACGGGATCGGTGAGACAGGAGCCCCCGACGCAGCCGCACGAACTGGCCGGCATCGGGCCGGGATCGTCGGCGACTAGCGGAGCGGGGGCCAGGGCGAGGCTACCGGGGGCCGCTTATCTGCGGCTTATGTGCGCCTCGCGGGCCAGGGCTCGGGATCGTGTCCGGTAGGGCTGTTCAAGCCTGAATCCCGCTAGTTGGGGCCCGGGCCTTGGCGCTGGTGCAGGTAGTCCCATAGAGGCTGGGCCTGCTCAGTCAGGCATGGCAGCCCGAATGACGCGCTGACAGCGACGACCCGTTCATGCCATTGCTCACGGGTATCTCGCCGTACAAGCATCTTGTCCACCTTGACCTCTGGACCAGTGAGCGGCCAGAGGGCCGGACCGAGGGAGCCGTCCGCTAACGCCAGTCGGTGCGTGATCGCCCTGCGGACTATGTCCTGCCAACGGTCCAAGAGCACGCGAAGACTATCCGTGGCCAAGACGTGCCCGTAGCCCCGGGCCTGCCAGAGCGAAGGCAAGTCGGGTTTGAGCCTGGTAGTGCCATGGATGATCGCCGACCTGAGGCTGTACAGGTCCTCTATGTCCGTGTAGATGGCATCGGCCTGCGCCGAATTGTCAAACGCTAGTAGATGAGCTGCTCGGGTACGGAGGCTCAGGCCGATCTCCTCCTTATTTGCCGGGCCTAGGCAAGCCTCAAGCGCCGTTGCCAGATCGAGGACCGTGTCCTGCCAAGGCGCCAGCACGCGGAAGGAGTGGCTGTAGCGCCAAATCGCCAGCAGGACAGAAGGCACGGGCTTCGGCTTGTCCTTGGTCGTGTCTGGCTCCAGTCCCTCGATGAGCGTCATCAACCTGCGCAGGCCGGGCAGGTGCGCGGGCGTCAGGGCAATCCGGCGGCGCCAGCTGGAGTCAAGGGCAAAGACGTCATCTGCCTCGTGTGCGGTCGGAGAGTTCACGTGGATCATGGAGGTCTCGCCACTCCATACCTTCCGCGTATGTGTGGTGACCGCGGTTCCCAGACGGAGCGCGTAGAGGAACCGGTCCATCGCGGCTGTGATTGGCGGCGTCGCCCGCCACGAGTCGAGCTTGCCGATGACCCGACCTACCAGAAGACCCTGCGGGTGTTCGCCAGGCAGAGGATAGCCGTGATCATCCGCCCACAGGGCCTCCGGCAAGACCTGCGACACGAAGTGAATTCGGTCGCCGCGTCCAAACAGTGTGATCCCACCCATGTCCTCAGCGTCCACAGCGGCGAAGTCAACATCTGACAGAACGCTGATGCAGGCGAACTCCTGTCCGTCCAGGGATACAACCCTGTCCAGTTCACGCAACATGGCCGTGGCCGCCCGCGAGTTGAAGGCAACCGGCACGTCGTACACGGAGCCGTAGGCTATGACCGCTCGCAGGTATGCGTGGGCGTACCCCTTCGGGTCCTTGAACGGGAAGAGTGACTTGTCTCCAAGACGGCCAGGATAGGCGGCTTCGAGGGCCGCGACAAAGGGAGCCGCCTGGCTGGAAGGAGACTCCAAGCTGGAGTGCGTGAGTTCAAAGCATCCGTAGTAGGGGGGCCAAGGTCGCGCCTCCTGCCACCGGGAGCGGCTGATACTGCGGCGAATCAGTCCCTGTTTCCGTGCTTCGACCAGAGCAAGTCGGAGGAAATCCCTGGCTGCGGCTCTGAGGGTGGGATCGAGGCTGCGATAGGGCCTCCATGTGCGATCGGAATCCCAGGTCGTCCATCTTTGGCGGACGTCTGCGACCCACGGAGCTGGGGGACGGAGAGGGTCCCGGGGCTCGCTCATCTCGCACCTACTCCGGAGTATCGCAGTAGCACCTCCCGAGCAAACGCGCCAAGCCTGCCGGTCTCGTCGGTGCCGTACACGTAGACATCGATTCTAGGGACCTGGATCAGCAAGTGCATCTCTGTGACTTCGCGCGCCGTCGGGTCGACTTCCGCGTCTTCGGGCACGCGGGCGATCCTGCTCCCTAGCTCCACATCTCGAACGTCGCGCCATGCGGTGAGATCACCTATCAGGGCCAGTGCATCGCTGCCGCCGCCGTTCAAGGTGCAGTACAGAAGGCCGACATCACACGCGAACCAAAGGTCCTTCGGGACACCTGAGTGGTAGGTACCGGCGGGTGCGAAAGCCGCGTGGACTTCTCTGACCCCGTGGCAGTTGAGTGCGTCGGTGATCGCGGCGATTGGGAGCTTCTCCAGGACACCGGGGTGGAGCACTCGCTCGACGATTGGCGCTACGTCCGCTTCCTTCACGAGCGAGAGTGTAAGGGGTAACTCATGGCAAATTGAGGTTCACAGAGGCGCGGTCACGTCCCGGCTTGGCGGTCGTTGGCGTGCGGCAAGCGCCGTCTCCCATCGGCAGTAGTGCCTGGTGGAGTCGCTCAGCGCGTAGTCGTGTGGTTCCGTGGGTGTCAGTCGAACCGGGGCACGATGTTCGCGTCGTGATGGGTCTCCTCCGGACAAAGCGACCCTCTATCATCCTGCTCTGGGGTCGGCGCGGTTGACTTCGCCACCACCGCTACCACACTGCCGCTGTTCCGTTTCCATCATCGCGAAAGGCCTTCATGGCGAGCATCGAGACCCTCATCACCCAGATCGACGACCTAGCCCTGCGCGACAAGTTGGGCCGCGAGGTCGCCGAGATGAAGAAGCGCCTCGACTGGGGCCTCGTCTTCGAGCGCCACCTGCCGGAGAACGTGCGGGCACTCGCGGCCCCGATCAAGCCGGGATCAGTCGTCTGGGAGCGACGTGCGACCACGCCACGCCGCCTGCGGGTGCGCTCGATCGATGGCGCGGAGTTGGTCGTCGTCGCGGAGCCGGCCAAGACCTCCGCCCCGGCTAACGCGCCGACCGAGCGGATCCCCTGTGCCGATGTGCTCGTCGAGCAGGACTTCGCTGAGCCCGTCTTCCCCGTCATAACACCGCTCGGATCGGTGTGCCGGGGAGCCGCTGATCGGCCACGACATGCGGTCATCGAGGGCGAGAACTACCACGCGCTCGGCGCCCTGCTGTTCGCCTACGAGCGGCAGTTCGACGTGATCTACCTGGACCCGCCCTACAACACCGGCAACAAGGACTGGTCCTACAACAACGACTTCGTGGATCCGAATGACACGTGGCGGAGCAGCAAGTGGCTCGCCTTCATGGAGCGACGTCTGCGGATCGCCCGTCGCCTCTTGAAGCCGGATGGAGCGATGGTGGTCACGATCGACCGAAACGAGGTCCACCACCTCGGGATGCTCTTGGAGCAGATGTTCCCCGAGGCCTTGATCCAGATGGCGACGATCACCATCACGCCGTCCGGGATCGAGCACGAGGGTTTGTCTCGCGTAGATGAGCACGCGTTCTTCTGCTTCTTCCAGCGAGGGTTCAAGCCCCAGTCCAAGGGCGATGACTTCTTCTCGCCCAAGGCCAGAGCGGCCGGCAGCAAGGTGGTCTGGGACAGCCTGCTGCGACGGGGAATCGGCTCGGCTCGCCAGGACGTGCCCACTTGGTTCTACCCGGTCTTCATCGACCCGGAGCACGCCGAAATCACCGGGGTCGGCGATCCACTCCTGGACGAAGATCCGGTGCCCGGAGGACTCTACGAGGGAAAGGTCGCCGCCTGGCCGATCCGCACGAACGGCGATTTCGGCCGCTGGCGCATGAGTCGGAGCACGCTGCGAACCTTGGTGGCCGCCGGGCATGCCCGCCTCGGGGCCTACGACGACAAGCGCAAGACCTGGCCGATCGTCTATCTGAATCGCAAGGCACGAGCCGCGCTCGCTGCTGGAGACCTCGGCGACCAAGAGGCTGGCGGCCTGACCTACAACGAGGCCCCGCTCACCACGGTGAAGAGCACGTGGGTCCGCCCCCGGCACAATGCCTCGGTCTTCGGCTCCTCGCTGCTGACGGCCTTCATCGGCAAACGTGACGCGTTCAGTTTCCCCAAGTCGCTCTACGCCGTCCGGGACACGATCGACATCCTGACCCAGGACAAGCCCGATGCCCTTGTCCTGGACTTCTTCGCAGGATCAGGCACGACCCTTCACGCCACGATGCTCCTCAACGCCGAAGACGGCGGCAAACGGCAATGCGTGCTGGTGACCAACAACGAACTACGGGCCGACGTTGCGGCACGACTGAACAAGGCCGGACACTTCCGGGGCGACCCCGAGTTCGAGGCGGCCGGCGTCTTCGAATCAGCCTGCCGTCCGCGCGTGACTGCGGCCTTGACCGGTGCGCGTCTCGATGGCCAGCCCCTCGAGGGGACCTACCTCGATGACCGCGACTACGCCGAGGGGTTCATGGAGAACGTCGAGTTCTTCCGGCTCGATTACACGGATCCTGCCTCGGTCGAGTTCGGCCTCCGCTACCGCGAGCTCGAACCGCTCCTCTGGCTGGCGGCCGGCGGGGTCGGCGAGCTGGAACCGCTCGACCCCGACCTCCCAGTGGGCCTCCCGGCACACTCACCCTACGCCGTGCTCTTTGACCCCTCGGGGCTGCCGGACCTGCTCGCGGCCCTGCCCGAGCGGACGGACATCACCCACGTCTTCATCGTTGCCGACTCGCCCGATTCGTTTGTCCAGATCGTCGCCGACCTGCCGCGCGGGATCGAGACCGTGCGCCTCTACCGCGACTACCTCGAAACAATGCGGGGGGCGACCCGATGAAACTTGCCCTCAAAGACTTCCAGGCCGACGCCACCGCTGAGTTGCTCAGCCGCCTGGAAACCGCGAAGGTCGGCTATCGCGCGGGAGCAGGCCAGCGCCAGGCCGTGGGGCTGACCGCGACGACGGGGGCCGGCAAGACGATCATCGCCACGGCGGTCATCGAGGCGATCCTCTTTGGCTCGGTCGAGGATGGGATCGCGCCCGATCCTGGCGCGGTGTTCCTGTGGATGACCGACAAGCCCGAACTCAACACCCAGACGCAAGGCAAGATGCTCGACGCATCGGCAGACCTGCGCTTCGATCTGCTGCCCGAGATCGATGGCACCTTCAACGCCGAGACGCTCGCACCGGGTCGGGTCTACTTCCTCAACACCCAGAAACTCGGGGCCAAGGCCGACCTGGTGAAGCGCGGGCCGCTGGTCGGGAGGACCTTCACCTTCTGGGATGTCGTGCGGCGCACGATCGAGGACCCGGCCAAGACGCTCTACCTCGTCGTCGATGAGGCTCACCGCGGCATGATCGAGGCGCGCAAGATCGCCGAGGCCAACTCGATCATCCAGCGCTTCATCAAGGGCTACCCCGAGGAGGGGATGCCCGCCGTCCCGATCGTGCTCGGCATCAGCGCGACGCCTGCGCGATTCCTCACGGTCGTCCAGGGCGCGGGGCGCACGACCAGCCAATGGGACGTGCCGCCCGACGAGGTCCGGGCGTCGGGGCTTATCAAGGACAGGACGCTCGCCGACTTTGCGGGCGAGCGCCAGCACGACGCAATGGCGCTGTTCCCCGAGGCGGTGAGGGTCTGGAAGGCGTCGCACGACGGCTGGGCGGCCTACCACGCGGCCTACGGCCAGGCCGGCGGCGAGCGGCTCGTGGTGCCCGCGCTGATCGTCCAGGTCGAGAACGAGACGGGCATCAACGTGACCGCGACCGATCTCGACGCGCTCATCCGGGCCATCACCGAAGTCGCAGGGCCGATGCCCGACGTGGCCTTCACCCACGCCTTTGGCACCGGTACGCCCGAGCCCGTCGGTGGCCGGGTGGTCCGCCACATCGACGCGTCCAAGATCGCGGGCGACACCGACGCGCGCGTCGTGTTCTTCAAGTCGAGCCTCGATGTCGGCTGGGACTGCCCGCGCGCCGAGGTCATGTTCTCGTTCCGCCGCGCGGTCGATCCGACCTCGATCGCCCAGACCATCGGGCGCATGGTCCGCACACCGCTGGCGCGCCGGATCGAGGAGAACGAGGATCTTAACTCCGCCTTCGTGTTCCTGCCCTTCTACGAGGAGGCGGGGGTGCGGGCGATCATCACGAGGCTCAACGACACGGGGAACGAGGCGATCGCGGGCACCGTGGCTCCCCGGCACGAGACGATTAGCCTGCCCCGCCGCATCGAACTTGACCGGGCTATCACCGCCATCGAGGCAGTGCCCTCCTACCTTGTCCCGACACCGCGCTCGCGCCCGGAGATCAGGACCCTGGCCGACCTCGGCAACTTCCTCTCGGGCTCGGGCATCGACCCTGCCGCCTTCAGGCGCGAGATGCCGTCGTCGCGGCGCTCCTGGTCACGCGGCGCAATGCGCTCGCGGGCGATGCCGACTTTGCCAAGGAGGTCACCGACCAGGGCGAGATCGTCGTACTCCACGGCGAACTGGTGCTCGGCGAGGGCGGCGCGATCGCGGCCACGACGCGAACGCTGCCGGCCACCGAGGAGAGCATCGGGCGGCTCTTCGTCGCTGCGGCCCGGCGGCTGACCAACGAGGCGGCGAGCGCGTATGTGCGGCTGCGACTCGCGGCGGACCCGGCCTCGATCGGGGTCGCCCGTCTCGAAGCCTTTGCCCTCGCGTCCCGCGACGAGGTCATGGACGCGGTGAACTCCCACGCGAGCACGCGGATCGACGCCCTGCGCGCCGAGCACGGCGGCACGATCGAGGGCCAGTCAGCGGCCAAGCAGGCGCGCTACAGGGCGATCCTGCGTCAGGTCCCGGCCCCCTCGCTGGTGCCGCTCAAACTGCCCGAGGTGGCGATCTTCGGCCGGGGGACGGGGAGCCTGCCGGGCCACGTCTACGCGGACGAGGGCGAGGCGCCCATCTACCTCAACGGCTGGGAGGCCGACAGCATCGGTCCTGAGACGGCGAAGCCGAGCACGATCGGCTGGCTGCGGAACGGCGAGCGCGAGGGCTGGTTCTGCGTGCCCTGGCGCGACGGCAACATCTGGCGCGGCTTCTTCCCGGACTTCCTCGTCGTGCGAAAGGACGGCGAGCGCCTGATCGTTGACATAATCGACCCCCACGACCATACGAAACCCGACGCGGTCGGCAAGGCCCAGGGGCTCTCGGCCTACGCCGCGGCACACGCCGATCAAGTGGGGCACGTCGATCTCGTCGCAAAGATCGGCACGCGTTACCGCCGGCTCCACCTCGATCAGTCTGCGATTCGCAGGAGGGTCGACGCTCTAACCAGCACAGGCGAACTGCTCAACCTCTACCAAAGCGAAGGGTAAGCGAGCGCATTCGCCCCGAGGCGCCGCGCCAGAGGGGCCTCGTTTCGGAACGGGTCCATCGACGCGATGAGCAGATCGAGGCAAAGGTGTGCCTCGAGCGGGGCCAAGGCTGCTGGATCATGCCCGCCGGTGTCGTGCTACCGAATCTGGAAACGGGCCGCAAACCGTGTGTCAGTTTCCTCGGCCGATGGGTCGGGGGGCTGAACGATCTCAAGCTGCCCGTCGTCCGCCACGATGTAGTCCGGAAGAACTGACCCTCGGACCTCAAGCTGTGTCGAGTTATCAGCCCTCGGATCGAGGTGACCGATCATCGCGAGCGTGCGCTCAAGATCCTCGAAGTGCCCTCCATAGACCTCTGAGCGTGCACGTGCCCAGCTAACGTAGTTGTAAGCGGCGATCTCGGCGCTCGCTTCGGCGCCGCGGCGCGCTTCGACGACGCATGTTCCTGGTGCCAGTCCTCCCATCATCAAAAGAGTGGTCGGACTGATAGGCAGGAGGAACATGGCGTCGGCATCCCAGGGACCTCCGACGCCCAGCCGATAGGGCGGGTACCACGCCGCAACGCCGACGTCGCCGAGGACTAGATGGGGCTCGTCTGGCCATCTGATGATCTTCCAGGCGAGGTAGTTGAGTTCGAGCGCCGCCGCAAACGCATCCATTACCACCGCCAGAACGCCGACGCCCGAGGAGAACTCGTCGAAGACGGCTCGGAGAGAGGGTGGGGTAGCTCCGAACCGCGGCCCGGCCGAGACCCAGAACTTCTGGCGTATCACACTGGCGCGAGCTGCCATCATGGTCGGATGCTGAGCCAGGAGAAGGCCGACGTAGGAGACCAACGCAGCCTTTAGGTCGTCCGGAGCCCGTCGTGGCCCAATCTCCCATGCCTCTATCTCCCGCATGGCGGCCAGCCCATTTGCCTCCATGCCGATCTTGAGCTCCTCGATCTCGGCGTCTTTGTGTGCGGGATCGAATACGGCGCCTATGAGCTGCGCGATCTCCGGCTCGATGTCCGACAGATCGGGTGTCCGGATCGTATATAGGTCGTTTTCATAGGCCACATTTCTGACCTTCGCGCGCCGGAACCGACCAGCTCGTTTGTCGTACACGTGGACCACGCGGTCGCGCACGGGCACCGACTCGGGACTAGCACTGAACCGGGCCAGGTGCGCCACAGGAACGAAATGGTGCGCCTTCGCCTGTTTCAACTCCGACCCCGCTGTTGAATCGCCAGATGTCGAAGACGAACGCGTCGTCGTCCCGAGTCAGTGTGCGATCGATGGAATCGCCGGCGAGTATGTGGGGATCGCCTGCAGCATCTGATCGGCGAGGACTTGGCCCAACCATTTGGACACAGGGATCCAAGCAACGAAGAAGACCGCTACGAAGACGCAGAGAAGCGCGACCCTTACGGCGTAGCCTCTGACGAACGCCCGCGGTAGGAAAGGCGAGGGCAGAACGATCAAGGCCATTACCCCTATGAGGGTTGCCCCAAGGAACACGTACGTGTTTGGCCTCGAGTTGAGCCCGGCGACTATGAACCCGATTCCGATGAGCAGCCCGACTGCCCCGCAGGCGAGGACCACCGGATCGAAACGTCTGCCGCGGACTGGACCGGGCCTGACAGGCGCGGCCAATGCAACTGCCGGCCGAGGACCGACATGCGCATCGGTCACCAGTTCACGAGTGCCCCGGCATTGTGGGAACTGGGAGCAGCCCCAAAACCCGACGCCGTCGCTGCGGCGCACTCGGCGGACCATCGCCGCGCCGCAGTTGGGACAGCTCGCTTCGTCTGGAAGCTGGGACATCGGACCCCCTGCGATCGTTGGCACCTTACCAAAGCGAAGAGGCGGATCAACGAAAGGCGGAGCCGCCTTCTTCCAAGACAGCCTTGCGCTGGCCGCTCGTCACGTCAATCGGCGGGAAGTCCTGTCGTCACTAACCAGCGATCGTGTGCGGCGATGAGCCACCGGCGTGGCTAGACTCGACGCGAAACATTCCGACCACCAGCCCTGGCTGACTACCCCTCCCGGCTGAAAGGAGACCGTGAGTCCGGCGATCTCGCGTTCCTGCCGCCCGTGGGCAAGGCTGCCCGACCGTACTCTTCGTTGACCGCCACGCCGGACCCCGAACGTCTCCTCGAAGATCTCAACCCCTCGCAACGCGAGGCGGCCACAACCACCTCGGGCCCGCTTGCGATCATCGCCGGCGCGGGCTCGGGCAAGACGCGGGTCATCAGCCGGCGGGCGGCCTACGCCATCGCGACAGGCGCGGTCCCGGCCGATCAGATCCTGCTCGTGACGTTCACCGACAAGGCGGCGGGCGAGATGGTCGAGCGGATGGCCTCACTGGGCCATCGTGGCGTCCTGGCCCGCACGTTCCACGCCGCCGCTCTCGCCCAGCTGCGGCACTTCTGGCCGGGCCGGCACGACGGCGCGCCACTGCCAGCCATACTCGACTCGAAGCTGCGCCTGCTCGTGCCGCTCATTGGCCGGCTGCCCGGAGGGTATCGCTTCACACCGGCCAAGGACATCGCGGACACCATCGAATGGGCGAAGATCCGTCGCATCCGGCCCGAGCGGTGGGCCCCCGAGGGCGCCGATCGGGCGCCGATACCAGCCGACCTGTTCGCCCGCCTCTACCGCGACTACGAACGCGCGAAGGCCGAGGCCGGCCTGCTCGACTTCGAGGACATGCTCGTCGAGACGGTGCAGCTGCTTGAAGACGACGCCCCGGCAGCTGCCCTAGTCCGATCTCGTAAGAACTGGTTCAGCGTCGACGAATACCAGGACACAAACCCGCTGGCCGAAAGACTCGTCGAGCTGTGGCTCGGTGACTCGCGCGACTTGGCAGTCGTCGGCGATCCTGACCAGACCATTTACACCTTCACCGGTGCCACGCCGGAGTTCCTGCTGAGCTTCGCGCGGCGGCATCCCGGCGCGCGGGTCGTGACGCTCGCCGAGAACTACCGCTCGAGCCCGCAGATCCTCGAACTCGCCAACCGGCTCGTCCCCGGCGGGGCACGGGGCGCGTTGCGGGCGATCCAGCCAGACGGGCCTCTGCCGTCTGTGAGGCGGTTCCCGGACGCGGAGGCCGAGCTCGGTGCGGTAGTCGAATGGATCCGTGCCGTTGGAGCGGCAGGGGTGGCCCCAACGGAGACGGCAGTGCTCGTCCGGATCAATGCGCAGCTGCCGGCGATCGAAGATGCGCTGACGCGTGCCAGCATTGCGTTCACCGTTCGCGGACTACGCTTCTTCGATCGGCGTGAGATCCGCGAGGCACGTCACCTGTTGCGGCGTGCCCAGCCGGCCGAAACAGGCAGTGCTCTCGTTGCCGCTATCGAGAAGCTGTTCGTCGAGAGGATGGGGCTAGACGATGTGGCCGCGGATGCCGGCTCGGAAGGCCGAGAGCGAGCCGGGTCGCTCGAACTCCTCCTCGGCATCGTCGATGATCTCGCGGCCGCCGACCCAGGGCTGACGATCGATGCCGCCCTCGCCGAGCTGAATCGGCGCCACGCCGCTGAGGCCGCCGCCTCAGCCGACGGCGTGAACCTTCTGACGTACCACCGGGCGAAGGGTCTCGAGTGGGATGCCGTCTACCTGCCGGCGCTCGACGAGGGCCTGCTTCCGATCCGTCAGGCAAAGGAGGTCGAGGAGATCGCCGAGGAGCGTCGCTTGCTGTATGTCGGGATCACCCGCGCAAAGAGGTTCCTGGCCCTCTCGTCGTCGTCGCGCCGGCCTTCGCGGTTCTTCGTGGCGCTCGAGCCACCGCGGCCTGCGCTGCGCCGCGTCCGCGTTCTGCCTGGCCCGCCCCAGGCACTGGCCGTGGTCCCCGACGACAGACTGCTCGAGGGATTGCGCCGCTGGCGGCGCGAGCGAGCATCCGCGGACGGGGTTCCGGCGTATGTCGTGGCCCACGACACCACGCTCGCCGAGATCGCCGATGCGCGTCCACGCTCGCTTCCTGCGCTCCGCCGCGTCCGTGGCATGGGCCCGACGAAGCTCGAGCGGTATGGCGCTGAGATCCTTGCCGTCATTGAGGACGCTGAATAGGCCACCGCCATCAGGTCATCGTCGGCCAGTCCGCACATCGTCACGCCTCGGCTGTCCTGAATCTCGATCTCGAGGCGTCGTGACGTTGGAAGCCGAGCGTTGCCCACACCGTTACTCTTCACCTATTGACCGCACAAGCGGCGCGCATAGATTCTGATTCGCGCTATGCTGTGAGCCAGATGTGCGCCAATAGGAGAACCGGTGTCCTTCGACCAGGATGACCTCCCTCGGCAGGAGTTCGAGCAGAACCCGCTGAAAACGGTGGTAGCGCAGCTGCGCTATCCGCCAGAGATCGCCCTTGACCGGGCCGACAACCTCGCTGCCCTTCAAGCTTGCTTCCGGGCGCGCTATCCGATCGCCATGGAGCGGGAGCAACAGATCGGGCTTCGTGTGGAGAGCGGCCCTGGTGGCGTGCCCCAAATAGCTCCACCCGTCCCCGTGCAGGGACCACAGCGCTTCGCCGACGAGGACAACGCCTGGGTGGTCGCAGTGGCAACCGACAGCCTGAGCCTCGAAACGACGACGTATCGGAACGGAGAGGAGTTCAGGGCCCGCTGGGCCGACCTCATCGCCTCGTTCATGACCGTAGTGACGCCAGCCAGGGTGGATCGGTTCGGCGTGCGGTACATCAACCAGCTCTGGCATCCGGAGGCGCGATCAGCCGAGGACTGGACTCGTTTCCTCAACAGACAGCTGATGGGCTCGATCGCGAGTGACGTCCTGGCGCCGCGGGTTGCACAGGCCACCGAGCAGGTCTTGATGGTCGTCGGCAGTGACGGAGCGAGCGTTCGACGGACGTACGCGCTGAACCCGGAGGGTGCCGAGGCGCCTTCCACCGTCGTGCTCGATTTGGACCTCTTCTCTGCAACGGCGTTCCCGTTTGACGCCGGCGAAATCCTCGGCAGATTCGATCGCTACCATAAGTGGGCGTGGAACCTGTTCCGGCGGAGCATCACTGACGAGATGGCGAACGCACTGGGGGAGGTGCGGCGATGATCAACCACGGCGAGATGGATCCTGCCGATCGAGACGCGGTGATCCGCCAGAACATCGCGGATTATGAGGAGACGCCATTTTCGACGTCCGCCCGCCATGCCATGCGGAGCGACCTGCTTACTGCATTCGGAGACGAACAACTCGGAAGCAGCGTCATTCGGATTGACGTTTCGAGGGGCGAGGGCGTCGTGGGCGGGTGGTCTCGCATCACCGAGCTCGTCCCGTCGCAGCGGCTGTTCGATGAGGTCCTCGTCGCGAACCCGCGCATCGGCGCAACACCCGGGGCCTTGATCGCGAAGCTCACGCCGGCAACGCCCGAGCTCATCATCGAGCTACCCGACCAGGCGAAGGTCCTCGGCGCGATCAACGAGATCTGCAAGTCGCTCGATCTCGGCGTCCGGGTAGCCGCCGAGCTCGTCGGCGTCGGCAACCGCCGGTGGCACGAGTACCGCTCGGATCCGCTGCCGCTCCCCAAGCTTCTGGCCGCGGCGCGACTAGCCGACGTCCTCGCCCGGTTCTACTCGAACGAGCCCGAGATCCTGAGCCAGTTCTTCAAGACCAACGAAGAAGAGGCCATCAGCTTGCTCGTCTCGGGCAGGTACATCGAGTTCGCCCAGTGCATCGAAGACCTGCGTGCCGAGATCGTGCGACAGCTCGCGGCTGTCCCCGAGTTGCGCACGATCCCGCGGATGCCGGGCGGCGACATGCTTCGCCGGATCGCCGAGTTCATTCGGGATCGCGCGGCGTACAACGCGCTCGTCGACCTGCTCGCTCCGCCTGCGCCAGGTATCGCGGTGGCGGACATGGGTTGGCGCAGGCGGGAGGGCCTGCTTGTCGAGGCGGAGTATCAGAACGCCCTGAACCTCGACCCGGTCAGCGAGCAGCTCGAGTTCATCCTCATGCTGAACGAGGAGGACCTCGAATCCTTCCGAACGAGGGCCCAGGCGTTTCTCGACAACATCGCGAACACGCCCGAGGGTTGGGCCGAATTCCTGCGCATGGAGTCTGAGCGCGCCGCCGCGTCCTACGCGCCGGAGGTCGCCGAGCTGGCGCCCGCCATCGCAAGCGACGAGGGCCTGCAGCCGTACGCAAGCGAGATCGAGGAGTTCGAGAGCATCGGGCTCGACCTCGCGACCGGCGAGCGGATCCGGGAGAGGCGATAGCGCCATGGAGCCCGCCCAGCCCGAGAAGCCGCCGCCGATCTTCGAGATCGGCCCGCACCCCAACGGCGAGCCTTACCGGTTCGGCGACATCATCGCGGCCGACTGGCTCGTGGCGCTGTACCTCGCGTCGGACGTCAAGCTCATCCACCGGCAGCCCGACGGCAAGGCATTCCTCAAAGACCTCGACTTCGGGCGCGGGCTCCCAGAAGACCCCACCAAGAACCTTGTTCAGGCGCATGCCGACGCGGACGACCCCATGGTCATCGAGGTCATGGGGCACGCGAGGAAGACTGTTCGGCGGGCGCTGATCCTGACCGACGACTGTGACATCGTCGAAAGCAATCGAATCCTCGTCGCGCCTGTCTTCACACTGCCTACGAACGACCAGGACAAGAAGGACGCGCTACTGAGCACGCAGGCATTCGGGCGCTTTGGAGTAAGCGAGGCAGAGGATCCGGAGGGCAAGGGCTTCTACGTCGACCTCATGCAGACCTACACCGTTGCCATTGAGTCGATCAAGCTCACGACCGTCGCGCTCCGGCCGGCAAATGCCGGAGTGCGCCAGGACCTCCTGATCCGATGGTGCGCTCAGGCAGCCCGCCATGGACCTACGGTCGCTCGCGATGGCGCGACCAAACTGGCGAAACTCATCGAGGCGGACGGGAACGCCGCCGAAATCGAGCGGCTGAACAAGAAGGGCGTAAGGCCCGCTGTCCGGTTCGAAGGCGGTACGAAGCCGATTGCGAACCTTCTCAGGGCCGCCTGGGCGCTCGAAGGCCCCGCTCTCGATAGGATCGCGGACGACTGGGAGGCAAATCAGGGCCCCGATCACGCCATCAAGCAGGTCACGGAGCTACTCGAAGACATCGAGACGAATGCCCGGAAAGCGCGGGAGAGTCTAGAAGCCATCGCGCCTAGCCGGTCTTCCGAGGCTGCCGAGTAGGCGGCGCCGACGGGGCCGCCAGATTGACGACAGGGCACGAGCGGCGAATTGATTTAGTGCAGCCATCGTGACGGCCGCGACCTGGAGTTCGTGGCCCGGTGCCAGTTCAGCTCGGCCACCGCTCCCGGAGTCAGCCTCAGCGTTCCACACTTACGAAGTTGGAGGGGTTTGAAGCTGAGGAGTCCAGCCCATGAGCATGCCGGTCGATGCCCTAATCTCCCTCCGGAGCCAAGCCATCAGTGGATTCATCGAGGGCGAGATCGCCGAGGAGGCCTACAGAGCCGACCTCGACGCTCTCGCAGTCGAACTCGATGGACTGCTGACGCCCGATCGTCGAGGAACGCTTCAGCAACGCGCCGCGAAAGTGGTGGCCGAGATCCTGGCCGACAGCCAAGCTCGACTCGTCACCGAACCACCGGCCAGGCTTGCTCGCATCGAGTTCGGGAGTCGCCGCTACCGCGAGCGCCTGCGCCTCGAGGACCCGGATCGATACGAGGCCGAGCGCCGAGAAGAGGAGGTACTCGAGCACGAACCCGATGAGGTCCGAATGGCCCGGCCGATCGTTGCGGCCCTTCGCCGCCGAACGAGTTCGCAAGACCGACAGAACCGACTGGCAGCCATGGCGCGGCGGCCTCAGGTCGTTGAGCCGCTTCGCGTTCCAGCGTTTCCTGATGTCCTCTGGACTAACGATGATCGCCTCAGCTGGGCGGAGCTTGTCGGGGGCGTTCCCTGTCAGGGCTGTGGTCGGCCGATCCTTGGCGACGAGACGAGCCAGCACGACCGCGAGCTCTGGGCGGACTACCGCGAGCGGCGGAAGCCGATCGATGAGGAGTTCCGACTCAGGCACCCAGATCACGGCTCAAGCTGGACGGCCGGAGGCGGACCCATCCATTGCTCTCGCTGCTGTCCGCCCCCGCCGCTCTCGCCTGAGCAGATTGCCCAAATCAGCCGTCTCCTGAACCCTCCCGCGCCGGCACCGCCCGCCCCAGTCAGGATGCGGCGATGTCGGGCCTGCAACAAGCCAATCCAGGGCGAGCACGCATGCGATCTCGCCGATCTCCCGAAGGAGCTGCGCGCGCTCGTCGAGGCTGTGCTCGAGAGCGAGCTCGCCCATCGTTCTCGGGTGTCGCCTCGCATACACTCGCAGGCATGATGCAGACCCTCCCCGCCGAGTGGCGATCCGCCCTTGGCTCCCGGCTGTCGGGCGCCGACATCGAAAAGCTCGAGGAATTCGTGTTCGTTGAGCGCGCACAGGCCCAGGTCTTCCCCCCGGACGAGGATGTGTTCGCCGCTCTGCGCCTGACGCCACCAGACCAGGTCTGAGCCGTGATCCTGGGCCAGGACCCGTACTACCGACCGGGCCAGGCGAGTGGTCTGGCTTTCTCGGTGCGCGCTGGAGTTGATCGGCCGCGCTCTCTCGTCAACATCGTCAAGGAACTCGAGACCGACCTGGGCCATCCGGTTCCGGCCGACGCCACGCTCGAGCCGTGGGCGCGGAACGGGGTGTTGCTCCTCAACACGGCCCTGACCGTGCGCGAGGGGCTCCCGAACAGCCATCGACGCCAATGGAAGGCGTTCACCGCCGCGATCGTGGCGATGCTGGGCGAGCGGCCGACCCGGTCGCGTTCCTGCTCTGGGGTGATCGCCCCGTCGAGGTCTGATCCTCCGCGCCACCGTCTCGGTGTGAGCTTTCTCAGGAATCCGCCCTCGTCGCTCTCAGAGTCTGACGGACGATTCTTACAGTTTGTCAACGGATCCTCAGATTCCGACCACCGACGGCGCGGCCCGGCCTGTCGGCAACGTGGGCAATTCGTGGACGAATTCGTCACAAGCTACTTCCCTTCGACTGCCAAGGAGAGTGGTTAGCCACGGCATGGACGCGAGGGCCCTCGGGTAGGTAGTTCTGCCCGGAGGACGCTACGTGTGTGGTCGGCTACGGCCCGGCGGTTGGCTCGGGTCGCGCAGGTTCGGCATTTCCGGAAGCGAGCCATGAGTCGGGAGTTCAAGCGTTAGTCGTGCAGAGAAACCGCCTTTCCCGAAGCTGCAGACCGGAAGAGCGCGTCGATCGTTCGTGCCTGACCGAGTGCATCGGCCCTACCCAACAACGGCTGTTCGCGACCCAGTATCGCCGCGCTGAGGTTCTCCATCTCTAGGCGGTAGGCGTCAACTTGGCTAACGGGCTCTGGGTGGCCGTTGAGCTCGATCCCGCCGAGCTGCCCGAGCCAGGGGTCGCGCGAGAGAATGATCCCTCTCCCGCCGACGATCTCGAGTGACCGCTGGACCGACGTGAAGCATGCAAGGATCTCAGCGACCAAGCCGGATGGGAACCGCAGCATTCCCGAGAAGCTCTGGTCCACCCCGTAGGGTCCGAGCGTTTGCTCGCCGAAGACGCTCATCGGTTCGGCTCCGGCGACCAGACGTGAGCCGCTTACGGCGTAGCAGCCAACGTCCATTAGAGCCCCGCCATCCAGCTCGGGCTCCAGCCTCGGGTCGCTGGTTCTGTTCATGACATAGCAAAACGTGGCGCGGATCGACTCGATCTCGCCCACCTCGGGCAGCAGTTCCATGAACCGCCGCGTCTGGGGCGAATGGCGCCACATGAACGCTTCAGCGAGCATCAGCCCCGCCGCCTCTGCGGCGTCGAACGCCTCGATGACCTGCCCCGGGCGGCGTGAATAAGGCTTCTCGGCCAGAACGTGCTTTCCGGCCGCCAAAGCCAGCATGGTCATGTCGTGGTGGAGCGAATTGGGTACGGCGATGTAGATCGCGTCCACATTCGCATCGGATACGAGGGACTCGTAGGATCCATGGATCTGGGAGATGCCGAACCTCAAGGCGAATTCCGCTGCCCGATCGCGACTTCTGCTGCCGACCGCGACGACTTTGAAGTTGGCCGCGCGAGCGGCGTCCTGCATCAGCCGGGATGCGATCCGGCCAGGGCCGAGTACGCCCCACCGGACTTTCTCGGATTCGACCATCGAGCCTCCTTTGGGATTTCTACGGCGTGGTCAAGTGCCCGAGGGCCGCCACGGCCCGGCGGTCGCCTGCACCGCCGTTGTCGCCTCAGCGGGTACTCGGTCGGCCCGGACCAAATTCGATTGGCCTCCGTCTCCGAATTGCGACGCCGCAATGGCTAGATCGGACTCAGGCGGACCTTGCATCGTTCGTCCACGAGGGCCTCGAGCTGCTGCATCGCCTGGGCGAACAGAGGCAGCACGATGGAATGGACTCCCGCCTTCACCGTCTCGGCCGTGATCCCGAGCGCGTTCAGTCGATCCCACAGCATTGCCGCCTCGTCGGCGCCCTCGGTGAGCGTCCCGGCCCTGGCTGCCCCGCGATCCTCGAATTCCTCCAGGGTCACGGGTGGAAGCGTGATCACCGTGTCTGGCCCGATCAGGCCTTCGACATACATGAGCTTGGGGTAGCTTGGATTCCTTGGGGCCGTGCTGGCCCACAGCAGCCGCTGCGGCTTGCCGCCTGCCTGCCAGAGGCGGTGGTGCTCGTTGTCCAGCCGTAACTCATGAAAACGACGGTATGCGAGCTTCGCCGTTGCGAGCCCAGCTTTGCCCTTGAGCGCGGCTAACGCCTCAGTTTCGCCGGTTAGTTTGGTCGCCAGCTCATCGATCGCCTGGTCGACAACCGAGTCGATCCGGCTCAGGAACAACGAAGCCACCGACACGACATCCGGGCGCGCGCCGGCCTCAATTCGGCGCGCGAGGCCTCTCGCGTGGGCCCGGAAGACCGACTCGAATGCCTCGATCGTCGCAACCACGGTGACGTTGACGTTGATGCCGTCGAAGGTGAGCGGCTCGACACAGCTGATGCCGGCTTCCGTTGCTGGGACCTTGATCATGACGTTGGGTCGATCGATGCGGCTCCACAGACGTCGCGCCGCGGCCAGTGTCCCGTCAGCATCGTCGGCCAAGGCGGGATCCACCTCCACGCTGACGTATCCATCGGCGCCATTGGCTTTCCGATAGACGGGCTCGAACATGTCAGCGGCCAGCCTCACGTCCTCGACTATTACGTCCCACATCACGGCGTACGACGGTTGTCCCGAGCGCGCGTCGCTCGTGATCTGCTCCTCGTAGTCGGCCCCGGACGAAATGGCTTGATGGAAGATGACCGGGTTGGTTGTGACGCCCGACACCCCCAACCGGATCAATCGATCCACGGCCCCGGACCGTATCAACGACCGGCTCATGCCGTCGTGGTAGACGCTACAGCCAAGGTCCTGGAGCGTCGCGATGTTGCCCATGTTGTTGTTCCTTCCGCTAGTCACTCAACGTCGTCCAACCGCCAGCTTCGGGCTCGAGGCAGGCTGGGTCGTGGGTCGAGCTTGATGAATCTGATCTACGAGTCGCGCTTCATGAGTTCGACACGGGCTCGAGGCGCAGGTATTTGATCACTTGATCGACCTGGCCCTCGAGCATCAGCTGGCCCGGGTGAGGGACGCAGCCGCGGCGCTCCGCCTCGTGCATGAGCCGGGTCTTCGGCACGGCAACGACTACGTCCGCGACGATGGTTCCCCCTGCCAGGTGGTCGACATCGAAGGGAAGCTCATCGTCGTCCCTCATGCCCAGCGTCGTGGCGTTCACCACCAAGTCATACCCCGCCGGATCGGGTTGGACGACATTGACGCTCGCGTCGCTGAAGACTTCTTCGATCTCCCCGGCGAGCCGCTCTGCACGAGCTCTGGTGCGGTTGGCCAGTCCAAGGCTTGCCACCCCCGCTTCCACCAGAGCAAAGGCGATGGCGCGTCCGGCCCCGCCGACGCCCACAAGGAGCACACGACGACCGGATGGATCTCGCCCCGCTCCTTTCAGGCCAGCAACGAAACCGGCACCATCGGTATTGGTCCCAATCAGCCGACCGTCCTGTTCGCGTCGGATGTTGTTGATCGCCTTGATGTATCGGGCGAGACCCACGATCTCGTCCACTTCAGCCACGATGGTTTCCTTGTGGGGAGTCGTCACCCCGATCCCGGCCAGGTTGCGCCACCCATGCAGTCCGCTAACCATCGCGTGCAGATCATCCGGGGCCACGTCGATGGATACGGTGACCGCATCGATACCTCGCGCACGGAATGCCCTGTTGAAGACCTGAGGGGCACGGACATGGCCGCTGGGGTGCGCGAGGTGTGCATATACCCGGGTCTTGCCGCTTATCTCCCGGGCTTGTCGGTATTCCTCGCCTGCGATTGCCATGTCGCGCCTTTCATCTGTCAAGGCTCGTCGACCGAACCCACGAGCATCATTGCCTTAACGCCGGCTTGGTGATCAAGGCAGGCGCGGAACGCGGCCGTGACATCGTCCAGCCTGTAGCGGCTTGTGACCAGGTCGTCCACCCGCACGATGCCACGAGCAACGACGTCGATTGCCGTCGGCCATGTGTCTGCGTATCGGAACGAATAGGTGATGGAAAGTTCGCGGAAGCGCATCGGGGCAGCTGGAATCATCATCTCGGGGCTAGGTGGTATGCCAACGACGACCGCCCAGCCGTGCCTGCGGAGATGCCTGAGCCCTTCTGTGAGAGCTTCCGGCGCGCCTGTGCACTCGAAGTAGCGGTCGAAGGTGTCGTCGATCCCCCCCCATCCCTTCGATACGTCGACCGCAGTGACCAGTGGTTCCCCCGCCAGCGCAGCGACCCTCGCCGAGTCCAAGTCCGCGACAGTCACCTCAGCGGCCCCAGCCGCTCGAGCAACCCGGGCTACCAGCAGACCAATCGGCCCGGCTCCGGCGACGAGTACCCGACCACCGAACGGGACGGGCGCCCGCGAGTTCGCCCACAGGGCAACCGACAGCGGTTCGAGAAGTGCGCCGTCTTCGAGTGTGATGTCCGATGGAATGGGGTGGGCGCAACGCTCGGGAATGACGGCGCGCTCCGCGAGAAAACCGGGGTTGGGAGGCAGACCCGGGAACTCGATCTTGGAACACAGGTTGTAGCCGCCATCCCGGCACGCCGGGCACGTCCCGCACGGCCGTCCCGGCTCCATGGCGACCCGGTCGCCTACTCGAACGTTGTGGACTTGGCCTCCGACCTCGACGACAACTCCGGACGCCTCATGACCGATGACGAGTGGCCCATCGAGGGCGAAGGCACCCACGCGCCCATGGGCGAAGAAGTGCGTATCGGATCCGCACAAGCCGACGCGAGCAACGGCGACCCGCACATCCTGCGGACCTAGGATGGCGTCTTCGGTTTCCACGACGCGGAGGTCGCGAGCGCCGAAGAGCGTAGCTGCCCTCATTTGAACCTCTCCTTGCACACCTGCGACCTCACTCTGTAGAAGGTCTGCCGCGCACGCGGCAGGTGTTATGCAGCTCGCCGATCGAGCTGATGCGAACCACGACCTCATCGCCATCGCTCAGAAATGTCGCGGGTTTGCGGGAGGCGCCGACGCCGGCCGGTGTACCAGTCGCGATGATGTCTCCCGGCTCGAGCGTGAAGGCGTGGCTCAAGGCTTCGATGAGGGTCGGTACGTTGAAGAACATGTCCCCGGTGGACGCGGATTGACGCAATTCGCCGTTGACAGAACACTCGAGTCGCAGCTCATCGGGCTTCGGGATCTCATCCGCAGTCACAATCCATGGCCCGGAGGGACAGAAGGTGTCGAGCGACTTCGCACGAACCCATTGGACGTCGCCCTCCTGAAGGTCGCGGGCGGAAACGTCGTTCAGGCACGTGTAGCCGAACACGTGCTCGAGAGCTTCACTCCGGCCGACAAGACGGGCGCGGGAACCGATGATGACGCCCAGTTCGGCCTCGTAATCGACCCGGTCGGTTAGCGCTCGGTCCCAGGCGATTGACTCGCCGGGCCCGATCACCGAGCTTGTGAACTTGGCAAAGACCAACGGTCTGGCAGGTACCTCGACCCCGCCCTCGGCTGCGTGGTCGGCGTAGTTGAGGCCGATCGCGACGATCTTGCCCGGATTCGGTATCGGCGCCAGCAGGCGAACCTGGCCTACGGGCAGTCCGCCATCTGGGCTTGCCACTTCCGACCAGCGGCGTAGCTCGTCCAAGGTCTCCTTGCCGGCGCCAGCGAGGGCACGCATCGAGGTTGGCCAGCCTCGATCCACGGGCAACTCCAGCAAGGTCGCGTCCCGCACGACACCCAACCGAGGCCCGGTGGCGGTCTCGAAGGTCGCGAGCCTCATGGCGTGCTCCTTTCCTGCGGCTGGCAGGTATCTCCAATCACATCAGCCGCCCAATGTTCGGGGAGACATGGCGTGCGGCAAACCTCGACGCGGTGGCATCGCCGCCAGCTGGCTCAGGTCGCTTGCCCTTCGGGCTTGCCGAATGTCAACGGGACGTCGAGCGGCGCGCCCGACTCTGGCTCCGGCACTCCAAAGCAGATGTGCATCTCGGGCTTCGGGCCTTCGTTCCATTGTCGATGCGCCAAACCGGCAGGCAGAACCACGAGCGTGTTGGTGCCCGCTACTATGGTCTGCAGTCCTATGTCCAGATGCAGCTCTCCCTCCAGAATGAAGTAGAACTGGTCGAATGGGTGAATGTGATGCCCCGGGCCGCCTTGTCCAGATGGGACACGTCCCACATAGAACCAACAGGTTTTCAGCCCGGACGAGCGGCTGGCGAGCATCTGCGTGTCCCAGTTATCAGCGTCGAACAGGCTCCGATCGAGCCGGCGAACGCAGTCCTTCGTATCGAGGACAGTAGCCGGTCGTACCTGAGGCCCCGTGCCTGGGGCGATTGTCACGGGTTGTCCGTCTGCGACATGCGGCACGATCAGCTCGAGATGGCGCTCTTCCGCGGAACCCTGATTCCAGTTCCGATGAGGTATGCCAGCTGGGATGATGACGAGGGAATCGGGGCCGACAACGAACGCGCGGCCGTCCAGCTCAACGTTCAGTGAGCCCTCCAGCACGTAGTAGAGCTGATCGGAGGGATGGATGTGAGTTCCGTCTGGCGACCCTCTCCCGGGGGGCACGCACGTGATAAGGACCATGCAGCCGTCCACTCCACTGGTGCGGTCTGCCAGGATGGTCGACGAAAACTCGGTGGACGGGACCGGCTCAAATGTCACCGGTCGCAAGTGTTGCATCCTATGCCTCCTATGAGTTTCGACGCGTGATCAACGGCGCTGGCTCCGGAGCGCTAGCGCCGTTGATCACGCGTCGAGTTCCGGCCTGACGGGGCCGTTTCCGGCGCCTGTGTGCGCGATAGCGATCCCGATCTCGTCGAGGTCAGCCATGGACAGCTCCAGCTCCATCGCGCCTATCCAACCTCGGAGTTGCTCGGGCGATCGAGCCCCCGCAATGGCTCCGGTCACGCCACGCCATGCCAACGCCCAGGCGATCGCAACCGCAGGGAGCGAGGATTGATGACGCTCGGCGATGGCTCGAAGGCTCTCGACGAGCGCAAGGTTCTGCGACAACTGGGGCTCGGTGAACTGCGGGTCGCGCTTGCGCCAGTCATCGTCCGCGAGGTCTGCCACACGACTGCTTGAGAATGCACCGGTCAAGAGGCCGTTCTGCATGGGTGCATAGGCGATGACTCCGGTCCCGTGCTTCCGCGCCCACGGGAGCAGATCAGACGCTGTCGATCGGGTGATCAGCGAGAAGGGCGGTTGGAGAGAGTCCACGTGGCGGACGGCTTCGGCCCGCTCGAGCAAATCGACGCTGAAGTTGGAAACCCCTGCCGCGCGTATCTTGCCTTCCTGCACGAGGTTGCCCATGGTCGCCCAGGACTCCTCGACTGGAACGCCGGTCTGATCGGGCCAATGGAATTGATAGAGATCGATTCGCTCGACGCCGAGGCGTCGTAAAGAGTCCTCAACCTCCCTTCTTATCGAGTCCGGACTGAGATTTCGAACCGATCTGGCGGAAGGATCGGCATTGCCGCCCCACACCATCCCGCATTTCGTAAACACGAGAGGCCGCCGATCGGCTGGGAGGGCTCGGATCGCTCGCCCGACGACTTCCTCCGCGTGGCCATGCCCGTAGACCGGTGCTGTGTCCACCCAGTTGATGCCTCGTTCGACTCCCTCCTGTATCGCCCGGATGGAAGCCTCGTCATCCTGGGGACCCCATCCAAACGCCCATGGACCGCCAATCGCCCAAGACCCGAGGCCAACGCTCGAGATCTCCATGTCCGTCTGACCGAGCCTGCGTCGCGGAGTCAAGTCAATCTCCTCGGCTGCGAAACAGCTGTGCGTTCAAGATCCTTGCCCTTCTCGTCTGTCCGGTCGGCGGTCAGGTTGAAAAACCGGTCCTCTTGTGGAGCCGCCCGCAGAGCCAGTGTCTCAAAGGGAACGATATGCCGCTCCAGGCCGATTGGGACCAAGCTCGCACGGCCTTCCGCTAGGCCGAATGCGGTGCCGGGAACGGAACCGGTATCGCTGCCGGTTACGTTTCCAGTAACGCTACCGGTAACGATATCGGAACGTCCGACCCTTGACAAGGAGGAAGGCGGTGCTAGCATCGCCTGCGTCGGCAATCCCGCGATGGGGAGCCGCGAGTCCTATCGAGCTAGGTCGTGACCTGAAGCGGAAAACCGGGCCTGGCATATGGCAAGCGTGCGCACCCTTCTGCACTCCGGTACCGAGTTCCGTGGTCCGTCCTTTCCCAACGACCAGAGGAGCGGCCTATGAGACCACCCCTAACTGAGTCCCGCTCAGACGGTGAGGAGCTATCTCAACGGTCAAGGTCTTCGCATCGCAAGTTGAGGACAGAGAAGTGAACAAGCACCCGATTTGGAGCCGCGTCCGACCGGTCTTGGCGCTGGTCGTCGCGTTAGTCCTGGCTGCCTGCAGCAGCACCACGGCGACCGCAACGCCGACGGTCCCCCCCGCCGCAACGCCGACGGTCGCTGGCGCGACGCCGGCACCCGCCACACCCACCCCGGTGCCTACCCCCGGGGAGCCCATTCAAGTAGGCATGTCGGTTGGGCTTACCGGCTATCTCGCCGCCGGCGATCAAGCCTGGGTCGAAGGCGTCAAGCTCGCCGTGGCGAGCTACAACAATGCCGGGGGTATCGATAACCACCCGGTTCAGCTGCACATCGTCGACATGGCTTCGTCTGCGCCAACAGGTGTGACGGTCGTCAACCAACTCATCAACCAGTACAACGTGAACGTGCTGCTCAATGGTGCGTCATCGGCTCAGACAGCCGCGATCGCGCCCTTGCTAGCGCAAAAACAAGTTCCCCTGATCATGCTCTCGCAGCTGCCTGCCGATCCGACTTGGTGCTTTGTCGCGACCGTCTTCTGGCAGAAGCAAATGGGTGCAGAACTGGCCATTGCCTCGAACCTCCTGCACGCCAAGAAGATAGCCTTTGTCTGGTCGAACACACCGTACGGGCAGCTCGGTTCGCAGGCCATCGTTGCCAAGGCACAGGCCCTGGGGATGCAGGTCGTACTCAACGAGGCGATCGACACCAACTCGACTGACCTCTCGGCCTTCATGTCCAAAGTCAAAGATGCGCAACCCGATGCGGTGCTCGACTTCTTGACCGGATCGCCGCACATCGTGATGGCGAAGGCCGCCACAACGGTCAATCTTGGCGTTCCGCTCATCGAAGCGCCCGACAACACGACGACTTTTGAGGCAGCGTCGGCGGCGTACTCCAAGGTCTACGTCGTCGCTTCGCCGCTCCAGTACTATCCGGACATCCCAGACACCTCTCTCAAGCCTGTGACTGAAACCTTCCGGAACCTGTGGCTCAACACAGGCGGCGACCCAAGCTTGATCAGCAACGCCGCAGACGGTTGGGACGCGGTCCAGATACTGGCCAAGGCCATCAATACCTCACACGCCATTCGTGGCGACGCGCTCCGTGCGGCGCTCGAGACAACCGAGGTGCAAGGGGCGCAGACGCTGTTCCACTACTCGGCCAGTGACCACAGCGGACAGCTCAGTGTTCCAACAGCCTTGGTAGCTGGCCAGTACACAGGCACAACGCTGACCATCGTCTATCGAATTCCGGCGCAGTAGCCGGCGCAGTAGAGGGACTCGCGTGCCTCCTTTTCAGGGGCCAACCGATCAAGAGTTGCTCAGTGTCGTGGATGTGTCCGTTCACTACGGGCACATCCGCGCCCTGGAACCGCTCTCGTTTTCTCTTCGACAGGGGGGTCTCGTGCTGGTACTGGGGCCGAACGGGGCCGGCAAGACCAGCCTGGTCAAGGCACTTGCCGGAGCCGTGCCAGCTCACTCAGGGAGCGTTCGGCTTGGTGGCAAAGACGTGACCTGGCTTCCGGCCCATTCGAGAGTCAAACAGGGCATTTGTCTGATTCCTGAAGGAAGAGGGACATTGCCCGGGCTGACGGTCCGCGACAACCTCGACCTGGGGAGGCACGCGGCGGGAAGGGCTCGGCAGTCGGACTCCCAGTCTGATTTAGAGATGGTATTGGAGCTCTTTCCGCCGCTTGCCAGCCGGCTCGAACAGGACTGCAGCACGCTGAGTGGCGGCGAAATGCAGATGCTGGCCGTAGCCCGGGGCCTGCTCTCCAAGCCCCGGGTCTTGCTCCTAGACGAGCCGTCACTCGGGCTAGCCCCGATCCCGACGGCGCGCGTGTACGACGTGCTGGATCAGCTCAATAGCAACGGATTGGCCATGATCCTAGTGGAGCAGAAAGCTGTGCCTTTGGATCGGATTCCCGATACAACCCTGGTCCTGCAGAGTGGAAGGGTGGTCTACAGGGCTCTCGGACAGCGGCCTACCGAGGCACAGCTGGCAGAGCTGTACCTCGGTGGCGTGGGCGCCGCGCAATGATCAGCCTCCGTGGACGTAGTGAGGAAATGGCGTTCTTGCTGTGCGGCACCGTCGCTGTGGCGGTACTGGTCGGCGGGTCGCCCTATTGGATGTACAACATGACGGTGGTGGCGCTATTCGCGACCGCCGCCATCGGCCTGAACATCATGCTGGGGTACGCCGGTCAAATCAGCTTCACACAGAGCGCGTTCATGGCCGTCGGCGGTTATGGAAGCGCGATCCTCGGAACGAAGCTGGCCGTGGATCCCTGGCTGGCGATGATCTTTTCGGCCGTGTTGGCGGCGATCGGCGCACTCCTGATCGGGATACCGCTGCTGCGGCTGCGTGGCCACTACTTCGGCATGGCCTCGTTCGCGCTCGCACTCGGCACGCCGTCCTTTCTGTTGGCTGCCGCGTCGCTGACGAATGGGCCTCTGGGTATCGCCGGGGTGCCTCCGCTCCGTTTCGCCGGAGTGTCGTTCCTCGACCCAATACCTATCTATTTGCTCGCATGGGGCGTGTGCATCGGGGCATTCCTGGTCGAGATATCCCTCCTCAAGTCCCACGTGGGTCGTGCCTGGCGGGCCATCTCTACCAACCAAGACGTGGCGCGCAGCCTCGGCATTGATGCGCGCAAATACAAACTGTTGACGTTGGCCATCGCGGCCGTAATGGCCTCACTGGCCGGCTCGCTGTACGTTGAGTTCCAGCAGTACGTCGCGCCCGACATCTTCGATATCGGGCTGATCATGACGATCTACTTGATCGTGTATGCCGGCGGGCGAGGATCGATTGCGGGGCCGCTGGTCGGCGCGGTGTTCTACATCGTCGTTCCCCAGCTCATCGGCTCGCTGGAGCAATTCCAGCACCTCGTTTTCTCTGCGCTCTTGATTGCGATCATTGTTCTACGCCCCAATGGGATCATGGGCCGAGGACGGCAATATGCACCGGTCGAGAGGATCCTGCCGCTCTGGGTGCAGAGGCGACTGAGGCGCGACTATGACTAGCGCGGGCACAGTTGAGCCCGGCTCCACACCGGAAGGGCTCGTGCTAACTCAGGTATCGAAGGCGTTTGGCGGCGTCACGGCGGTCAAGGACGCTTCTTTCTCCGTGATGTTGGGGCAGATCCACGGCCTGATCGGCCCGAATGGAGCCGGCAAGTCGACCGTCATCGGGCTTGTAACGGGGTTCCTTCGCCCGGATTCTGGGGACATCCGGTTCGGGGCACATGATTTGAATCGGATGACACCCGAGGCAATCGCCCAGGTCGGGATCGCAAGAACGTTCCAGAAAGCGACGCCTCTCGTCGGACTCACCGCCCTCGAGAACATCCTTGTTGGAATGCACACTCGATACCATGGCGGTGTGTTGGCCGCCCTCGTGCGGACCTCCGCTTTGCGCCGGGAGGAGCGGGGTATGGCCGAGAGGGCCCAGATGATTCTCGAGCGTTTTGGGCTGGCCGACGACGCTAACACGGACGCGGGCGATCTACCCTTCGGTAAACTGCGCTTCCTGGAGATCGCGCGGTCGATGGTGCTCGAGCCGCAACTATTACTCCTCGATGAGCCGGCGGCCGGGCTCAATCGTGTCGAGGCTGCTCGACTCTCCGCCCTGATTCAAGGGATTCGATCGACTGGCACGGGAGTGCTGATCGTCGACCACGATGTTCCGTTCGTGTTCGGCGTATGCGAGCAAGTCACCGTGATGAACCTGGGCCAGATACTCGCCTCGGATCATGCCGCGAAGATCTACGAAAACCCGGCCGTCCGTGAAGCGTATTTGGGCACACAACGAGCGCAGACAGAGGCGGGCGCATGATCACGATCCTCGTCATCGGTATCGCCGTCGGATGCGTATTCTCCCTTATAGCCGTCGGGTTTTCGATCGAATACCGGACCATCGGTGTCGTCAATTTCGCCCAGGGAAGCTATGTCGTCTTCGGGGCGCTCTGTTGCTGGTGGCTGCTTGAAAAGGCAGGCCTTCCCTATCCCCTAGCCATCGCAGGCAGCGCGTTGATCACTGCCGGGATAGGCTTCCTGCTGTGGAACGTCGTCGTCCTGCCCCTGTGGCGACGTAAGTGCCCCCCGTATGTCGTGCTTCTCTGCTCAATCGTCTTCAGCGGGATCATGGGCGACATTTCGCTCTTCCTGTTCGGTTCGTCGCCCGAGACGGTTCCGTCATGGGTGCCGGGACTTACTCTGCACATTGCCGGCAGCGACATCGACGGACAGTACGCGGTCGTCATCGTTGGGACGCTCATCCTGATCGCGGCGTTCGGCTCTATGCTTCGATTCACCACGTTCGGGAGATCGATGCGAGCAGTGGCGGCCAGCCGCGAAACCAGCGAGCTCCTGGGCATTTCCGCCGAGCGCATCGGAGCGATCGCAATGACCATAACCGCGTTCATCGGCGGCTTGGGTGGCACGATGATCGCGCCCGCACAATACGCCTCTGTGGACCAGGGGCTCACCTTCGGGGTGTTCGGGATCATCGCCGCTGTCATGGGAGGCTTTGGCAGCCTGAACGGCGCATTGCTCGGCGGACTCGTGATTGGAGTGACGCAGGCTCTCGTGGGACGGTACGTTGCCGCCAATCTCGTCACCGTCTTTGCGTTCGGGATGCTGCTCGTGCTCCTCACATTCCGACCCTATGGACTACTCAGCTTCAAGTGGGAGGAGGGCGAGTGAGCTCGGCGACATGAAACCACTGGAAAGCCGCCGCAAAGGTGCCTTCCGACCAGGCACATGGGGACTGGCATGAGTTCACTTACCCGGCAAATCCAGGGTTCATCGGAGCGCGGACGGTCATCGGAGCGTGCCAGGAGTCGAACAAAGGCGGCGCTTCCGCCGCCGATTCAGGCCGACCGTCGGAACCCGACCATGGAAGATGTTGCCAGCGCCGCTGGGGTTTCCGTGTCCACGGTTTCACGGGTAGTCCGGGACAAAGGCGAGGTGAGCCCCGAGACGCGTGCCAAGATCGAGGACGTCATCGCGAAGCTCGGCTTCCGGCCCTCGTTCCTGGCTCGTGCCCTTGTGGCCGGCGCCACTCGGACCATCGCGCTGCTGGTCAGCGACCTCGATGACCCCTTCTACCCGAGGCTTGCCAAAGCCATCGGCCAAGAAGCTCTCAACCACGGTCTTGGAGTGGTCGTCTGCAATACCGACGATCAGACGGCCGAGTCGGTCGACTTCGTCGAACGGCTCCACGACCGCGTCGATGGGGTGATTCACGCCTCGGTCGGGCTCGACGAGAACGAGGTGCTCGCGGCGCTCGGCGCGAGCCATCGCATCGTCTTCACCAATCGGCGTCCGGCGTCGGTAGTCGTCAGCTACGTTGTCTCGGACAACCGCGCCGGATCCATCGCCCTGACCAATCATCTGATCGGGCTCGGACATCGCCGGATTGGCTTCATCAGCGGCCCCGAGTGGGCTTCCAACAGCCAGGATCGACTGGCCGGTTTTGCAGCGGCAATGACGGCCGCACAGCTGCAACCGATTCATTCGGAAGGTGCGTTCGGAGTGGACAGTGGGGCTCGAGCCGTCCAGCGCTGGATCATGGACGGTAACCTCCCCAGCGCGATCATCGGTGCGAACGACATGATCGCGCTGGAGGCGTGGGCTGCGCTAAGGGAATCGAACGTCGCAGTCCCCGGAGACATCGCCATCGCAGGATTCGACGACACCCCAATAGCCCGCTCGCCCCTCATCGCCATGACGTCTGTCGCGCAGCCGATCGAAGAGATGGCACGGCGCGCCGTGCGGCTGTTGGTCGACCAACTCGCCGGCAGCTCTCAAGCCCCCGTCCAAGTCGTCCTGGAGCCGACTCTGATTGCCAGAGCCTCGACGTCGACCAGACGCGAGGCATAGAACGATGCCTGCGAAACGAAGCGATCCTTCGAGGCGTCGCTGGCGTCTGAGGGTTGCGTTGACCAAGACCGCAGACTCCTAAGAAGACGTGGAGGAAGGAGAAATGGTGGGATCCGCGGCCGTCACGATGGACGAATTCTCGCCGACCCTGGACCTGATCATGCATGGCGCGGTAGACATGCACGTGCACTTCGGTCCCGACGTCAGGCCCGAGAACCTGGCGCTCGCGCGGCGGCTTGACGCACTGGAGACCGTCCACGACGCCGAGAAGGCGGGCATGGCGGCCATCGTCCTCAAGGCCCACTACTGGCCGACCGCAGGCTTAGCACGCGTCCTTCAGCCTCTCGTGCCGAACCTGCACGTCTTCGGCATGACCGTCCTGAACTACCAGGAAGGCGACGTTCTGAACCCGTTCCATGCGGAAGTGGCAGCGAGGCTTGGCTGCCGGATCGTCATGGGGCCAACTACTCACTCCCGCTCGGACGTGGAGGCGGCGCGTCGCGCGGGCGCGGCGACCGTCTTCGGCGCACGATCGGACCAGGAGGGAATCAGTCTCATCGACGAGCGAGGCAAGATGGTCAGGCCGATGCAGGAGATCCTGGATCTTGCCCAGCAGTTCAACCAGGTCGTCGCCACCGGCCACGTTCGCCGCCCCGAAGATCGGGTACTAGTCGAGGAGGCCAACAGACGCGGCCTTCGCACCATCCTGTCGCACCTCCATCCGGACAGGGCGCTGGTCGACGAAAGAAAGTGGATGCTCGACCACGGAGCCGTTGTGGAGTGGGGATGGAACGCTATCGGGACGTTGTGGGGCGAACCCGACGTCGACTTCAGGGAGTTGATCGATGAGGCTCGGTCGTTCGGAGTCGACCGCTGCTGTATGACGACCGACTCCGGTCAGATTCTGCTGCCGCCGCCATCCGAATCCTTCCGGGAATTCGCGGGCCGGCTGATCGTCATGGGCATGGATCCGGCAGAAGTCAGGACCATGGCCCAGCAGGTGCCGGCGGAACTGCTCGGCCTCGGGCCCGAACCTACGGCAGCCAACTGAATGTACCCCCGACAACGTCGATCGCGGCTCTCTCGCCGGTCGCTCTGGTCGGATCAGGAGGATCGTCATGCGAGTCGCAGTCGTTACGGAATCTAGCGCCGCCCGACGCAACGGAGACATCATCGAGGCCCTCAGTCCGTTCCAGTTCGAGATCGTCAACGCGGGGATGAAGAGTCCGGACGATCCGCCGCTCAACTACATCCAGACGGCATTCCTGGGGGCACTCCTTCTCAACGCAGGTCGCGCTGATTACCTGGTTGGCGGTTGCGGCACCGGTCAGGGTTTCTTCAATGCCGTCCTGCAGTACCCACACGTCGTGTGCGGCTTGGTCACTGAGCCGCTGGACGCCTGGCTGTTTGCCCGGGTCAACGTCGGCAACTGTGTCTCGCTAAGTCTGAATCAGGGCTACGGGTGGGCCGGGGAGGTCAATCTCCAGCTGATGTTTCAGAGCTTGTTCGCCTCAGCGAGTGAGGTCGGGTATCCGCCTCATCGGCGGGAGGTCCAGCAAGAAGGCCGCGACATGCTTGCGCAGCTGACGGCGGTGGCGCACCGATCTATGACGGAGATCGTCTCGCTCATAGACGCCAGCATCGTCGATCCGGTCCTGCAGTTTCCCGGCGTCTGGGAGCTGCTGGGCGTAGGCACGCTGGCCGATCGCGAGTTGGCCAGGGCGCTCGAAGCCAGGCATGCCGTCGGCGCTACGCGCTGAGCCGGCAGGCACCTCGGGAGAACAGGAACTCGATGATTCGGATAGGCTGCTCCGTCCCGGTGACGAGCGCTCGGCTCGCAGGGGAGATCGGTTTCGACTTCCTCGAACTGCGGGTCGCCGAGCTCCATCCGGGCGGCTCACAAAGCGAGTTCCTCGAAACCGCCCGCCTGGTCGAGGCGGCCGCGATCCCCGCAGAAACATTCGCCTTCCTTCTGCCGCGCGATATGAAGGTGGTCGGGCCCAGCGTCGATCTGAGTGCAGTTCGCCGCTGGGTGTCAACCGCATTCGAGAGGGCGAACTCGCTCGGCGGCCGGATCATTGTCGTGGGCAGCGGTGACGCTCGGAGGATACCGGCCGGCTTTTCCAAGGAGCGAGCCCGGAGCCAATTCATCTCCTTTCTCGTCGAGGCTGTCGAGCTGGCATCGAAAGCCGGCCTCACGCTCGCGCTCGAGCCCCTGAATCGCACCGAATCGAACATGATCAACTCCCTGGACGACGCGCTGGCCCTGGTTCGATCGCTTTCTCTGCCAAACCTTGGGGTTGTCGGCGACGTCTATCACATGCACCTGGAGGACGAACCGGTCTGGCACCTTGCCGAAGCCAGAGCCGACTTGCGGCACGTTCAGCTGGCAGACGTGGGCCGGGTTCCGCCGGGGGAGGGAAACCTCGACTTCCCCACGATCTTCACCTATTTGAGCGCTATTCCGTATACCGGTGGACTCGCTCTCGAGTGTTCATTCACCCGCTTCCGAGACCAGGCCCCGCTATCTCTGGACTACGTCCGCCGGGTTTCTTCGACGACCGGCGCTCTGACATTCGCCGACTGAACGAGCACGCAAGGAGGCGACTCAAGCGATGAACTTCCACTCCGAGGCGCTGGTGCGGGACGTCTCACGCACCGCTCAGAGGCTCCGCCTGGATGTCCTGGAGATGGTCTACGGAGCGCAGGCCGGTCACATCGGAGGTGCGTTCTCAGCCGCTGAGATCATGGCCTCCCTGTACTTCCACCATCTGCGCATCGATCCCGAGAGGCCCGACTGGCCCGAGCGGGACCGATTCCTGCTGTCAAAGGGTCACGCGTCGGCCGTGCTTTACGCCGCTCTCGCCCGCCGCGGGTTCTTTTCCGTGGACGAGCTAGCGACCTTCCGTAAAGCCGGCACTCGACTGATGGGTCACCCTGACCGGAAGGTCCCGGGCGTCGAGATCGTGGCCGGGCCACTTGGGCACGGCGTCGCGATCGGAGCCGGGATGGCGCTGGCTCTCTGTAGCGAGGTTCCCAAACCGTCGGCCACAAGCGCGCCATCCGGGCGAGCTTCACGCGCTCGCGTTTACGTGCTGCTTGGGGACGGGGAGATCGATGCGGGTGTGATCTGGGAAGGCGTGATGTCAGCCGCCAAGTATCACCTGGGCAACCTCGTCGCCATCCTTGACTACAACGGGATCCAGCAGACGGGCGCGACAGCCGATGTGATGCCCCACGAGCCGATGGCAGACAAGTGGCACGCGTTCGGCTGGCACGTCCAGGAGATAGACGGCCACAACGTCGCGGAAGTCTTAGCGGCTCTCGATCGCTCGGACGAAGTACACGCGCAGCCGAGCGTGATCATCGCGCGAACGACGAAGGGTAGAGGCGTCAGCTTCATGGAGTACGACAACCGGTGGCACGGCGGCGTGCCCACCAAGGAGCAATACGAGCAGGCGCTTGGGGAGTTGCAGCAAGGGATGGCGGTATGGGCGAGCTAGAACACATGCGCACGGCCTTCGGGCACGCTCTCGTTGAGTTGGGCCGTGCGCGCCCCGACGTCGTCGCGCTTTCGGCCGACGTTTCCAACTCCGACTTCAGCTACATGTTCGCCAACGAGTTCCCGGCGCGCTTCTACAACGTAGGCATCGCGGAGCAATCGTTGATCGACGTCGCCGTCGGCCTGTCTTACGCCGGAAAGGTCCCATTCGCCAACACGTTTGCGTTCCTGTTGGCCACCCGTGCGCTGGAGCCCATCCGGACCCACTGCTGCTACGGGCGAGCGAACGTGAAGATCATGGCCGGCTACTGTGGCCTGTCGCCCTTTACGGAAGGACCCACCCATCACGCCATTAGCGACATAGCGATAATGCGCAGCCTGCCCAACATGACCGTGGTTGCCCCGGCCGACTGCGAGGAGTTGCGAAAGCTGTTGCCGCAGGTGGCGGAGTGGGACGGCGCCGTCTATTTCCGGTTCAACCGGAACGACGTTCCAGCCGTCTTCGGGTCCACGCACCAGCCAGTCATCGGGCGGGCAGAACTGGTTGGGTCCGGCGACGACGTAACCCTCATAGGCACCGGCCTCATGGTCAGTCGCTGTGTGGATGCGGCCGCGTCGCTCGCGGTCGAAGGTATTTCAGCCCGCGTCATTGACATGCATACCCTCAAACCGCTTGACGTCGAGACGATCGTTGCGGCGGCAGAGGAAACGGGCGCCATTGTCACGGCCGAGGAGCACAGCATAATCGGCGGCCTCGGAGCCGCCGTGGCCGAAGCTGTCTGCGATGCGCGGCCCGTGCCCGTTAAGCGGGTTGGGTTGCGCGATCAATTCGCAGGCTGTGGCCCGTACTTCGAGCTGCTGGATCGCCATGGGATGTCGGTCCAGGACATCGTGGACGCGGCGCACGGCGCGCTGAAACTCAAAGGTTCGGCCGTTGCGCGCTAGGGTTCGGAGCACTCGATCTCTATACAAAGCGCGATCAACAACGGGGCTTCGGACAGAGGAGCCCAGATCGTGTGACCAACTCGATCCTTGGGAGGTACAGTCATGACGTCAATCGCCAGCGTTGGCGCCTCGGCGGCGGCCACCGCCCCGATCATGAGCCACTGGATAGACGGCCGCCCGGTCGAGGTCCTTCGCGAGCATACCGGGCCCGTCCACGATCCTTCGACTGGTGCCGTGATCGCACGAGTGCCCCGTGGCGGGGCCGCCGAGGTCGACGCCGCCGTCGCCGCCGCCCGGCGGGCATTCCCGGCCTGGCGCGACACGCCGCTGATGGCCCGCTCGCAGATCTTCTTCGCGTTCCGCGAGCTCGTCTATCGCCACCGCGAGGAGCTGGCGGCGCTCATCACCCGCGACCATGGCAAGACCTTCCCCGACGCCCTGGGCGAGGTCATGCGCGGTCTCGAGACGGTCGAGTTCGCATGCGGCTTGCCGGTCCATCTTGCCGGGCTCAACACGCCGAACGTCTCGACCAACGTCGACGCCCACACGATCCGCCAGCCTCTCGGCGTGGCCGCGGGCATTACCCCGTTCAACTTCCCGGTGATGGTCCCGATGTGGATCTATCCCATCGCGCTCGCGTGCGGGAACACCTTCGTGTGGAAGCCCTCCAGCCATACACCCGGGGCGACGCAGCTCCAGGCCGAGCTATGGAAGCAGGCCGGGCTGCCCGACGGCGTCTTCAACGTCGTCTACGGCGGGCGCGAGGCAGTCGGCGCCATCCTGGAACACCCGGGCATCGACGCGATCCAGTTCGTCGGATCCACGCCGGTCGGCCGCTACGTCTACGAGACCGGCACCAAGAATGGCAAGCGGGTCGGCTCCTACACCGGCGCCAAGAACGCGATGGTCGTGCTCCCCGATGCCGACATGGAGCTGGCCGCCGACGCAGCCGTCGCGGCGGGCTTTGGTTCGGCCGGCGAGCGCTGCATGGCCCAGACCCTGGTCATCGCGGTCGGCGACGCCGCCCACCGCCTGCTGCCGCTGGTGAGCGATCGGATCGGCAGGCTCAAGATCGGCCCCGGAATGGAGCCCAACGTCGACATGGGCCCGATCTACTCGGCCGAGCATCGCGCCTCTATCGTCGATTGGATCGGCAAGGGCGTGGCCGAGGGCGCAGACCTCGTCCGCGACGGCCGGCCGTTTCATCTCGACGATCATCCGGAGGGCTATTTTCTCGGCGCCAGCCTCTTCGACCACGTGACGCCCCAGATGGAGATCTACCGCGAGGAGATCTTCGGGCCCGTGCTCGGCATGGTTCGAGCCACGACCTACGACGAAGCGATGGCGATGGTAAACGGCCACCAGTACGCCAACGGCACGGCCATCTTCACCACCGACGGTGGAGCGGCCCGCCGCTTCGAGCTCGAGGCAGACGTGCCGATGATCGGGATCAACGTCCCGATCCCCGTCCCGGCCGGGTACCTCTCATTCGGCGGCGCACGAGGCTCCGCCTTCGGCGATCTCAAGTTGCGCGGCGAGGACGGCATCCGCTTCTTCACGCAGCAGAAGATGGTAACCGTGCGTTGGCCGGAACCTGGCGGGCGCGAGGCCCTCAGCCTGGTCTTCCCGGGCAATCGGTAGACCCGCCATGGCGCCAGACAGGGCGCCGACCCGGCCAAGACTGCGGAGCCTGGCCCTTATTGGGCGAGAGTCCTACAGCGCTTGCCCGACAGTAGCTCGAATCGCGCCTTAGCCTGCTCAGGCGGGCAGCGTTGCCGCATCACTAGCGCCGGACGTAGGGGGTATCAGATCATTAGCCGTTCAATCTCCGCGGCGCACCAGCCCGACGCCGCCGAGCCCGAGACCCGGGCGGCGTCCGCCGACCTGTTGCTGCTAACGGCCGTGACGCTGTGGGGGCTCAACTACTCGATCGTCAAGTTCGGACTAAGCGAGATCGCGCCACTCGCCTTTCCCGTCTTCCGCTTTGGGGGGTGGGCGGCCTGGCGCTCCTCGTCGTCCTGCGCCTACGTGAGGGCTCCGTGGGGGTTCGTCGAGAGGATCTGCCCTTGCTGGTTCTGGTGGGCTTCTTCGGCATCACCCTGAGTCAGATGAGCTTCGTCTGCGAACGCTAGCCTGAAACAGA
>PLMA01000025.1 GCA_003141455.1 Chloroflexota bacterium | reverse complement strand
GAGGATCTCGACGTTGAGCCCCAAGCTCTGCAGTTCCTTGATGAGCACCTTGAACGACTCGGGAACGCCCGGCGCCTGGATCTCCTCGCCCTTCACGATCGCCTCGTAGGTCTGGACGCGACCCATGACGTCGTCCGACTTGACCGTGAGCAGCTCCTGCAGGATGTTCGCCGCGCCGTAAGCCTCGAGCGCCCAGACCTCCATCTCCCCGAAGCGCTGACCTCCAAACTGAGCCTTGCCGCCCAGAGGCTGCTGCGTGATGAGGCTGTAAGGTCCGGTCGACCGGGCGTGGATCTTGTCCTCCACCAGATGGTGGAGCTTGAGCATGTAGATGTAGCCGACCGTGATCGGTCGGTCGAACGGCTCGCCGGATCGACCGTCACGGACGATGATCTTGCCGTTCTCGGGGAGCCCCGCGTCGCGCAGCTCCTGCCGGATCTGTTCCTCCGATGCGCCGTCGAAGACCGCGGTGGCGGCCTTCATGCCGCGCTCGTGGAGCGCCCAGCCGAGGTGCGTCTCGAGGATCTGGCCGATGTTCATTCGGCTCGGCACGCCGAGCGGGTTCAAAACGATGTCGACCGGAGTCCCGTCCGGCAAGTAGGGCATGTCTTCGACCGGTAGAACCTTGGCGATGACGCCCTTGTTGCCGTGCCGGCCGGCCATCTTGTCGCCGACGCTGACCTTGCGCTTCTGCGCGACGGAGACTCGGACCAGCCGGTTGACGCCGGGCATGAGCTCGTCGCCTTCCTCGCGGCTGAATATGCGGACGTCGACGACCTTGCCGCGCTCGCCGTGGGGCAGGCGGAGCGACGAGTCCTTCACCTCGCGGGCCTTCTCGCCGAAGATCGCCCGAAGCAATCGCTCCTCGGCCGTCAGCTCGGTCTCGCCCTTGGGCGTGATCTTGCCGACCAGGATGTCGCCCGGCTGGACCTCGGCACCGATGTAGACGATGCCTTCCTCGTCCAGGTCCTTGAGCGACTCCTCGCCGACGTTCGGAATGTCGCGGGTGATCTCCTCGGGCCCGAGCTTGGTGTCGCGGGACTCGAGCTCGTGCTTCTCGATGTGGATGCTGGTGAAGAAGTCTTCCTTGACGAGGCGCTCGCTGATGACGATCGCGTCCTCGTAGTTGCCGCCTTCCCAGCTCATGAACGCCACCAGGACGTTCCGGCCGAGAGCCAGCTCGCCGTGGTCGGTGGAGCTGGAGTCGGCGATCGGATCGCCCTTCTCCAGGCGAATACCCACGTCCACGATCGGGCGCTGGTTGATGCACGTTCCCTGGTTGGAGCGGACGTACTTCTGCAGCGGGTACTCGTCCAGGTCGCCGGCATCCGTCTCGATCTGGATGCGGTCGGCGGTCACGCTCGTGACGACGCCGGGCCGTCGGGCGATCACGACCTGACCCGAGTCCAGGGCGGCACGCCACTCCATGCCGGTGCCCACGATCGGCGCTTCCGGCTCCAGGAGCGGCACGGCCTGGCGCTGCATGTTCGAGCCCATCAGGGCGCGGTTGGCGTCGTCGTGCTCCAGGAACGGGATGAGGGCCGTGGCCACGGAGACGACCTGCTTGGGCGAGACGTCCATGTACTCGATGGCATTAGGACGGGCCTCCGGGAACTGGTCCCGGTAGCGGCACGGGATGCGGTCGCGCACGAAGTGGCCTTCCGCGTCGAGCTGGGCGTTGGCCTGGGCGACGTGGTGCTCCTCCTCTTCGTCCGCGGCCAGGTATTCGATCTCAGAGGTGACCACGGGGCGAATCTGGAAGGCCTGCGCCTTCTGGCGCTTGAGCTCGGCGATCGCGGCCTCGTTGAACGTCTCGCCGGCTTTGCGGATGACCTTGCCATCCTTGCCGACGACGTCCACGCCGGCCACGTGGCGGCCGATGTCGGGGTCGTTCCATGCGATCGTGCGCTTCACCTTGCGGTAGGGCGTCTCGATGAAGCCGTAGCTGTTGATGCGGCCGTAGGTGGCCAGCGATCCGATCAAGCCGATGTTCGGGCCTTCCGGCGTCTCGATCGGGCAGATGCGGCCGTAGTGGCTGTGGTGCACGTCGCGCACGTCGAAGCCGGCGCGCTCCCGGGAGAGTCCGCCGGGGCCCAGGGCCGAGAGGCGTCGCTTGCTGGTCAGCTCGGCCAGAGGGTTGGTCTGGTCCATGAACTGGCTGAGCTGGCTACCGCCGAAGAACTCCTTCATCGCCGCCACCACGGGCCGGATGTTGATGAGGGCGTTCGGGGTGGCCTTGTCGATCTCCTGGATCGTCATGCGCTCGCGGACGACGCGCTCCATCCGGAGGAGGCCGACGCGGAAGGCGTTCTGGATCAGCTCGCCGTTGGCGCGAATGCGGCGGTTGCCGAGGTGATCGATGTCGTCCGGCGTGCCGAGGCCGCGGTTCAGCTCGATCAGGTGACCGACGATCGCCGCGATGTCCTCACGGGTGATGATCCGCTCCTCGCGGTTCAGCTCGGTCCCCATCCGCTCGGCCACCGGGGCCAGCTTCTTATTGAACTTGTACCGGCCGACGCGGCCGAGATCGTAGCGGCGGAAGTTGAAGAAGAGGCTCTCGACCAGCTGGCGGGCGTTGTCGCCGGTCGGCGGGTCGCCCGGGCGAAGCTTCTTGTAGACCTCGATCAAGGCGTCTTGCTGGGTCTTGGTCAGGTCCTTGTCCAGCGTCGAGGCGATGTACTGATGCTCCGGGTCGCTGTCGACGGTGGCGAAGATGCCGCTGATCTCGTCGTTGGTCTCGTAGCCCACGGCTCGGAGCAGCGTCGTCGCGGCGATCTTGCGCTTGCGGTCGACCTTGACCGAGAGGAGGTCCTTGTTGCTCGTCTCGAACTCCAGCCAGGCGCCGCGGTTCGGGATCACCTTGGCCGAGAACAGGGTCCGGCCACTGGTCGGATCCTCGAGCGCGCTGTAATAGACGCCCGGCGAGCGCACGAGCTGGCTGACGACGACGCGTTCGGCGCCGTTGATGATGAACGTCCCCTGGTCCGTCATGAACGGGAAGTCGCCCATGTAGACCCGCTGGCGCTGGATCTCGCCGGTCTCCTTGATGAGGAGCTCGACGTTCACGTACAGCGGCCGACTGAAGGTCAAGTCCTTGGTCCGGCACTCGAGCTCGGCGTACTTGGGCGCACCGAACTCGTAGTCCAGGAAGTGAAGCTCCATCACCTTGCCGGTGAAGTCCTTGATCGGGCTGATCTCATCGAACAGCTCCCGCAGCCCCTTCTCCACGAACCAGGTGAACGAACTGAGCTGCAGCTCGATCAGGTTGGGGATCTCGAGGACTTCGGGAATTCGCGCATACCGCCGGCGGGGCGCGATCGCGGAAGCGCGAGAGGATTCAGCGACAGACAGCATGAACCGCTCCTTGACGGAGGAAATGGGGGAAGGCCGCGCTCACAGAAGGAGTAGGATACCGCGCTTTGAGCCGGTGTCAAGCGGGCACGCCTATACAACCCCAACCTCGGACACGATCGCCATCGAGCCGGCGACCGCGTGGGGCGGGCATTCCCCCGCCCCACCGCATCCGGAAGCGAGTCTACTTGATCTCGACCTTCGCGCCCACTTCTTCGAGGGCGGCCTTGATCTTCGCAGCCTCGTCCTTGTTCACAGCTTCCTTGACCGGGTTCGGCGTGCCGTCGACGAGGTCCTTGGCCTCCTTGAGGCCGAGACCGGTGAGCTCTCGGACGACCTTGATGACCGGGATCTTGTTCGGGCCGATCTCGGTGAGGACAGCCGTGAACTCGGTCTGCTCCTCCTCGACAGCGGCGGCCGCGACCGGGGCGGCCGCCGCGGCTCCCACGGCCGCGGCGGCCATCGGGGCAGCGGCGGTGACGTCGAACTTGTCCTCGAACGCCTTCTTGAAGTCGGCGAGCTCGAGAACGGACATCGACGCAAAGGCGTCGAGCAGTTGTTCCTGGGTCAGCTTTGCCATTTGTTCAGTTGCTCCTTCGTGCTCGAGGCGTGCCCGCCCGAGCGGGTGTGCCGGGTTGTGGCGCGCTCAGGCGCTCTGACTGTCGGCGAGGGCCCCGATCAGGCCTGCGACGTCCCGAAGCGGGGCATCGAAGAGACCTGCCACGGATGCCATCGGAGCTGCGATAGCGCCGGCGACCTGGGCCAGCAGAACGTCGCGACTCGGAAGCTGGGCGAGCCGAGTGACGCCATCGGCGTTGACCACTCGATCGCCGAGCACCGCCCCGGTGATCTTGATCACGCGGTACGGCCGAAACGCGTCGAGGACCGCCTTCGCGGCAGCCCCCTCGTCGCCCTTCAGGAAAGCGACTGCGGTAGGACCCTCCAGCAGGATGGCGAGGGATTCCGCCCCGGCCTCTCGTGCCGCGATCTTCATCAGCCGGTTCTTGACGACGTGGTACGTGACGTTCTGCTTGCGCAGGTTTCGACGGATCTCGCCGAGTTCGGAGACCTTGAGGCCGCGATATTCGGAGACGATCATCGCCGTCGCCGACCGAGCTTCCTCGGTCAGTGCCGCGACTATCTCGCGCTTGGCCTCGGTAGGCATGGATACCTCCCTGGACTACTGCGCGCAGCCGGCACGCGGCGGGTGGGCGAATACGGCCCAGCCGCATTCGCTTTACGAGAAGCCTCTGGCTTCTCGTCTTGGCAAGTGCGGCGTGCCGCCTGTGCTGAGCCGGCTGGGCCGATTCAGCACAAAGCCCCTGACGGCTTGTCGCCACAGGGGCGCTCCCACCCACGCGGGTGGAGGCTTGGTCCCTGCCTCGGCATGGAGCCAGCGCCTGCGGCCTTGACTTTGGCGATTGCCCGGCAATCGCGGAGTGTTGCCACTCCTGTCAACGCTTGGTGCCGGCGAATTGAGCCCCGTCGGGCCCATGCTGTCTGCGGCGGTCCGTCGTATTCAGTTAGGTGGCGGCGGGCGCCTTGCGGCACTTCGTCGCCCGGCTGGGTCCGCGTCGCTGCGGCCCGGCCTCATATGGTAGGCGGCGTGGGTGCGCCGCCGTTGCGGCGCTACGACGCCGCGGCGACCGCGAGAACGGCCGGAATATCGACCCTGATCCCAGGGCCCATGGTCGGGACGATGGTCAGCGTCCGCAGGTACTGGCCCTTGGCGCCGGCGGGGCGGGCTCGGTTGATGGCGTCCATCAAGGTAGCCAGGTTGTCGACGAGCTGCTGGGACTCGAAGCTCGCCTTGCCGAAGGCGACGTGAATGATCCCGCCCTTGTCCACCTTGAACTCGACGCGGCCTTCCTTGACTTCCTTGATGGCTCGCTCGAGGTCGAAGGTGATCGTCCCCGACTTCGGGTTCGGCATGAGGCCCTTGCGGCCCAGGATGCGGCCGAGGCGTCCAACCATTCCCATCACGTCCGGGGCGGCCAGGGCGACGTCGAAGTCGGTCCAGCCGGCCTCGATCTTCTTGACGAGATCCTCGGCTCCCACCTCGTCGGCACCGGCGCGAAGAGCTTCCAGGGCCTTCTCGCCCTGAGCGAAGACGACGACCCGGACCACTTTGCCGGTGCCGTGCGGCAGCACGACCGTGCCACGGACCATCTGGTCGGCGTGGCGGGGGTCCACGCCCAGGCGCAGGTGCGCCTCGACGCTGGCGTCGAAGCCGACGTAGCTGGTCTTGCGGACAAGCTCCGCGGCCTCGGCCGGGCTGTAGAGCTTGGCCCGGTCCACGAGCTTGGCAGCGTCCTGATACTTCTTGCCGCGTTCGGCCATTTCGATCTCCTTACGTCGGTCCCGCCCGGCGAGCCGGGCCTCGACCTCCCCCTGGCGCGGGGTGAACGTCCGGTTTCGCGCGACCGGAGCGCGTGGCCGCCGACCTCGCGATCGGCAGCCGCCGGGTCAGCCTCTCGGCCGGCCGGCGAGTAGAGCTAGCCCTCGACCTCGATACCCATGCTCCGGGCCGTTCCCTGGACTTGAGCCATGGCCGCGTCGATGTCGTTGGCGTTGAGGTCCGCGAGCTTGATCGTGGCGATTTCGCGGATCTGGTCGCGAGTCACCTTGCCGACGTTCTCGCGTCCGGCGGTGGCCGCCCCCTTCTCGAGCCCCGCCGCCTTGCGGAGGAGATACGGAGCGGGCGGAGTCTTGAGGACGAAGGCGAACGAACGATCCTCGAAGATCGTGATCTGGGCCGGGATCACCTGACCGACCTTGTCGGCGGTCTTCTCGTTGTACGACTTGGTGAACTCGACGATGTTGATGCCGTGGGGGCCGAGTGCCGTGCCGACAGGCGGCGCCGGGGTCGCCTTGCCGGCGTTGAGCTGGAGCGTGAGGACAATGCGGATCTTCTTGGCCACGGAACTCGGGCTTCCTTTCGGTTACAGCTTCTCGACCTGGAGGAAGTCGAGCTCGACCGGTGTCTCGCGGCCGAAGATGCTGACCAGCACCTTGACTTTGTTGCGCTCGGGGTTGACCTCGTCCACCGTTCCGATGAACTCGGCGAACGGGCCGTCGGTGACACGGACGTTCTGGCCCTTCGTGAACGCGACACGGTAGCGGGGCGTCTCCACGCCCATCTGCCGCAGGATCTGCTTGACTTCGGTCTCGTCGAGGGGGATCGGCTCGCTCCGGACACCCGGGATGTTGCCGCCCCCGACGAAGCTGGTGACGCCAGGCGTATTGCGGACCACGTACCACGAGTCCGGGTCGAGGATCATCTCGACCAGCACGTAGCCGGGATAGACCTTCTTCTGCACGGTGTGGCGCTGGCCCTGGCGGATCTCGATCTCATCCTCCATCGGCACGAGGACCTGGAAGATCTTGTCGTCCATGCCCATCGACTCGATGCGATGCTCGAGGTTCGCCTTGACCTTGTTCTCGTATCCCGAGTACGTGTGGATGACGTACCAGCGCTTCTCGGGCGGCCGAACGGTCTCGCTGGCCTGCTCCATCTTCATGGTCGACATCACCCGGCGTGGATCGCTTTGGCGATGAGGCCAAAAGCGTAGTCGAAGATGGCGATGTAGATGCTGACCGCCGCGCTGACAGCCAGCACCATGACCGTGAGGTTCCGAGCCTGCTGCGGCGTCGGCCAGTTGACCTTCTTCAGTTCTTGCCACGAGTCTTGAACAAAGCGCTGAATGCGCGACACGGCAGTTCTCTAGCTATCTGACCTGGACTTAGCTGGCAGGCGCCGCGGGACTCGAACCCACAACCGCTGGTTTTGGAGACCAGTGCTCTACCAATTGAGCTAGGCGCCTGCGAAATCCGCTACTTGGCCTCGCGGTGCAGGGTGTGGCGGCGTTCTCGGGGGCAGTATTTGCGGAGTTCGAGTCGGCCTGGATCGTTCTTCTTGTTCTTGCGAGTGGTGTATGTCCTCTGCTTGCACTCGGTGCAGGCGAGCTGGATGATCGGGCGGGCGTCGACTTTTGCCATTGGTTACTCGGTGATCGAGGTGATGGCCCCGGCGCCGACGGTGCGGCCACCCTCGCGGATGGCGAAGCGCTGGCCGACTTCGAGGGCGATGGGGGTGATGAGTTCGACGCTCATGTCGACGTTGTCGCCGGGCATGATCATCTCGGCTCCCTCGGGCAGGCCGATGGCGCCGGTGACGTCGGTGGTGCGCAGGTAGAACTGGGGCCGGTAGCCGTTGTAGAAGGGGGTATGGCGGCCGCCCTCCTCGCGGGAGAGGACGTAGACGCGGGCCACGAACTTGGTGTGGGGCTTGACCGACCCGGCCTTGGCCAGGACCTGGCCGCGCTCGATGTCGTCACGCTCGATGCCGCGCAGCAGGCAGCCCACGTTGTCGCCGGCACGACCCTCGTCGAGGAGCTTCTTGAACATCTCGACGCCGGTGACGACGACCTTTCGGGTGGGCCGGATGCCCACGATCTCGACCTCGTCGGAGACCTTGACGATGCCGCGCTCGATGCGCCCGGTGGCCACGGTGCCGCGGCCCTTGATGCCGAAGACGTCTTCGATCGGCATGATGAAGGGCTTGTCGATCGGGCGCTCCGGAGTCGGGATGTAGGAGTCGACCGCATCGAGGAGCTCCTGGATGCAGCCATAGGCCGGATCGTCGACGCCACCGGTCGTCTCGAGGGCCTTGAGGGCCGAGCCTCGCACGATCGGGATGTCGTCGCCGGGGAAGTGGTTCTTGGTCAGTAGCTCGCGGACTTCGAGCTCGACCAGATCGAGCAGCTCGGGATCGTCGACCGCGTCGACCTTGTTGAGGAAGACCACCATGTAGGGGACTTCCACCTGGCGCGCGAGGAGGATGTGCTCACGGGTCTGGGGCATGGGGCCGTCGGTCGCGGCGACCACGAGGATCGCCCCGTCCATCTGGGCGGCGCCGGTGATCATGTTCTTGATGAAGTCCGCGTGACCGGGACAGTCAATGTGCGCGTAATGCCGCTTGTCGCTTTGGTATTCAACGTGCGACACCGCGATGGTCACGGTCTTGGTCTCGTCACGGACCGTGCCGCCCTTGGTGATGTCCGCGTAGGAGATCGGCGTGGCAAGCCCCTTCTTGGATTGTGTTTGCACAATTGCGGCAGTCAGCGTGGACTTGCCATGGTCAATGTGTCCAATGGTGCCGACGTTCACGTGCGGCTTTGTTCGTTGAAATTGCTCTTTTGCCATTGCTATCTCCTGATGATATTGTTGTCTCTGTTATTCTGCTATTTACGCGAACTCGTCGCTCGTTCTTACATTCTTAAACTCAATTCTGTGCTGTCGGTTACGATTTTACGCATTTTGGAGCCCATGATCAGGATTGAACTGATGACCTCGTCCTTACCAAGGACGCGCTCTACCAGCTGAGCTACATGGGCATTAGCCAAGTCTAAAACTACATCCTGATACCAATAAACGACAAAAACCCATCGCCCCCGCCTTCCCATTGAAAAAAGCTCAGGAGCTACTGATTTTCGACTTTTTACGGCCCAAAGACTTTGTGAAATTACGGGAACCCCCATGCCATGTCAACGGGTTTCACAAATTATTTTAAGTTTTATTTTGGGGGTGGCGGCGACCCCTTGCGGACCCACCAACCTCAAAGCGAAGGATGCCGCCAGTTACGAGGTTGCTTTCCCTCAGGCCGCTCTCGGCTTTCGGAATTTCAGCTTTTCCCCCTCCTGACTTTAGACTTCCCCACAGCTTTTCCGTAATAAAATGCGGCTCTCCAGATATAGGGGAGCCGTTCGGTGAAAATAGTGTTGGCG
>PLMA01000036.1:1425-2930 GCA_003141455.1 Chloroflexota bacterium | reverse complement strand
CGCGGGATCTCGATCATGGTGCCGAACTTGTAGTCGATCTTGACGCCGGCGGCCTTGACCACGGATGCGGCCTCGGCCTCGAGGAGCGCCTGGGTGGCGATGAGCTCGTTCACGTGGCCGACGAGCGGGATCATGATCTCCGGGCGCGGATCCTTGCCGGCCCGCTTCACCGCCACGGCGGCGTTGAGGATGGCCCGGGTCTGGATCTTCACGAAGTCGGGGATCATGAGCCCAAGGCGGCAGCCACGAAGACCAAGCATCGGGTTCTGCTCGTGCATGGACTTGATGGTGGCGAGCAGCTCGACGTCCTCGGCCGTCGCCGCGTCGCCCGCCTTGGTGACCTTGACGAGCTGGTCCTCGAGGTTGGGGAGGAACTCGTGGAGCGGCGGGTCGATGAGGCGGATGACGACCGGGAGGCCGCTCATCGCTGCGAGGATCCCCTCGAAGTCGCCCTGCTGGAGCACTTCGAGCTTCCCCATCGCCGCGTCGAACTCGGCCACGACGGCCTTCTCGTCCGCGTCGAGGGCCTCGCCCGCGGCGATCTTCGCCTTCGCCCGGGTCGCCGCGTTCGCGACCAGGATCGCGCCACGGACGATCTCCAGGCGCTCGCCCTCGCGGAACATGTGCTCCGTCCGGCAGAGGCCGATCCCCTGCGCGCCGTAGGAGCGGGCCTGTGCCGCCTCTTCGGGCTTGTCGGCGTTCGTCCAGATCTGGAGGCGACGGATCTCGTCGGCCCATCCCAGGACGCGCTGGAGCTCGGGCTGGTCCTCGAACCGCGCGGAGACCGTCGGCAGCGCGCCGACGAAGACCTCGCCGGTGGAGCCGTCGACGCTGATCCAATCGCCCTCGGCGAAGCTGAGCCCACTGTCCGTGCTGTGGGCGTTCTTCGTGGCGTACTCGACGACCAGCTCGGCACACCCGGCGACGCAGGGCTTGCCGATCTGGCGGGCGACCACGGCGGCGTGCGACGTGGCGCCGCCGCGCGCGGTGAGGATGCCCTGGGCAACGGCCATGCCGTGGAAGTCGTCCGGGGAGGTCTCGACGCGGACCAGGACGACCTTCTCGCCCCGCGCGACCCACTCCACCGCGACGTCCGCGTTGAAGACGGCCCGCCCGACGGCGGCGCCCGGCGATGCGTTCAGGCCGTGAGCGATGCGCTTGCCGAGCTTGCGCGCGACGGGGTCGAACTGGTCGCGCAGGAGCTGGTCCACCTGCGCGGGCTCGATCCGGGCGACGGCCTCCTCCTTGCTGATGACGCCCTCGTCGACCATGTCGGTCGCGATCTTCACGGCCGCCGCGGCGGTCCGCTTCGCATCGCGGGTCTGGAGCATGTAGAGCCGGCCGCGCTCGATCGTGAACTCGAGGTCCTGGACGTCCTTGTAGTGCTTCTCGAGCTTGTCGGCGATCTTCTTGAACTCGGCGTAGGCCTTGGGCATGTCGGTCGCCAGCTGGGCGATCTTCGCGGGAGTCCGGATGCCGGCGACCACGTCCTCGCCCTGGGCGTT
>PLMA01000036.1:0-1417 GCA_003141455.1 Chloroflexota bacterium | reverse complement strand
CGGGTGAAGGCGACGCCGGTGCCCGAGTCATCGCCCATGTTGCCGAAGACCATGGTCACGACGTTGACGGCGGTGCCGAGATCGTGGGCGATCTTCTGGCTGTTGCGATAGTCGTTGGCGCGCTTGCCGAACCACGAGGCGAAGACGGCCTTGATGGCGAGGTCGAGCTGCTCGTTCGGATCGTCGGGGAAGTCGCGGCCGATGGTGCTCTTGACGATCTTCTTGTAGGCGACGACGAGCTTCTTAAGGTCTTCGATGTCGAGGTCCGTGTCCTTGGCGCCCTTGCCGTGCTTCTCTTTGGCGGCGTCGAGGGCCTCGTCGAAGCGGTTGTACTCGACGACGGTCCCGTCCTTGGCCTTGGCGCTTCGCGTGGGAACGTCCAGCACGATGCGGCCGAACATGGCGATGAAGCGGCGGTAGGCGTCCCAGCCGAAGCGCTCGTTGCCCGTGCTGGCGATGAGGCCGTGGAGGGTGGTCTCGTTGAGGCCGAGGTTGAGGACGGTGTCCATCATGCCCGGCATGCTGAACTTGGCGCCGGAGCGAACGGACACCAAGAGCGGGCTCTTGGGATCGCCGAGACCCTTGCCGGTCTGGGCCTCGACCACCTTCACGGCGGCCAGGACGTCGTCCCACAGGCCGGCCGGGAGCTTCTTGCCCGCGGCGAAGTAGTCGTTGCAGGCCTCGGTGGTGATGGTGAAGCCCGGGGGAGTCGGCAGGCCCGCGTTGGTCATCTCGGCCAGGCCGGCACCCTTGCCGCCCAGCAGATCCTTCATCCCGCCGTTGCCCTCGGCCTTGCCGCCGCCCCAGGCGTAGATGTAGCGCTTGGCGGCCTTGTAGGTCGTGGTGCCAGAGTCGGCCATGGGAATCTCAATCTCCTTGGATGCGGGCTCGCGCCTCGAACGGCGGCTACGGCATCGCGACTGGCGGGGCCGCGGTGAGCTTGTCCCACAGAGATCCGGCGTTGAGCGTCTGGATGTAATCCATCATGTAGCCCTGGCCGATATCGACCGGCAGGCGATCGGCGAAGCTCACCCGGGCCATCGTCTCCTCGCGGGTCCAGCCCTTTGCCACGGCCAGGGCGACGGCCGTCTTCCACTCGAGGAGAATGGATCGCTGCACTTCGATGTACTGCTTGGTGGTGACCGGACCGTGACCCGGCACGACGTGATCCACGTCGAGGGCGCGGATGCGATCCAGGGACGTGAGCCACTCGTCCACGTTCGAGGTCATGAGCCACGTCTGGCACTGGGAGAAGATCGTGTCGCCGGTGAAGACGGTGCGCTCCTCGGGGACATAGACCGCGATCTGGCCGGGCGTATGCCCCGGTGTGTGGAGGCAGTTGAACGTGTGGTCGCCGACGCGAAGGGTCAGGTCGCCGGTGAGACGACCTTGCCCTTGTTGGGGTCGGCGTAGTACT
>PLMA01000002.1 GCA_003141455.1 Chloroflexota bacterium | reverse complement strand
GCAGGAGCCTACCACGTTGCATCCTACCTGTAGTACCTGTACGATGCAACATCAAGAAAGACGATGCAACATCAAGAAAGGAGGCGCAAGATGCCTCTTGCGCGAACAGAGTTCCTTGGGGCGTACGAGACGATGCGCCTCATCCGGGAGTTCGAGGAAGCGCTCCTCCGGCTGTACGGTGAGGCCAAGGTGCCGGGTTTCGCGCACCTGTCCGTCTGGCAGGAGGCGATCCCCACTGGCGTGGCCCTCAACCTCCGTAGGGACGATGTCATTTTCAGCACCCACCGCGGTCACGGCGACCTCATCGCCAAGGGAGTCGCCCTGGAGGGCTTGTTCGCGGAGCTGTTGGCCCGGCAGGGTGGCTTGTCGCGCGCGAAGGGCGGCTCAGTGCATGTGGCCGATATCTCGCTCGGCGCGTTCGGGGGCAACGGGATCGTCGGCTCCAACATGCTGATCTCGTTGGGTGCTGCGCTCGCGATGAAGAAGCAGGGCAAGGACACCGTCGCGGTGGCCTACTTCGGCGACGGAGTCATCGCGAACGGCGCGACCCATGAAGCCCTGAACATGGCCTCGCTGTGGAAACTCCCGATCATCTATGTCCGAACGGACAACCAATACGCAGAGTCAACGTCGCCAAGAGCCTATCGTGGCATCCCAGACGTCGTCCGGTACGTGGAGGGCTACGGGGTGTACGCGGAGGCCGTCGATGGCAACGACATCGACGCGGTCGCCGACGCTGCCCGCCGGGCCATCGTCCGGACGCGTGGCGGCGGCGGCCCGAGCTTTCTCCAGTGCTCGACCTACCGCAAGTACGGACATAACACAACCGACGTGGGGGCCTACCGGACCTCCGAGGAGGTCGAGACCTGGCGGTTGAGGGACCCGCTCGTCCGTGCCCGGGGCGTGGCGGCTGCGCACGGAGTCTCCGATGCCGAGCTCGACACGATCGATGCCCGTGTCGTCGACAGGATCGAACAAGTGATCGCCTGGGCAGAGGCGCAGCCCGCGGCTCCAATCGAGTGGGCATTCGAGGACGTCTACGCTGATCCGGCCACCTTGGCAGCATTTGGAGGGACGGTGCGATGACTACGCTGAGGTACCGCGCGGCCCTCAACGAAGCGCTCCGCGAGGAACTCGACCGCGACCCGAGGGTCTTTCTGATTGGGGAGGACCTGCGGGATCCGTGGGGTGGGACGTTCCGGGTGACCCAGGGGCTCTCCACCGACTATGGTGAAGACCGTATCCTTAGCACGCCAATCGCCGAGAACGGGTTCTTGGGAGTTGCCCTCGGGTGCGCCATGATGGGCTTGCGCCCGGTCGTCGAGTTGATGCACATGGATTTCTCGATGAATGCCATGGACATGCTCGCCAATCAGATCCCCAAGATCCGATACATGACAGGCGGCCAGGTGAAGGTACCCCTCGTGGTCCGTACCCCGGCCGGCGGCTACAAGGCCTTCGCGGCCCAGCACAGCCAGTGTTTGGAGGGGCTCTTCGCGCATATTCCCGGCTTGCTCATCGCCGCTCCTTCGACGCCGGCGGATGCGAAAGGGCTCCTGAAAACGGCCATTCGGCTGGACGATCCCGTGCTCTTCATAGAGCACAAGCAAATGTACATGCTCAACGGCGAAGTGCCGGAGGGCGAGCACCTCGTGCCGTTTGGCGTGGCGGACGTTAAGCGGCCGGGCGCAGACTGCACGATCGTGGCATGGTCGAAGATGGTGCACATGTCGCTCGAGGCCGCCGATCGACTCGCCGCCGAGGGTATCGACGCGGAGGTCCTCGACTTGCGCACACTCGTGCCCCTGGACGAAGGTGCGCTCTTGAGTTCGGTTCGAAAGACCGGGCGGCTGGTAATCGTCCAGGAGGCGCCGGAGCGCGGGGGCTACGGCGCGGAGATAGCGGCCGTCGTCGCGGGCAAGGCGCTTTCCTCACTTAGGACCGAGATCCGGCGCGTCGCCGCCCGCAACGTGCCATTGCCAATGGCGCCGAACCTTGAGAATGCGGTCCTGCCGCAGATCGAGTCGGTCGTCGAGGCTGTGCGAGCCGCCGTGCAAGATGCCCATCCTGTCCCGACGGCAGCGAGAGAGCGGGTGGGGTGAGTGATGCGTGTTGCGATCAAGATGCCGAAGATCAGCTTCGAAATGGAGTCAGGGGTCGTGCAAGCCTGGCGCAAGGGTGTCGGCGACCGGCTGGCGAAGGGCGAGGTCGTCGCGGAAATCGAGACCGAGAAGGTAACGGTTGACGCGGAGTCCCCGGAGACAGGCACGCTCGTAGAGATTGTCCATGGGCCGGGCGAAGAGGTTCCCGTCGGCACGCCGATCGCCTGGCTCGAGGCTGACGACTGACGGGTGATGAGGCATCCGTCGCGCGGCTCGCGAGAGGGCGACTGGAATCGTCTTTCGTCGCGCCCAAGCGGTTGGGCCGGTTTTCCCTCGGCACCTTGTCGGAATGTACACCAGCGTGAATGACTATCCGCCCCACGAGAAATGGCTCGAACGATATACGTATCGTTGCCGGTCTCGCCCGCATCATGGTTGAGCTTGATGTCACGGTCGCATTGGACGCGCCCATCGCGGAGGCAGTGACAGATGTCTAGCGACTCGTTTGAGGCTGGTAGCCCCGCCTCCGTTTCGTCGACTCGAGAGGGCGATGTCCGCCCGCTCAGCTCGGTCCGTCGCGTCGTCGCGCGGCGGATGACGGAGGCTTGGCGGACGATCCCCGCCGCCACGCTCTATCGGACCGTCCCGTTCGCGTCGTTGCTGGCCGCACGAGAGCGCCTCGCCGGGTCGTCCAGACAGAAGCCGTCTCTAGATGTCCTGATCACCATCCTGGCCGCCCGAACACTGGCGGAGCTCGACCTACTAAACGGGTCTTGGCTCGAGGAAGAACGAGCGGTTCTGGTCCACCCGCAGCGGAACGTGGCGATCGCCGTCGACACACCCCACGGGCTCACAGCCATCGTCCTTCGAGATGCGGACGGGCGATCGGTGAGCGAGCTCGACGCGGAGTTCGTGACGATGTTGGAGAGGGCCCGCGCCGGCCGCTCCTTCCTGGCTGACGTGGCCGACGCGACGTTCACGATCACGAATGTTGGGGGCCTTGGCGTCGAGTGGTTCAATCCAATCATCACGCCGCCACAGAGCGGCGTGCTCGGGGTCGGAGCGATACGACCGACGCCACGTCGGGAGAGACCGGCGATCCTCGCCCTGACGTTCGATCATCGAGTCGCCGACGGTGCGGACGCCGCCCGGTTCCTTCGTCGCCTGGCGGAGCGGATCACCGAGGCTCAGCCAGGCGACTTCCGTCGGTCGCCCGTCGCGACGCCGGATCCGCATCCTCCGTCGCAGCACTCGGATCAGCGATCAGAACCCAGCCCCGAGCCGGAGAAAGGGAGCAGTGACTGACATCCTCGTGCTCGTGCACACCGTAGCGCGGTTGGTGGGCGAGTTCGACCAATTGTGTGACAAACTCCTGCCCAACGTCCGCGTGCTCCACATCGTCGACGAACCCATCGCGGAACGGATCAGGCAGCATGGCAGCACCACAGCGGAAGACGCTGAACGACTCGCCGAGCACGCGGAGCTGGCCGAAGACATCGGCGCCGACGCCGTACTCGTGACTTGTTCAACGCTATCACCCTGCGTGGATACGATCCGGGATCGATTCCGCATGCCGGTCGTGACGATCGATCACGCCACAGTAGTCGAGGCCCTTCGTTTGGGGACGCGGATCGCAGTGGTCGCGACAGCCGCCACCGCCTTAGAAGCCTCGCGCAATCTACTCCTCGCCGAAGCGCGCCGGGCTGGAAAGCCCGTCGACATCTCACTACGGCTTGAGGATGTCGCCGGGTTGGCGCTGCTGTCCGGCGACGAAACAACCCACGACCGGCTGGTGGAACGGGCCGTGCGGGAGGAGGCGGAGCGCTCTGATGTCGTTGTCTTGGCCCAAGCATCAATGGCCCGCGCGCTCACGGCTATAGCCGGTCGTTCGGTGCCGGTGCCGGTGCTTTCCGGCCCCGTGCTGGCCCTTCATGAAGTTCGCGCGATCCTACTCAAAGAGAAGTCGGCACAGACGTAGCCATGAAGCGCGATCGTGAAAATGCGTCGCGGGCCACTGGCAACCGCATGCAATTTGGAGGACAAAATGGCAACATATGATCTTGCCGTCATTGGCGGTGACGGCATCGGACCGGAGGTGACGGCCGAGGCAGTCAAGACCGTGCGCGCGGCCGCGGAGGTGTTCGGGTTTGCGGTCTCGACCACTGACTATGATCTCGGTGGCGCACGCTACCTCAGGACAGGCGAGACCCTGCCGAGCACTGTGGCAGCGGAGCTGGGCCAGCACGACGCCATCCTCCTGGGAGCCATAGGCCACCCCGGTGTCCAGCCTGGGCTCGTAGAGCGGCCCATCATCCTCGGGCTTAGGACCATGTTCGATCAGTACGTCAACCTACGACCCATCCGTCTGATGGCGGGAGCCCCAACGCCAATCAAGGGGCTCACCCCAGAGCAGTGTGACCTCGTCGTTGTGCGCGAGAACATGGAAGGCCTCTACCCTGGGGCGGGCGGTCTCGTTTACGAAGGGCATGCGGCTGAGGTCGCAATTCAAGAGTCAGTGAACACCCGCTTTGGTGTCGAACGCATCCTTCGAGATGCGTTCCAGCGGGCAGCCTCGCGACGTGGCAGGCTCACCATCTGCCACAAGACCAACGTACAGGCGTATGCGGGGTCACTCTGGATGAGGGCGGCCCGCGACCTCGCGTCCGAGTTCCCGACCGTAACACTCGACTACGTCAATGTCGATGCGATGTGTCTCTATCTCGTGACGGACCCCGGGCGATTTGACGTTGTCGTAACTGACTCCATGTTTGGGGACATCATCTCGGACCTTGGCGGTGCCATTACGGGCGGCCTAGGTTTCTCGGGCAGCGGGAACATCAACCCGGCGCGCACAGCCCCGAGCATGTTCGAGCCGATCCACGGCTCCGCCCCGGACATCGCTGGCAAGGGAATCGCCAATCCTATCGCAGCGATTCTTGCCGCTGGCATGTGTCTGGAGTTTCTCGGAGAGCGCGGCGCGGCGCAGGGTATCGAAAGCGCCGTGCAGCATGTAGTTGCGACGGTAGCCTCATCGTCCGGATGGTCTGTGCCGCAGCCCACTGCATCGATTGGTGACGCAGTCGCAACGGCGCTACATGCCGTCTGAGCACAGGTTGCTACACGGCCGCACGAGGGCGGCCTCTGTATGCATCAGGGCAGGAGGGTTGCAATGGCGGACGTATCCATAGAGCAGCGTGCGAGCGCCTTCTATGTGCGCATTCAACGGCCTGAGCGCGAGAACCGATTGAGCCTGGCGGTTCTTGACGCGATCACCGATGCCCTCGGTCGCGCCGAGGAGAGTGAGGGCGCCAGAGTCGTCGTTCTCACCGGTACCGGGGGGGATTACTTCTGCGCAGGGGGACAGGTCGCTGGGCTGGCGGAGAACGATGCTGATCAGCAGCTTAAGTTTGCTGAGAGCTACCTGCGCCTGCACACTCAACTCCGTCGTCTGAGTCTGCCTCTCCTATGTGCGGTGAACGGACAGTGCCACGCGGCTGGGATGAGTCTCCTTCTTGCCGCCGACATGGCGATAGCCGTTGAGGATTCCACATTCGGATACCCAGAGATCGGCGTCGGGCTATTCCCGATCCTGGCCTTGGCTTCGGCTGTCCGATTCCTTCCGCGCAAGCTCGCGTTCGAGATGTGCTACACGGGAAGGCTCTTGAATGCAAGCGAGGCCTTGGAACTCAACCTCGTGAACGCGGTTGTGCCGCCAGCAGCGCTCGAGATGGCAATCGAGCGGCTGGCGAACGAGCTGGCTTCCAGAAGCACCCGATCGATGGGGTTGGGACGAAGAGCGTTCCATGTGATGGAGCAGCTCAATCTCGACGAGGCACATGAGTACGCGAAGGCGAGCCTTGTAGCTCTGCTAGCCGGAGACATCCAAAGACAATCAAGTTGGTCTTAGGAAGTAGCGCGCACCCCACTGTAACCGAGAGAACCCGCGGACTGTTTATGGCCCTGTTTGCCTGCACGTAGCGCTCGCGGTGTCATGGGTGCCTGCGAATCGTGGCGCCTGGTCTGTGGCTTGAAAGGAGGGTCCCGAGTGTCGCGAATTGGGCCTGGCTCCTGACGCCCCCATCGTCCGGCAGACCGCCCGGACGTTGCCGAGTTCTTCGGCGAGGCTGAAGATCAGTCGGAACCGATACAGAACGTCATCATTGACCACGACGGCGTCTCTCCTGCTCATCGTTTGGAACGCCACAGGCATGGAGTGACGCCGTCGTTACTTACATGGCGGATCTGCTCCCGGGTGTCGGGAGAGCTCGGAGACTGTTCACGCTAGATGTTGATGGCATGACCGGCGACGACCAGTGCCGCCTCCCCGAGCGCCTCCGACAGGGTGGGATACGGGTGGACTGCGGCGCCCAGGTCAAAGGCCGTGGCCCCAAGCGTCAAGGCGACGCTCGCCTCCGCAACAAGATCCGTCACGTGCGGGCCCACCAAATGAACGCCCAGGATAGCATCGCTGGAGGCGTCCGCGAGCACCTTCACGCAGACGTCGGGTTCGCCGCCGATAAGCGCCTTGCCATTCGCGACGAAGGGGGGGCGAGCCCGTCTTGTAAGCAATGTCGTCGCGCCGGAGCTCGGCCTCGGTCCGGCCGATCGAGGCGACCTGCGGCCGGCAGTACGTCGCGCGCGGCATGAAGTTGTAATCCAGCGGGTGAGGGTCCCTGCCCGCGATCGCCTCTACGGCGGTGACACTTCGTGCGCCGCAACGTGGGCGAGGAGAAGGCGGCCGATTACGTCGCCAATCGCGTCAAGGTGTGGCTCCGCCGTCCTCATGACACCGTCGACGACGATGTAGCCGCGCTCGACCACGGCGCGCGTCGTCTCGAGACCGATCGCCTCGATGTTGGCCGCACGGCCGGTTGCCGCGAGCATCTGCCCGGCTTGAATCTCATGCGCCTCGCCACCCTCCGGGCCAACCGTAACGCTGACACCGCCTGCGTTCACGCGCACTCCGGCCGGATCGAACCGGGCGTTCGTCACTATGGAGATGCCGCGTTTCGCGAACGCCCGCGCGACGACCTTCGCCACCGCAGCATCCTCGAGCGGGAGACGGTCGGCATGTACTCGAGCCAGGTGACGTCCGCGCCCATGTCGCGATAGAACGATGCGAACTCGACGCCCACCGACCCAGCGCCGACGACGATGAGGCTCGCCGGACCTCCGCCCGTAGACTGTGCGACTGACGGACTATTCTGTGATTCCTACATTAGTGTCACGGGTTCGATCCCGATTGAGCGGGCTGTCAATGGCCGTGTGAAAGTCCCCGTTGTGGCCATGTAGAAGTCCTCACCGATGGCCGGCTCAGGTGACGTTCGGCAAGTGAGGGTTTCCAGCGGGCCGTCTCCGGGCCTCTTCCCCCCCCGGGGGTAGAGGCTCCATCTCTTGGAGGATGATGGAGCCATGCGAGACAACGCTAGCAGCCACAGCCCTCGCATCGCTATCCAGCTGAGCTGAGGGGAGCGCGCCGTCCGGATGGTCTTCGGGGCCATCGAGCAGACCGGAGAGCGCCCGGAGCCGTCGCAAGGGTGGCCCGCTCGCTCGGCATCGGCGTGAAGTCGCTCCGCAACTGGGTCCGCCAGGCCGAGATCGACCGCGGCAACCGGGCCGGCCTCACGACCGAGTAACGTCGGTGGATCGTCGAGCTAGAGCGCGAGAACCGAGAACTCCGCCGGGCCAACGAGATCCTAAAGAGCGCCGCGGCGCTTTCTTCGGGGCGGAACTCGCTCGCCGGTCAACGCGATGACCCGCTACATCGACGAACGTGCCCGCTCGTTCGGGATCGAGCCAATCTGCCGGACTCTGGAGATCGCCCCTCTTCCTATCTATGCCGCTCGAAAGCCGGCCCTCATCTGCCCGCGCCCTCGCCGATGCGGAACTCAAGACGAAGATCAGTGAGGTCCATCGGGACAACTTCGCGGTCTATGGCGTCCGCAAGGTCTGGCGAGACCTTCACCTATCGCTCGTCATCCTCTCATCTCCAATTCTTCCGAAGCAACTCTTCGCCGAACTCCCGGACTAGTGCCTGGGAGTTGGCAAGGTGATCCTCTAGGGCTT
>PLMA01000043.1 GCA_003141455.1 Chloroflexota bacterium | reverse complement strand
GGTAGAGCGTCAGCCTTCCAAGCTGAATGTCGCGGGTTCGAGACCCGTCTCCCGCTCCACTTCCCCTTTCGTGCTCAGGACCGACTGTGCCTGTTTGGTACGAGGGGCTCGGAGGCTGTGGCGGACCTGCTACAGCGCTCGGCCAGCTGATGCCCTAATGTCCGGCCAAGACGCTTGAGCTGTAGGTGACCCTGGGACGGACGGCTGTCTGTGTTCAAGGTTATAATGACAACCTTGACTAAGAGTTAGCGGAGTTCAAGGATGCCTCGGCTCATAGAACGGGTCTGGCGCCCGTCGCTCGGCGCATACGGTCCTCGTTCGGCGCGTACGCCGTTCACGTATCTAGCCTTCGTCCCCGATTCAATCCGAGACGCTGACGTCCGCCTCGCCAGTGCGACCGTGGCGGAAGTGGAAGCCGCTGCTGTTGCTGTCCGTGAGTTGCAGTCGAGCCCGACATTTCGTGGACTAGAGGGGGTCGGCCGACAACTCCTCCGAGCCGAGGCGCTCGCGTCGAGCCGGATCGAAGGCCTGGAAATGAGCCAGCGGCGCATCGCGAAAGCGCTGGCCGACGACGACGAGCGCGACGACACGGCGCGCAGCGTCATCGCTAACATCGCAGCGATGCAACGGGCGGTCGACCTAGCGGCGGAGCCACGCCCGGTGACGGTCGCCGACATCCTAACTATCCACGACACCCTCATGACGTTGCCTCGGGAGAGGCGTTTCGCCGGCCGCCCTCGCGAGGAGCAGAACTGGCTGGGAACCAATTCCGAATCGCCCCGCGACGCCGAGTTCATCCCCCCGCCCGAGGACGCAGTCCCTGAGCTTCTCGAGGATCTCGTCGCGTTTGTCGGGCGCGAGGACGTCTCGCCAGTCGTCCAGGCGGCGCTGGCCCACGCCCAGTTCGAGACCATCCATCCATTCGTCGACGGAAACGGCCGAGTCGGTCGTGCCCTCATCCACATCGTCCTTCGTCGAGGGCGCGTCGCCACCCGAATAGTTCCGCCCGTCTCGATTGTGCTTGCGACCAACCGGACCCGATATGTCGAAGGACTGACGGCTTTCCGTTCTGGGGACGTTGACGGCTGGACCGTGTTCTTCGCCAGGGCTCTCGCGGATTCGGCGGCGGCATCGCAACGCTTAGGCGAGCGGCTGAACGACCTAACCGCAGCTTGGCTCGAGGCGGTCCGGCCTCGGGCGAGATCTGGCGCAGAGAAGCTCATCAGCGGTCTTCCCGGGCATCCAGTGCTGAGCGTCCAGACCGCTCGCGAGGTCACTGGCGCTAGCTTCCAGGCGACAAACGAGGCAATCGCCCGGCTTGAGAACGCTGGAGTGCTGCGGCCTGTCCGTGGGGAGTGGCGGCGCAACCGCCTGTGGGAGTCCCCGGAGATCCTGTCGCTGCTCGACGAGTTCGAGGCGACCGCCGCCGTTCCGACCCGGGCTGGCGAACGGTCGAGACCCGCGCCTCACCCCAGGACCTGACGGTCTCAGCCTTCTGGCCTGGGGATCCGACCGTCGGCTGCGGGACCCGTCGTGGTCATGATCGTGATCGCGGTGATCATCGACGTGATCATGATCGTCGTTGTCTTGACCTTCGTCTTGACCTTCGTCTTGTTCTTCTTTGCCTTCCTGCTCCTCATCATCAGCGTGTTCCTGGCTCGCATCGGCAGAGATCTGCCAACTGCAGGCACGAAAGCAGGGTCGGCGCGATACCTCGGGTCGGCACGATAACTGGACACGCTACGCTCGGCCCTCCACGACGGACGCTATTGCGCTAACACCCCTCGTCCTTCCAAGCTGAATGTCGCGGGTTCGAGACCCGTCTCCCGCTCCANNTGGCACGACACTCAGCCTTTTCGGCGCGTGGGACTGAGGGCTCTTGTGAGGTTGCTGCAGCGCTCAGCCTGTCGAATCGCGTTGCGAATGGCACCAGCAGCACGCCAGAGCAAGTGATTCCCCTGGCGGGACGTTCCAGTGCAGCCGGTTGGTCTGATTGCTTCGCCCGACCTTCGGCCGCACACTGCAGGCAATGGACTCGAAGGTTTTACTTGCAATCGCATTTGCGGCGCTGCTCGGTGTGGCCCGCTTCTACGGCCAGCGTCGTGTTGCGGCCGGCCAGGGCCGTTTCGTGTGGCTGATGTCCGTGCCCCTTCTGGTCCCGGCGGGAATGATCCTTTGGGCCGGCGTCCAAATCCTGGCGTACGAGCAACTGGTCGGAGTCATCATGCTTGTTGGAGGAGGCGTCTACGCCGCCGTCCTTCTCCGGTTCTTGACTCGATGGTCCCGCAGCGTCACTTCTGTCGGGGCGAACGGTGATCGGGCGGCGGCCATGGAGCCTGTCGTAGACTTCACGGTCATTATGGTTGGCCTGATGCTGATGGGCGGCTTTATTGCGGTGGTCGGTTTGATCGTCTGGGGCGTGAGCCAATCGGCCCATTGATGGCCGGGGGTGGCTTCAGGCGTTCGCCTGCGATCCGCCCCGACTACTCGCCGAAAGGCTCAGACGACGACACGATAACTGGACAC
>PLMA01000055.1 GCA_003141455.1 Chloroflexota bacterium | reverse complement strand
ACGAGAGGCCGGATTATACGCCTTGAGGTTGAGACCTTCGTCGCCCAGACGATCAGCCAATCGAGCTTGCGAGGGACGACCGGGCAGCGACGATCCGGTCGGAGGTTCGACTGGTTTCGAGTTCGCAGACGCCATACCCGTCGCTGCTCGACTTCCGGTCAAGGGCGCGGACGCATGGCGAGAGCAAGCCCGTCCGGATTGTCCTAGCGGCCCACCACCGATACGGTTTCATCGTGATACCGATACGCCCGGCGCAGGAGCCCCTCCTTCCCAAACATGGGGCGATAGAGGCCCAGGATCCCCGCCCGGGCCGACGATCGCAATCGGGTGCACCGTGCTGGGCCATGCGGCTGTCTTGCCGGGCTTTGCGGTTGTCATGCCGGGCCATGCGGCTGTCGTGTCCGCCCTTGCTGCGACCATGCCCGACTTGAGGGCTGTCTTGCCGGGCTTTGCGGTTGTCATGCCGAGCCATGCGGCGGTCTTGCGTGGCTCATGCGGCGCTCCCAGCCACCCACCCAGAAGTCCATCGCGGCGGAGCGTGGCGGATGCTCGGCGAAGACCGTCTCGTCGATGTCGACACCGAAACCGGGCGACGAGGGAACAGGGAAGGCACCGTCCACAAGCATCGGTCGGCCGGAGAAAGCGGCCCGGACGTGAGGCTCCATGAACTCGTCGAACGACTCGAGCACCATGAAGTTGTGCAGGGTGGAGCCGAGATGGACGCCGGCCGCAGTCATGAGCGGGCTCGCCGCGTTGTGGAACGCGACAGGAACGTACGCGGTGTCCGCCATCACGGCGATCTTTCGGACTTCGGTGATTCCGCCGGCGTGCCCAATGTCGGGCTGTGCGATCCGCACCGCCCCGATGTCGAGGGGCCGTCGGAAGGCGTGGCGCGAGAACCATCGCTCGCCAGCGGCGACGGGAACCTGGGAGGCGAGTGTTACCTCCCGGAGTGCGTCAACATTCTCCGGCGGCACCGGCTCCTCGAACCAGCCCGGCCGAAACGGCTCGAGAGCCCGCGCAACGCGTATTGCGGCCGCTACGCCGAAGCGGCCGTGGCCTTCAACGTAGAGTTCGCGCCCCGGGCCAATCGCGTCGCGAACGGCCGCCACGAGCGCCACGGCCTCGTCGAGCTCGCGAGTTTCGAGCGTAAAGTCGCCGTCTCCGAACGGGTCGAACTTCAGCCGGGTGAACCCCTTCGCGAGGGCGGCCCGGGCGGCTTCCGCGAGCGCAGCCGGGGTCCGGTCGACCTGGTACCACCCGTTCCCGTACGCGGGCACAGAGTCCGCAACCGCGCCGCCAAGAAGCGTGTGAACCGGCTCGCCCAGCGAGCGTGCGAGGAGATCGTGGCAGGCCATGTCGAGCGCGCCCTGCGCCGTCGAGAACACGGCGCCGGCTCGCCAATACTCGTTCCGGTACACACGCTGCCAGATGGCCTCGATGCGGCGTGGGTCCAACCCGTGGACGTACCGTTCGAACAGGACCGGCAGGTACGCGACGACCGCTTCATCACCCCACTGCACCGTAGCATCGCCGAGTCCCCATGCGCCGTCTGCGGCGGTCAGCCGCACGACGATGAGGTTCCGCCAGGCCGTTCCCATCTGGAAGATCTCGAGCCGCTCGATCATGAGTGTCCTCCAATACTCGGAGCCTCTGAACGGAGACCGGTTGTAGTCATGCCCCTGCCGGTTTGTCAGAGATCACCAATCGGCGGCTGACGTCGGGCTCTTCATGGCGAAGCGGTCGGGGCGTAATCAGGTCGTCGCTGTGTGACGAAACGAGAATAGGGGCTTAGGTGTCTCGACGAAGCCTAACGCTTCGCGAGTGGACCGCCCTGGTTAGCTCTCTAGGTTCACCCTCAGTCGGATCCTGGAGGAGTCGCCCACCAACGGGAACGTTGTTGTCCGGCTAGGCGATGCGCGCTCGATGTCTGAGGTTCTCAGTGGATCAACAGATGTAGTGCTTACGTCGCCCCCCCTACCTGAATGCGATCGACTACATTCGCGGCCAGCGGTCGTGTCCCCAGACTTGGCCGTCGAGACGCCGACAGCTGCGTCAAATTCCTCACAAGCCTGGTCATTGTCACCGCGGCGGAGGCTGATCGGCAGTTTCCGTAGGGGCTCCGAGTACGTAGCTGGGTGCCTCGGACGCGAGCTGGGATTGACGCTGGGCGATCACCTTGGGGGAGAAGCTCGGAGCGAAACTCGTAGTATTCAAAGGATCATGAGCCTGACGAGACTCCACGGCTTCGACCCCGGTCGTATCGGCGTCTTCGCCGGGCCGCACAATGGCCAGGCGGCCGCGATCCAGTTCGCGTGCGAGATGGAGCGACTCGGCTACTGCACGGTCTGGTGCGGCGAATCGTTCGCTCGAGGGGCGTTCGCACCGGGCGACATTTACCTCGCCGTGGACGGCATGCATTGAGGCCAAACGGCGAGCGAGTTCGCCCATATCTGCTGCTCATCTGCCTGGCCCTCGTCTGGGGGGTCCACTGGCCGGTTGCCAAGATTGGCCTCAGGGATCTGCCGCCGTTCACCTACGGCGCTCTCCGCGTCGCCACGGGGCTGGCCGTGATAGTCGGTGTGCTCGTCGCGCGGCGCGGCCTGACGCTTCCCGACCGCCGCGACGTCCCCGTTGTCCTCTCGGTTGGCCTCGGTCAGATGGCCGCCGGGATCGTCTTGATGAACCTCGCCCTGCCGCTCGTCTCAGCCGGCCGGTCTTCGATCCTCGTGTACACGATGCCGCTCTGGGTAGGGCTCTTTCAGCTGCCAGCGCTGCGTGCCGGCGGCGCCAGGTGGCAGGTCGGTGGGTTGCTGATCGGTGTGGCCGGAGTCGGTCTGCTGCTCAACCCGCAGTCGATCGACTGGCAGTCCTCGGGTCAGCTGCTCGGCAGCGCGGCCCTGCTCGTTAGCGCTGTGCTTTGGGCTGCCACTACGATCCACCTCCGCCACCACGATTGGCACGGCACGCCGCTTGACCTCATGCCGTGGCAGCTCTTGATGGCGCTGGTGCCGCTCGTAATCGTCGCGGTCGTGTTCGAGGCGGGTCGGTCTATCCACTGGGAGCCGACTGCCGTCATCGCCGTCATCTTCAGCGGTCCGCTCGCAACGGCCTTGGCCTTCTGGCTTAGCCAATCCATTTCGCGCTCGCTCAGTCCGCTGGCTACGACGATGGGATTCCTGGCCGTCCCCGTCGTTGGCCTGGTGTCGTCCTGGGTGATTCTCGGCGAGCCGCTCACGGTGCTCGACCTCGCCGGTGCGACGACGACGTTCCTCGGCATCGTGGTCGTGTCAGTCTCCTCAGGAGGCACGGGGTCTGGCACGGGCCAAGCCATTGACCCTGCGCCCGTTCTAGCGTCTGCATCCGCCGTCCCCGGTTCGACGCCCTAGCGATCCAGCACGCTTCGCAGATCGGTCAAGAGAGTGGTGGTCGGGACCCTCCCCCTGGTTGCCATTCCGGTGCTGGCAGAAATGATCATTCCGTCTCCGTCGTTGCGGGTCTCTTGGGGATCCCGGCAACGCGTCACCGCCTTGCACCACCCGGATCGGCATCTGCTATACTGCGAGCAAGTGTCCACAATTGAGCAATTGCTCATACGACCCAGCTTAGGCGGGGCCCCGGCCGGAGCTCCCGCCAAAGGTGATCCCTCGTGACCTGGCTTCGCTCAGGAACTGATGAAATCGTCTCCGAAGACTTCGAGCGCCTCGCTCGGATCGCCCAGCGCTACTACGTCGACGGGCGGACGCAGGAGGAGATCGCGCGCGAGTTCGGTCTCTCTCGGCCCAAGGTCCAGAGGCTGCTCGAGCGGGCCCGCTGGTCAGGCGTAGTGGACATCCGGATCGCGGCGCCGCCCTGGCTGAACTTGGATCTTGAGTCCCGCCTGCGCGAGGAGTTCCGCCTCGCCGACGCCATCGTGGCTCCCCGCCGCCCCGATCCTCAGTCGCAGCGGGAGGCGGTAGCACGCAGCGCCGCGCAGTTCCTGGAGCGGCGCCTCCACGACGGGGCGGTGATCGCTGTCGGGCATGGCCGCGATACCGGCGAGGTGCCGGGCTTCTTCCGTCCCCAGCGCCGCCTCAACTGCGAGTTCGTGAGCGCCATGGGCGGCTCGCCCCGTGTTGATACCCCGACCAACCCGAACGAGATTGGCCAGGCCCTCGCGGCCGCGAGCGGCGGGCGGTCGCGGAGCCTATACGCGCCCGCATACGTCGAGGACACGCACGACCGCGCGCGGTTCCTCCAGCAGGAGGCAATCGGCCAGACCTTGGAGGCTGCTCGCCGGGCCGACGTCGCTCTCGTCGGGATCGGCAGCGTCGACGATGGCTGCACGATGGTCCGCAGCGGATGCCTCTCCTTGCTCGAAATCGCCCAGCTCCGGGATCATGGGGCGACTGGCGACATCCTGGGCAACTACGTCGATGTCGCCGGGCAACCGGTCGCGTCCCCCCATCGCGATCGTCTGATCGCCCTGTCCCTGGAGGACCTGCGCGGGATCGAGACCGTCGTTGCGGTCGTGAGCGAGGTCGAGAAGCCGCTTGCGATCCTCGGGACCTTGCGGGCGGGCGTCGTCGACGTGCTCATTGTCGACGAAGGCAACGCCCAATCCGTCCTGGACCACGCCCACCAGGGCGGCCGCAAGACGCCCATCCCGTTCGACGACCGGTCTGCCGGTAGGAGGAGTTGAACAGCCGAGGATGACCCCGGGAAGAGCCCGACATCGCGCCCAATCATCATGCGAGCCCCAATCTAGGGAGGCAAATCCGTGCCTATTGTGTCGACTCGTGAAATCCTCGACCGCGCCTTCGCCGAGCGGTATGGCGTGGCCGCCATCAACGTATTCAACGACCTCACCATGGAGGCCGTGCTCGCGGCCGCCGAGGAACTGCGGGCGCCCGTCATCGTCCAGACTTCGGTCAAGCACGTGAAGATGACTGGGATCGACGCCATGTACTCGATGTGGCGGGCGTACGCCGGTCGCGTCTCAGTGCCGGTCGCCCTCCACCTCGACCATTGCCCGGAGCGGGAAGTAATCTCCGCCTGTCTCGCCAAAGGCTGGAACTCGGTGCTCTTCGACGCCAGCAAGCTATCCGTTGAAGAGAACAAGCGCCAGTGCATCGAGGTCGTCGCCGAGGCCCGCCGTTACGGCGCCCATGTCGAGGGCGAGATCGAAGGCTTCAAGCGGACCGAGGAGATGACCGGCGACGAGGCCGAGCACGTCCAGTCGCTGGAAACCGTGGTCGACTTCGTCCGCTCGACCGGTGTCGACGTGTTCGCGCCAGCCATCGGCAACGCCCACGGAACGTACAAGGCAAAGCCCAAGCTCGACTCTCAGCGGGTGACCGACATCGTCGAAGCCACCGGCATCCCGGTCGCGCTCCACGGCGGAACGGGCATGACCCCGGAGCAATTCAGCGATCTCATCGCGCGCGGTTGCGCCAAGGTGAACATCAGCACCGCGCTAAAGATCGCCTTTATGCAGTCGGGTCAAGACTTCATGAACGAGCACCCAGGCGACTACGACCCGCCCAAACTCTTCAGCGCCCAGCGCGCCGCAGCCTTGGAGCTCACGAAGCATCACATCCGGCTCTTCGGCAGTGAAGGAAAGGCCTGGACGTGACCGCGCTCGTCTTCGACTGCGACGGCGTTCTCGCCGACACCGAACGCTACGGACATCTGCCTGCCTTCAATCAGACGTTTCGGGAGTTCGGCCTCCCGGTCCAGTGGTCCGCGGAGGAATATGGCCGACGTCTGAAGATCGGCGGCGGCAAGGAGCGGATGGCGAGTCTCATCACTCCCGAGTTCGTGGCGGCCACCGGCTTGCCCACTGACCCCGCGGAGCAGGCCATCGAAGTGGCGAAATGGCACAAGCGGAAGACGCAGCTCTACACCGAAATGGTGGCGGCTGGCAAGCTCCCGCCACGCCCGGGGATCCGCCGGATCATCGTAGCCGCTCAAGACGCCGGCTGGAAGCTCGGCGTCGCTTCGACCTCTGCTGAAGCGTCGGTCCACGCCATCCTGGATTACGCGATCGGCGCCGAGCGGGCAGCCCGCTTCGATGTGTTCCTCGCCGGAGATTGCGTACCGACTAAGAAACCGGCCCCCGACATCTACCTCCTCGCCCTCGAGAAGCTCGGTGTCGATCCCGCAGAGGTGCTCGTCGTCGAGGATTCGAGAAACGGCCTCGAGGCGGGGCACTCCGCCGGCTTGCGCTGCCTAATCACTGTCAACGGCTATACGGAGAAGGAAGATTTTGGCGAGGCGGCCCTAGTGGTTTCGTCGTTGGGGGAACCGGACGGAGAACGGACGACGGTCGTCGCCAACCGTTCGGCCGCTCGGCCGGGTGCGTACGTGACGCTCGTCGACCTGGAGGCCTGCCTGGCCCCGCAGCTTCGTCCGGCGTCGCTGTACAGCGAATAGAAGGAGGTCCCCATGACCAAGGCGTCGTACGACGAGGTCGACATCGTCTGGAAGACGATAGCCACGACGATCGTCGACGCCGGAGACGGCGACTTCGGGACTGAGAGATGCCCACGATGACTCGGGCACAGCTGTTCGTGAGCTGCTTGGTGGATCTCTTCCGCCCACGAGCCGGGATCGCCGCGGTGCAAGTCCTCGAGCGACGTGACATCGAACTGGAGGTTCCGCCGGGCCAGACCTGCTGCGGTCAGTTCGCCTACAACGCGGGCCACCACCGCGAGGCCGCCGCGATGGGCCGCCAGTTCGTGCGCGCCTTCGAGGCCAGCGGGGCCAACGGCTCGCCAGCGGATCCACTCCCACTGATTGCCCTCTCGGGCTCCTGCGCCGCCATGGTCAAGATCGAGATGCCCGAGCTCCTCGAGCGTGACGCTCTGCGGCAGGGACGGACTTCGGCGACGGCGGCACGGTGGAGGCGCCGGGCCGAGACCCTCGCCGGTCGGGTGGTCGAGTTCAGCGAATGGCTCGACGGGCACGACTCGCTCACGCCGTTCGACGTGGCATCTCCGGAACCTGCGGCATCCGAGTCCCTGCAGGTCGTCTGCCACACGGGCTGTCACATGCGCCGTCTGCTTGGCGTCACCGAACCACCGCTGCGGGCGCTGCGACGCGCCGGCGTCGAGCCGCTTGAGCTCATCGACGCCGACCAGTGCTGCGGTTTCGGGGGGAGCTTCGGGCTCATCGAGCCGGATATCTCGGCCGCCATGACCGATGCCAAGCTAGCCCATCTGGCGACGGCCCGCAGCGAGGGAGCGACCTGTCTGGTGAGCGCCGACCTCGGCTGTCTAATGCAGCTCGGCGGACGGCTCAGCCGTCGCGGCGACCAGTTCCCCACGCTGCACCTCGCCGAGCTGGTGGACCTGGCCGACCAAGGCCGGCTGACGGCCGCCGAGATCGAGCGAGCCGCGCACGGCCAGGGAGGCAACGCCTGATGCCGGGCGTGCTGCCTCCCGCCACCGCCCCCTGGCCCGAACGGCGTCGGCGTGCACTTGCCGACCCGACGATGCGGGCGGCCGTGGCGAAGACTACGCGGAATCTCGCCCAGGGGAAGGCGTCCGCCTATGCCTCCTATCCCCCCGGCGAAGCGATGCGGGTGCGGGCCGTCACGGCCCGGCGAAGCGCATTGGCGCACATCGACGCGCTGCTCGAGGAACTTACCGGCAACGTGGAGGCCCACGGAGGGTACGTGGTGCGCGCGGCCGGACCGGCTGATGTCGGCCGCTACGTGCTCGACATCGCTCGCAGGCGCGGCGCCGAGCGCGTCGTGAAATCGAAGTCGATGGCCACCGAGGAGATCGCTCTCAACGAGCAACTCGAAGCGGCAGGCCTGCGCGTCCGCGAGACCGACCTGGGCGAGTACATCATCCAGCTGGCTCGAGAGCGGCCCTCGCATATTCTGGCGCCTGCAGCGCACAAGACCCGCGGCCAGATCGAGGCGCTCTTCGAGCGCGAGGCCGCCCGCACCGGGGTGACGCCACCCACGTGCGACGCCACGCCTGAGCTGACGGCTTTCGCCCGGCGACAGCTGCGGGAGGAGTTCCTCGCCGCCGACGTCGGCATCACGGGAGGCAACTTCCTCGTCGCCGAGACGGGCACGCTCGTGCTGATTACCAACGAGGGCAATGGACGCATGACGACCTCGCTGCCGCCCGTGCACATTGCCGTCGTTGGCATCGACAAGGTCGTGGCCACATGGGCCGACTTGGCCGTGCTGCTCCAGCAGGCCCCGTTAAGCGGCACCGGCCAGCTCATCTCCACGTACACCAGCTTTATCACGGGCCCCCGACGACCTGGCGAACTTGACGGGCCGGAGGAGTTCCACCTCGTGTTGCTCGACAACGGGCGTCACGAGCTCTTGGGAACCGAATACGAAGACGTCCTCACGTGCATCCGCTGCGGAGCCTGCCTCAACGTCTGCCCCGTCTTCCGCACCATTGGCGGCCAAGCCTACGGGAGCATCTACAGCGGCCCCATCGGCGTGGTGCTCACGCCCCTGCTCGGGGGACTCGACCATGCGCCGGAGTTGCCCAAGTCGGCCTGTGCGATGTGCCACGCCTGCCGAGACGCATGCCCCATGGAGATCGAGCTCCCGCGCTACATCCTGAAGCTTCGTCGAACGGAGATCGAGAAGTCGATGGAACCGCTGACGGTGCGCCTAACGTTCGAGCTCTGGGGACGCCTCTGGGCCAGCCCGGCCGGGTATCGGTGGACGGCGCGCTTGGCTCGCCTGGGGCAGCGGGCGTTCATGCGGAAGGGCCGTCTGACGAAGGCGCCCGGGCTGGTCGGGGGCTGGACGGCGACTCGCGACTCGCCACCGGTGGCCAAGGAGACATTCCATGAGTGGTGGCGGCGGCGCAAGCCGGGGTCGCTCACATGAGCCGAACGGGCGTAGTCGATCGTCTGGGGCAGGAGGGCGCCCGCGGACTCGTGCAGGAATTCATGAACAACTGGGTGGCCCTGTCCGGCGACGCCTGGCTCGCCCTCGGCGGGGTCGACGATGTCCGTCGTGCCATCGCTGAGGCGGCCGGAGCAATGGTCGCAGAACGTGGTCCAGGATCTCCTCGTCGTGTCGTCGCCTGGGCAACGGAAGAACTCGCCCCCTTGGACTTGCCTGGATTGCTCACCTCGCTGGGCTTCGAGTGCGTGTGGGGGACGGACTGGTCCGGCGGCGCAGGTGGGGAAGGGGACCCCAGCGCCGCTCCTACCGCAAGGCCAGCAGACGCGCCAGGGGCAACCGCCGCCGCCTTGTGGCAGCGACGGAACCTCGCCGCCACAAGCGATCTTGGTATTACGACCTGCTCGTGGGCGGTGGCCGAGACCGGCACGATTGCTCTCTACGCCAGCCCCTCCGCGGGGCGCTTGCCAAGTCTGCTGCCAACAGCGCACGTGGCGCTCGTGCGCCCCTCGCAGATCGTACGGAGCATCCCCGACGGACTGCGCCTCTTGGCCGACCACAGGGCGCAGCGAGGGGGCCTTCCATCCGCAGTGAACCTCGTGAGTGGTCCCAGCAGGACCGGTGACATCGAGGGTGACTTCGCGGTCGGCGTGCATGGGCCGAGGCGCGCCGGAGTGATCATCGGGGAGTGGTGAGGGCCGCTCTATGAGAAGCTAGCTCGTTAGCTTGACTTCGAGGACGCCCCGTGCCAGACGCTCGCTGAAGATGTCCACTGTCCGCTGAACAGCTTCGGCAAGCGGCGTGACCCGGACGTCACGCAGGACCTCGATTCCGGCATCGTCAATCTCCTCGGGGAACGGCAGACGCTGTTCATCGAACGTGAGGAGGCCGCGGGCCGCAGGCACGACCGACTCGATCGCCGCTATCAGTTCGTCCATGCTCGCCAGCGAGCCTCCGAGATTGAACACGTGGGCCCCGGTCAGCCCACTCCGGCTTGCCGCAACCAGAGTGCGGGCGACGTCCTCGGTGTATTGGAAAAGTGTTCGGCCGCCGAAGCCAATCCGATACGGACGCCCGACCACCGCCGCCAGGATCGCCTTCGTTGGCCCGCTGGTCAGCCCCTGATCGCGGCCGGGGCCGAAGACGGTCATCGGGCGGATACCGATCGTCGAGAGTCCGTCGTCGAGCCAGTAGACGCGCGCGTTGCCCTCGTTGGCGAGTTTGTAGACGCCGTAGTGGGTGCGCGGATGGGCGGTCGCGTCGACTCGCAGGACGCCGTCGTCGGTACTGGCGTCGGCCGTCTCGTACATCCCGATCGAACTCGTGTAGACCACCGGAGCCATCCGGTCGGCGTTTCGTTTGGCGAGCTCGAAAATGTTGACCGTGCCCACGACGTTGACGAGCGCTCCGAGGGGTGGGTTCGCTCGAGCAAAAGGGACCTGGAGCGCGGCGAGATGAATGACGTTCGTGATTCGATGCTCATCGAGGGCGTGGCCAATCGAGTCGATGTCGGTGATGTCGCCCTTGACGAAGGTTACCTGTCGAAGTTCGTCGTCCGACATGATCAGGCGAAGTCGGTTCGGGTCGCCAGCGACATCGAAGGCGACTACCGGGAGCTTCTCGCGGACGAGCGCCCTGGTGGTCCAGGCGCCGATGCAGCCCAGCGCCCCCGTGACAAGGAAGCGCTCGCCCATTGCTTTGATCACGGTACTGCCTCCACTCGGCAGCGATTGACAAGGCGGCCGATCCGCTCGATCTCGACCACGACCTCGTCGCCATCGGCGAGGTAGACGGGAGGCGTGCGAAAGTGGCCGACCCCACCGGGTGTGCCGGTGGCGATGACGTCGCCTGGCCCCAGCGTGAACGCCTGCGAACAGTGACTGATGATCTCGGCGATCCCGAAGTATAGGCAGGACGTCCTCGACGACTGGCGCTCCTCGCCGTTCACTAGACACCGGATCGCTAGGTCGCTTGCGTTCCCAAGCTCGTCCGCTGTCACAATTACCGGCCCCATTGGGCAGAACGAATCAAGGGATTTCCCGCGGGTCCATTGGCCATCACCGAACTGCAGATCACGGGCGGAGACGTCGTTCAAGCAGGTATAACCGAGGACCGAACCCAGGGCCGCCTGGGTCGACACTCGTCGCGCCCGTCGCCCGATCACGATCGCCAGTTCCGCCTCGTAATCCACTTGGCGAGCGAGGCGCCCGTCCCAGCAGATTTCGGCCCCTGGGCCAACCAGGGAGCTCGAGAACTTCGCGAAAATCAGGGGTGCCGGTGGCGATTCGACGCCCTCCTCGGCGGCATGCTCCCGGTAATTCCGCCCAATCGCGACAATCTTGCCTGGTCTTGGGACGGGGGCGAGCAGCTCCAGCTCCTCAAGGAGTTGGCCCTCGCGCCGGATCCGGTCCGGATCGGCTGCCGCGGCCAGCGGACCGACGACGTCTTCCGAGGCCGCAAGCAGCTCGGCCAGCGTTCTCGGCGCCCCGCGGAGGAGGTCGGTTGCCGGCAGGACCCGATCATCGGCGACCAGCCCGAGCCGGTCGCCCTCGTCGGCGTCCCAGTAAGAGCAGAGTCGCATCAGCCTTCCGTCCTCCGAAGTTCAGCACCCTGACTGCCTCGAACTGCCTCGCCCCGGTCGTAACTGCGGTGATCGGACTCCGGAAACCGTGCGGAGACGGCCGACCCTGAGGACCAGGTCGCCGTCCGAGCAGCTACATCGCAGCCGACCCGGCACATGCTAAGTTTCGGCCACCCGCTCACGGATTGTCTGAGGCGCTCTCGACCTCGCCCGACTCCGAGATCGAGCGGATGCGCGTCGCTCCTGAATACGCGACCGCAAGAAGCCTGGTCTCGATGGTCGAGGACGGTGCGATGTGCAGAGCGGATCCGTTGTCGATCGCGCGAAGAAGGCCGCCGTCGGGCCAGCTGCTCCACGGTTCGAGTGCACATGCGTAGTTGAGACCGTACCAAGGATACCCGGGCATCCCTCCCCAGACATGCCAGAACCAGAGGTTGGGGAACTGCACGGAGTCCCAGCGAAGGCCGAACCCAACCTGTCGCCGCCCGTTCGTAATGCCGTACCAGCCTTCGCTAAAGCCGCTCAGGCACACCCAGTCAGCGATCCTGCTCTCGGGACCATGGACCGCGCTCAAGTCACGGCTGCTGCCGTCCCGTCGCGGTGCCATCGGCCAGTCGAATGTCGCCGACGGCACGATGTCACCTCCTTTCCACGGTTCAGACCTGTCCGTGGAGGCGCGGCAGGGCGGGAGGTCGATGCGGCACGAATCGTCGAGGAAAGGGGGGCCGAAGGCTGGATGATGTCCCCACATGAGATCCATCGGCTCGGCGGCGATATTCGTGAGACGTTCGTCGATCTCGAGCACGGCGCGACCCGATCGCAGCGTGAGGGTCTTCTCGAGTCGGAACGGCGTGCGCAGCGTCTGCACCGAGAACTTGACTGACACTACATCGGGTCGGTCTTCTAGTACTTCCACCGTCCACGGCGAAGCGAGCAGCTCGCCATGGAACGGCAGCTCGGCGCCCTTGTAGATGACGCTTTGCCCCCCGTTCGGGAGGCACTCCTGCCAGCCGCCCTCGTAGCCGTCTACGAACACCTGCTCGTCGACACCCCGGGGATGTCCGCCGATGCCTGCCGGCCGAAGCCCGAGATACCGACGCCACATGAAGTCGGTGTCGCTCGGTTTGTGCAGAAAACTGATGATGTCCGTGCCCTTGTCGGCAAGCACCTCGACGCGAATCAGTTCGTTCTCGAACGCGAGCGTGCGGTATCCCAACAGGGTGTAGTCGTGGAGTCGAGCTCCGAAGTGATGGCGGCTCACGTCTCAGACCTCCTATGCCCTTTCCCAGGCTTCCGCGCCGCCTGGTCGAACGGCCAATGACCTGGACCGGGAGGCTCGGTCATCTGGGTCCATCCTCCATTCGTGCTGACGACGGAATGAGCCCCGGCCGGCCTCGTCGCCTTCCGGAGACGCTAGAGCGGCATGCCCACGTCAAGGCGATAGGCAGTCGCCGCGTTGCCACCGAAGATGCGGTCGTGCTGATCCGGGGTGATGTCCCCGAGCGCCTGCACGAGCGCGTCGTAAACCTGGACGTAACTCCCGGCGAGGAGGCAGACCGGCCAGTTCGATCCGAAGATCAGCCGCTCGGGTCCGAACCAATCGAGGAGACGTTGGACGTACGGCACCAAGTCTTCCGGGCGCCAATGTGCCCAGTCGGCCTCTTCGATCATCCCCGAGACCTTGACCCATACGTTTGAACAGTCAGCGAGTGGCTTGATGAGGGACGCCCAGGGCTCGAGCTCGTGTTCCTTTATGTTGGGTTTGGCGATGTGGTCGATGACGAACCGGCCCTCCGGCAACCCCCACACGAGGTCGAGAGCTGCCGGCAACTCCCGAGCGCGCACCAGGACGTCGTACGCCAGACCTGCCTGCTGAACAGCCGCGATCCCGTGCAAGACGTCGGGGCGGCGCAACCAGTCAGGGTCGGGCTCGTCGTGTGCCTGATGGCGGATCCCGACGAGCTTGCGCCCGTCGGGCCGTGACATGAGCCCGGCGAGAATCGAGGCGACGTTGGGATCGGCCAAATCGACCCACCCGACAACGCCGGCTACGAAGTCAGTAGTTGCGGCCGTCGCCAAAAACTGCTCCGTCTCCGGGAAGCTAGGGATCGTCTGGATCAGAACCGTCCGGTCGATCCCGCGAGCGGCCAGCACCGGCCGTATCTCATCGGGGCCGTATCGACCGCGTATGGCAGCCAGCTCATCCGTCATCCAGTAGTAGTCGGACTTGTCGGTGTCCCAGAAGTGATGATGTGCGTCGACAACGATCGCCATGGTCTGATCCAGCTAGCCGGCGACCGCGGCCTTCGGCGTTGGCGCCTCGGGCAGCAGCAACCCTTCCGACCTCAACTCATCCCACAGCACGTCCGGAATCGGGTGCTGCATCATCGCGACCGTGTTGTCGAGGTGACCGACAGTTCGCACGCCGGCTACGACGGTTACGACGGCGGGATGCGCGTAAACGAACTGCAGGGCCGCAGCTCGGAGCGGTACGCCATTGCTCTCGCAGACTGCCTTGATCCGTAGTGCCTTGTCGATCCACGCCTTCGGTGCGGGCCCGTAATCGAAATGCGACTCGGGAGACGGGTTGGCAAGCAGGCCGCTGTTCATTACGCCGGCGATGACGATCGCGATACCCTTCTTGACGCACAGCGGGAGCAACTCGGTCAGAGCCGGCTGGTCGAGCAGGGTGTACCGCCCCGCGCACATGAAGGCGTCGAAGTCCCCTTCCTTGGCAAAGCGGGTAAGCATCTCGGCCTGGTTCATGCCGGCGCCAATGGCAGAGACGACGCCCTCGCTGCGAAGCTTCGCGAGCGCCGGATACGCGCCGCTGATCGCCTGCTCCCAGTGCGTGTCGGGGTCGTGGATCCATAGGATGTCGAGCCGGTCGAGACCAGTCCGTTTTAGGCTGGCTTCGACTGAGCGCATGACCCCATCGTAGCTGTAGTCGTAGACCGGGCGGAAATCGGGAACGCCCCGGTAATACCAGTCGTCCAGCTCCTCGGCAGGCGTCTCACCTGGCCCTACTGCCGTCACCGACCCCAGACGCTGGAAGTCACGATCCCATTCAGGATGAGCGACCACCTCGTCGACTGGGTACAAGAGGCGACCCACCTTCGTCGAGATGGCGAAGTCGCCCCGACTCCTAGTCGTCAACATTCGGCCGAGCCGCTGCTCCGCAAGGCCATACCCATAGAGCGGCGCGGCGTCGTAGTAGCGGATCCCGAGGTCCCACGCGTGCGCCAGAACCTCCGAAGCCTGCTCGTCCGTGACGGGTGTGTACAACCCGCCGAGCGGAGCCATGCCAAATCCCAGCTTCGTGACCTCGAGCTTGGTCCGGCCCAGTCCGGCCCGTTCGAACGGATTGATCGACATTCTGAGCACCTCCGGTCCCTGGTGAGTTGGTGGATGCCACGGGGCGTACCACCCATGGCGCACAGGCAAATGTCTTGCGGGTCATTCCGCCCGGTATACGGCTCCGTTAGTGAATGAGGCCGATGATCTGCTGGCTCATGCGGGCGTAATCATGGTCGTTGGCCAGGTCTCCCAGCACCCGACCTCCCCGCATAACGGCGACCCGGTCCGCGAGACGGATCATCTCGGGCATGTCGCTCGAGATAAGCAGGATTGCCAGGCCCTCGGAGGCGAGATCCCAGATCAGCTCATGAATACTGGCCTTCGTGCGCACATCGATGCCCACAGTCGGCTCGTCGATGATCAAGATCTTGACGCCTGCTGTGAGCCACTTGGCCAGGCTGACCTTCTGCTGGTTCCCGCCACTCAGGCTGTCTACCGCAGTCGAGAGCGACGGCGTCTTGATGTCGAGCTTCCCGACCATTGGACTGACGGCCGCGCGCTCCGACCTGCCGCCAACCCAACCCACGAGGTTCTGGAGCTTCTGCCAGATCGTGATCGAGATGTTGGACATCACAGAATGGATCCCGATCAACCCCTGGTACTTCCGATCCTCGGGAACATATCCGATTCCGTGGCGGAGGGCGTCGCCCGGGCCGGTGATGCGTACGGCCTTGCCGTCTACCAGCACTTGACCACTCAGCACCCGATCCGCGCCAATGATCGATTTGGCAAGCTCGCTCCGGCCGGCGCCGACCAGTCCGTAGAGCCCCAAGATCTCGCCGCGGCTCAGCGTCAGGCTCACGTCCTGCGCGCCCGACTCGCTGGTCAAACCGCGAAGTTCGAGCAGGGGAGCGCCGTGGCCATCAGTCCTGGGCTTGAGCTCGTGCACGACCTGCACGCGACCAACCATGAGCGTGATCAGCTGGTTGCGGTCGAGGTCCGTGATAGCGGCCTGGGGACCCGCATTCCGGCCGTCGCGCAGCACGGCAACGTGATCGCACAGCTCGAAGACCTCCTCGAGCTTATGGCTGACGAAGATGATCGCGACCCCACGGGTGCGCAACGCGCGGATGACCGAAAAGAGCGTTTGGGTCTCATGAGGGCTGATCGATGCGGTCGGCTCGTCGAGCAGGAGAATGCGGCTCTCTCGCGAGATCGCCCGAGCGATCTCGACCAACTGCATCTGCGCCACGCTCAGGGAGGAGGCGGGCACGCGGGAGTCGATATCGACGCCCAGCATGTCGAGCCACTTCTGCGCTTCCCGATGGACGCGGTCGTAGTCAATCATGATGCCGCGGCGTTTCGGGAGCGATTCCAGCATGATGTTCTCGCCGGCCGTGAACTGGGGGACCAGGTTCCGCTCCTGCGGCACGACGGCGATGCCATGGTCGAAGGCGTCCTGCGGGGAGCGAAACCGTTCGGCCTTGCCCTCCAGCAGCATCTCCCCCTCGTCCGGCTGATAGAGCCCGGTGAGGCATTTGATGAGGGTGCTCTTGCCGGCCCCGTTCTCGCCGACGAGCGCCAGTGCCTCGCCGGCTCTCAGACGGAGCGACACTCCGCCGAGCGCCTGGACGCCCGGGAACGCCTTGCGCAAGCCCTTGACCTCCAGCAGCGCAGGAGTCTGCAAGTCGTCCCGATCTACGGGAGGCTGAGGCACGGGGCTACTCGTATCGTCGGCGGCGTCCGATGTGCCGGCCGGCCGTCCTACTTCGCGCATGGAATCCTCGCGCTCCTTCATTTGGTCGCCGGCATGGGCTGGGCTTGGGGCCGCGGCCTGATTGACTGTCTCGTGGAAGTCGAGCGGAGCTGGTTGAGGCCGACAGCTGCGAGGATCAGCGCGCCCTCCAGGAACGTCACCCAGTAGGGATCTGCCCGGAAGATGACCAGGCCGTTGGCGATCAAAGCGAGGAGGGCGCAACCGAGGATCGCGCCGGTAATGGACACTTTGCCGCCGGCCAGGAGGGCGCCGCCGATGAGCACGGTCGCAAACGATGGCAAGAGCCACTGGGAACCAATGGTCGGCGAGCCGTTGCCGAGGCGGGCCATAAGCATCAGCCCACCCAGCGCGGCCAGGAACCCGGAGATGACGTGGGCGATGACGATCGTGCGCCCGACGTGGATGCCGGCCATCTCGGCTGCTCGAGCATTGCCCCCTACCGCAAGGATGGACCGACCGATCACGGTCCGGTACAGCACGAAGCCGAGCGCGACTGCAACGAGGATCGAGATGAGCAGGGGATGAGGGAACAGACTCGTCCGAGCCTGACCGAAGTCGGTGAACTGCGTAGGGAGGTCATAGTACGGATTGGAGCTGGTGATTCCGAAGTTCGTCCCCTCGTAGGCGGCCGAAGTCGCCAGGGTGATGATGAACGGGTTTATCCCTGTCTTGACGGTCAGAAAGCCGTTGGCGAAGCCCATCGCGATACCGGCCAGCAGGCCCACCACGACGGCGACCTCCACGGGCACGCCGTACGAGACCATGAGTCCCGCCGCCAGTACCGCACTCAGACCACCCGTCGCTCCCACGGCCAGGCTCATGCCGCCGGTGGCTATGACCATCATCTGAGAGAACGCCACCAGCATCGACCCCGAGATGTCGAACAACAGGACGTAGAGGTTGAACTCCTTGGTGAATTCGGGCCTCAGTACCGCGAGGCCAGCCCCGGCGAGCACGACCACCACCAGGAGGGGAAAGGATTCGGCCCGAATGAAGTTGCGCACCGGCCGGTTCATCACATCTCCACCTTTGCAGCCGCCGGCGCGGCGGCGGGCTGTTGGACTCCCGTCCGACTTCGCAGCACAGCCAACGTCCGGGCGCGATCCAGCAACACTGCAAGGAGCAGCACGAGACCCGTCGTCAACTCAACCCAGAAGTTCGGGACGTTCAAGAGGGTCAGCCCATTCCCAATCGTGGCCAACAGGAGGCCGCCGATGAACGTGCCGACGACAGAAACTACGCCGCCGCTGAGCAGAGTTCCCCCAACGGCCGGCGCCGCGAACGAGGGCAGAACCCAGTCGCCGCCGATCGTCGGGATCGCGGAGCCGATCCGCAGCAGGAGCATGACGCCCGCCAACCCGGCAAGGGCACCTGACAGCATGTGCGTGACCGCGATGATGCGGTTCACCGGGACGCCCGAGAGGCGCGCGGTTCTTGGGTTGGCGCCGGTAGCGAGCATCTGGCGGCCGAGGGTCGTGCCCCGGTACAGGAACCACAGGAAGGCGCACGTCAAGACCATGGCCCAAACGAGCGGGGACACGCCTAGCCAGCGCGTCTGGCCAAGATCGATGAAGTCCGGAGGCAAGTTCCGGAACGCCTGAACCTTCGTCACGACGTACATGAGACCGCTGAAGACGCTCGCAGTGCCGAGCGTGATGATGAAGCTGTTGATCCCGGTCCGGACGATCACGATGCCGTTGATTGCGCCAAGCGCGGCGCCCATGCCTATGCCCCCAAGAATGGCGATCGGGACCGGCACCCCGACCCCCTCGAGGAGCCAGCCCGTGAACATGGCCGAGACCCCGCCGATGGCGCCGACTGAGATGTTCATGCCGCCGGTGGCGATCACGACCATCTGAGCCAGGCCGATGACGACCGAAACAGCTACCGCGCGCCCAACGGAGAAGATGTTGAAGTCGGACGTGAAGCCGTCAGCGAAGAGAGCGAAGACCAGCCAGGAAACCAGGACGATTGTCAGCAGACCGAAGCGATCCCACAGGTCGATGGCCCGCGATCGGTGTCGCACTCTTGCTCCTCATGCTTCGTAGGGCTGTGGGCATTCCGCCGAGAAGCCCGACGGCAGCCGATCACTTGATGAACTGGCGGTGCGCCTGCTGAGCGCACTATGCGACGGGCCATCAGCCGTGTCAAGACGTCTCTAGGCGTGTCTGTCGACGGCCAACCGCTCGATCCGCCGACGCTGACTGGCATTCTGCTTGAGCCCATGGCTGTGCCTCTTCTGGCGCGGATCGCGCGCTGGCTCCGCAGGCAACGCCTGGGCTGATTCGGAAGATCCGCACCAAATGGGTCCGAGACGGACGAGCCGAGTCATCTCCGGCATCGCGATCACCTCACCCTCAGCCGAGTAGAGAGACGAGCCCGGCGCTACGACGGTGCGTGCCGCCAGACTGCCCTTAGAGGCGCTCACGCGCGATGCTCCGGCGGCTACACCCGCCCGGCGACTCCATGCCGAGGTCGCGACTAGCCGTCCGACCAGCCGTCCGACCAGCCGAATGCCGCGAGCTTGATTGCCGGGCCCGCTTCCAAACGGGCCTTGACAGGCCCCGAGGGCCCGTAGCATGATCGCATCATCTGGCACACCGGCGGATCATCTAGTGCACCGCCACGGGGCCGCCAAACCGATGAGGAGGTGCCTATCTACAGATGCATCACCAGACACCCGTCACAAGAGCGCGGCGGCTCGATGGGCTACCGCCATGCACGTGAGGAGAGGGTAGGAGATTAGATGGCCAGATCCAAGAGATTCAGCTTGCTGGCGTTGAGCGCGGCGGCGGTGATCGTGCTGTCTGCGTGCTCGTCATCGGCAGCTACACCCGCGGCTACGCCTGCGGCTACGCCCGCGGCAGCTACACCCGCGGCGGCTACACCCGCAGCGGCTACGCCCGCAGCGGCTACGCCCGCGGCGGCTACACCCGGCGCACCTACACCCGTGCCGGCTTGGCTCAGCTCCGCATCGACCACCAAGGTGGCCGCCGTCGCGGGCGGTCCTCATCCGTTCTTCACGCCGTGGGGACCGGGCACGGACGACGCGGTCAAGGCCTACAAACTGGCCGGTGGCATCTACAAGTTCCCGCCGCAGTGGGAGCTGACCGCCCAGAACAACCTGGTTGAAACACTGGTCGCGCAGGGCTACAACGCCTTCACGATCTTCCCCGGCGACGCCAACGGCACCAACACGCTCCTTCAGGAGCTCAAGGGCAAGGGCATCCCCAGCATCGCGGCAGGCGGCTGCACTAACACGCCGTCGCCGGCTGCCTTCTGCATCGCAACCGACGTCTACACCTCCGTCTACCTTGGGACCAAGGCCCTCATCGCGGCCATGGGTTCAGCATGCACGACGGCCAAGCCCTGCGGCATCGTCCACGTGGCCAGTCGCCTCGTCGACCCGAACACCCAGGCGCGCATCAAGGGCGTCAACAAAGCGGTCGAGGAATCTAACGGCACGACCTATGTCTATCAGCACATGACCGACTCGGACGACCAGCAGGCCGCCACGACGAACGTCGGTGCCCTCCTCGCGGCCCATGGCGCCGATATCCAGGGCATCGTCAGCGATGCCTACGTCGGATCGTCCGTCACGGCCACCCTGCTCCACAACGGCAAATTCACCAACATCAAGTTCGTGGGCATCGATGACGACCCGGCGGTCCTCGACGGGATCAAGGGTGGTTGGGTTGTCGGCACGATGTCCCAGAACCCATACGGACAGGCCTACATGTCGGCTGAAGTGCTTGACTTGCTCCGGCGAGGCTGCACCGTCAAGCCCGACGCTCCGTTCCTCGTCGACAGCGGCACGTTCCTTATCACCAAGGACGGCGCGAAAGTCGGCGACGTGCCATCTACCCCCATCGCTGATTACCTGCAGAAGCGTGTCGACATCACGAACCAGCTGTTGTCGACCTTCCAGTCCAAGTACCTGAACTGCCCGAGCTAGTACTCCACCGGCGGGCCTCAGCCCGACGACCCAATTCCGACGGAGGACGGTCAGGCCTGGCGATATGCTCGGCAGCCGTCCTTCGCCGGAGGGACTGTTCTAGGATTTCCGATGATCAAGACAATGTGAACGACCGCCCCGACCGCGGGGCCGGGCCCTCACGACTCGTACCACCGGAGTGAGGAATTGACCACTCGCACCCTCAACCGTGGCTTGGACATCCTCGAGAAGCTCGCAACCACGAGTGAGCTGGGGCTCGGGCCTTCGGCAGTCGCCGAAGAGGTTGGCCTCGACAAGGCGACGGTCACTCGCCTGCTCCGGACACTCATCGAGGCGGGCTATGTGAGACAGGATCCAGTCACCAGGAGGTACCGGCTGACTGGCAAGATCCTGAGGCTCGCCCAGGGCTTGGCGACAAGCCTTGACCTCCAGCGTGTCGCTCGGCCCCATCTCGTGGCGCTGCGCGACCGCGTCCTCGAGACGGCGCATCTCGGAGTCATGGAGGACCAAGGGGTCTACTACGTGGACAAGCTCGAGGCCGATCACAGCCTACAGCTTGTGTCTGCCATTGGGCAGACCATGCCCCTCCACTCGACCGCATTGGGCAAGGCGATACTCGCCGCGCTGCCGGAGGCCGAGCGCGAGGCCAAGTACAGGCACATGGACTTCGCGGCGCGGACCGAACAGACGATCTGCGACCTGGAGCAGTTCAGACAGGAGATCCACCGGACGCAGGTTCGCGGCTACGCGATAGATGACCGTGAGAACGAGCCGCTCGGCACCTGCGTCGCGGCGGCCATCATCGGCGCCGACGGTCGCCCGGTCGGGGCGATCAGCGTGTCCGGGCCGCATTTCCGCATTCAGGAGCATCTGGACCAGCTCGGGCCCCAGGTGATGGCCACCGCCGCTCAGGTCGCTTGGGAACTCGGCGCCGACACGTCCAAGGTCGCCCCTCTGGCGACTGACGCGACGACTGGGCGGGAGCCGGCACCCAATCGTGGGAGCCCAGTCAGGTGAGCGAGCACCTCGACGTCGCGGCCTCCGGAGGAGAGACCGGGCCATCGGTCGCCGTTGCATCCGTGGCCGGCGCGACGCCTTCATTGGACGCCAAGCTGGCGGGCGTTTTCGCTCCCATCTGCACTCCATTCGCACGCGACGAAGACGTCGACGACCGTGCGCTTCGGGACAACCTCGCCCGGTATGCGGAGAGTGGCTTGTTGGGCTACCTGGCGCTCGGATCGAACGGCGAGAACCGAAGCCTGACTGAGGACGAGCGGCTGCACGTGCTTGATGAGATCGTGCGCCACAAAGCGCCGGGCCAGGTAGTCATTGCCGGCGCCACGTATGACTCGCAACGCGAGACTGAGGGCTTCCTGGCCGCTGCGGCCGACCTCGGTGCCGACTTCGGGTTGGTGCTGTCGCCGGGCTACTTCCGCAAGCAGATGACCGACGAGGTTCTGTTCCGGTACTTCTCTACACTCGCGGACACCTCGCCCATACCGCTGCTCCTCTACAACGCGCCGGGGTTCTGCGGCGTCACCCTCAGCCCGGCCCTGGTCGGTCGGCTCGCCGTGCATCCCAACATCGTCGGGATGAAGGACAGCGCGTCGAGCGGGATCGAGCAGTTCTTGCCTTTGCAGAGCCCGTCGTTCAACGTGCTTGCAGGCTCGGCCAACTTCCTATTCCCTGCAATGATGGGCGGCTCGGTCGGCGGAACGGTCTCGCTCGCCAACTCGTTTCCCGCTGTGGCCCTCCGGCTATTCCAATACGGGCTCGCTCGTGACGAGACTCACGGTGCGCCGTATCAGGAGTGGGTCTGTCGGGTCAACCACGCGATCTCCGGCAGCTATGGCGTGCCAGGCGTAAAAGCCGCGATGGACCTGGCAGGGTTCAACGGAGGGATCCCGCGCCGCCCGCTGCTCCCGCTCGGGCCCACCCAGGTCGCATCGCTGCGAGAGTACTTGTCGGCTGAGGGGCTGCTTGCATGAAGCAGGACATACTGGCGATCGATGTCGGCACGAGCGCCCTGAAGCTCGGCGTCTTCAGCCCCGAGCTCGAGAAGCGGCGAGAGGCGCGCCGCGACTACGAACCGCATCTCTACGACCAAGGCAAGGCGGATATCGAGCCCGAGACGTGGTGGTTGGCGCTGCGCGAATGCTGCGCCGAGATCGGGGCCGAGCTTGCCGACGTCGGCGTCGTTGCCCTCTCCGTCACAACCCCGGGGTTGACCCCCATGGCAGCCGATGGGACGGCTCTCGCGCCGGCTGTGCTGTTCCTCGATGGGCGCGCGCATGAGCAATCGGCGGCTATTCGGAAGATCGTCGGTGAGGAACGGTTCCTCGCCCAGACGTGCAACCTGCCGGTATCGGGCGGTTCGTCGTTGTCGAGCATCCTCTGGTTCCGCGACCGTCGTCCCGACGTGTGGGCCCGGACCGTCAAGTTCGGCCACTGCAACACCTACCTGGTGAAGCGGATGACGGGGCGCTGGGCGATAGATCCGTCGACGAGCTCGATCACCGGGATGTACAACACTCCCCGCGATGATCTCACCTGGAACGAGGAGATCCTGCGGCTCGCCGGTATCCCCGAAGATAGATTGCCGCCGCTATTTCAGAGCTTCGATCCAGTCGGCCCGGTCTTGCCGGCCATCGCCGTCGAGCTGGGCATTCCCAGCGACGCGATCGTGCTATGCGGCGGAAACGACGCTGCGCTCGCCGCCCTGTCCGGCGGCCTCACCAGGCCCGGCGACATCAACATCATCAGCGGCACATGCGACATCGCCAACGTCTGCACGGACCGGCCGATCGCCTCGCCCGATTTCAACGTGCGGTGTCACGTCATCCCCGGGCGATGGCTCACATTCTTCGTCCTCAATGCGGGCGGGGAGGGCCTCGATTGGTTTCGCCGCGTGTTCTGCTCGGAACTCGATGATGATCAGTTCTACGGCAGCTACGTCCCAGGTGTGCTGGAGCGGTTTCTCGCCGATCCGGACGCGGATCGGCGAGAAGCGGAGCTCCCCTCGTATGCGCCCTTCCTCGCCGGCAGCAGGTACGCGGTGGAACGCATCACGGGAAGCCTCGCGGAGCTGACCCTCGAGACCACTCGCGATGACCTGCTGCTCAGTCTCATACGCGGCAACCTCAAGTACCTGGGCGACCACCTCCGCGAAGTCGGCGGGCTGGTTTCTCTCAGTCGCAGAATCGGTATCTCCGGTGGCGGGGCAGCTATTCATGGCATGCTGGCGGCTCGGCGGCGCTGGACGGGAGACTTCGAGTACGTCTTCCAGCATCAGTCCTCAATGCTTGGCGCTGCTATGTTGGGCCAGATATACCAGGGCGGCCAAATGCCGGAACAACGTCTTGCAAGCGCCACCTCGTAGCAGGCGCGTGGCTCGGACGGCCCGTGTCCCGATGCCGTCCAGTGCCGGACGAGCCCCGCAGGAGAGCGCCACCCCTACTTCCCACGCCCGTCATCCTTGCGAGACCCGCCGGGCTGGGCGACGGCCACTGGAAGGAGGAGGCGGGGCGTGAGCGAGCGACGCCGGGATCGACTTGAGGCGGTCGTCGTCTGCCTGCCCGACGTGCCCGAGCGGCACCACATGGGCGAGCTTCCGGCGAACGTCGAGGTCGTCCTCCTGCCCCGCCAGCCCGGCCCTCTGCCCGACCTGAGTCGGGTCGAACTCCTCGTCCCAGCCGACTGGGCGAGGCAGCTTGTGTTGGCCGAGCTCGGCGCGATGGCCCGCCTGCGCGTCGTCCAGACGCTCAGCGCCGGCGTCGATTGGCTCCGAGGGCGGGTGCCCACGGGGATCGTCGTCTGCAACGCTCGGGGCGTCTACGATGGCCCGATGGCGGAGTGGGTCGTGGGGGCGATCCTGGCGATGCAGCGCGGCCTGATCGCGGCCCGCGACGCCCAGAGCGCGTCGGACTGGCGCCCGTTCGAGCCCTATGAGCTGGCCGGCCTGCGGGCTATCATCCTCGGCTTCGGGTCGATCGGCTCCGCGGTGGCAGCGCGGCTTCGGCCCTTCGGGGTAGAGGTCGTCGGCGTGGCCAGGGCGCGGCGGGAGGGAGTCCTAGGTCTAGAGGATCTCGATGGCGCGCTCCCGACCGCTGACATCCTCATCGATCTGCTGCCGCTCGGTGCGGAGACAGCCGGGCTGCTCGACGGCCGGCGCCTCGGGCTGCTGCGGCCCGGCGCCCTCCTCGTGAACGCTGGGCGCGGTGCGACGGTCGATACGGCGGCCCTCGTCGATGCTATTAGGAGCGGTCGCTTGCGTGCAGCCCTAGACGTGACCGATCCCGAGCCGTTGCCTCCGGATCACCCGCTCTGGCGGCTGCCGGGGGTCCTGATCAGCCCGCACGTGGCCGGCGACTCGCGCCGGTCGCTCGGCCGCGCCTACGCCCTCGCCGGCGACCAGATCCGGCGGTTCGCGGCCGGCGAGAGGCTGGAGAACCATGTGCCTCCCCACCTGCTTGCTTGACGGCCGGGCGATGCGCCTCCGTCCAGCAGTCGGGCTGGCACGGTGCGGACCGCCATGTCCGCGATCCCGCATAGGATCGCCTCTAGGTGGCCCTCCCTTCTCTTCCGGTCTCGTGCCGCGGCTCTCGCTTCAAACGGGGGCCACGGCACGTGGCCGTATTACCCTGGGAACACGGCAGTCAGCCGAGGAGTCGATCCCATGGGTTACGGCCAAACCGGGGACCTTGAGTAGAGACGTCTCCGCCTCTACTCAATGGTGGGCTACGCCGCGATGCATCGCCCATGCCGTGGCAGCGAGCCGAGCGGGGTGCCGGATACGGCCCATTACCCCGGTGGAGTTCGCCTCCGGCGAATTGGCGATCTGACGTCGCGTCAGGACATTGCCTGGTTCAAGCCAACTTGAAGGCAAACCGAGCTCACAGGCATCTGACTCCGCAAACCGAGGGCACATGACTCCGCGAAACTCAAATCGCGGGCACCTGACTCCACCGGCCGCCCGAACGGGAACCTGACTCTCGTCCCGGGCGATTTGAAAAATCTCGTGAGCGGTGGAAAGCGGCGCGTGCGCGAGAATCGAGGCTAAGAACTGGCGCGCCCGGAGGGATTCGAACCCCCGACCATCTGATCCGAAGTCAGATGCTCTATCCACTGAGCTACGGGCGCACGGTTGCGACTGGTTCCACGCTCATTTCGAGCATCTGATCCGATACTGGTCTTGGCAGCCCGTGGGATGGGCATCAGGAGCATCTGTATCCGACGCTGCGGGTGGCGCTCGCCGCACAGAGCATGTAGAGCATCTGATTCGACGACGAAGCCATTCGGCGCGGGAACCCAGAACCGCGACATGGTAACCCGTTCGGAGCCTTCATGGGAGTTGGGAGCGGGCTGACCAGCGCCAGCCAGGCATCCGCCACCTTGATCGGAACCCGCATGTCGACTGGTAATACATCTCGTCCCCGTGGAAACCGTAGGCCCCGGACAGCGCCATCAGCCCAACGACCATCACGCCCGCGATCAAGAACACGGGCCAGGGAACGGCCACCCAGGAGAAACGCTGGCTGACTGAGCCGGTGGTTGAGGAAGTCATGGTTCAGTCCTTATACGGTGGGCGGAGCGGATGCCATGGCACCTAACCGATCGCCGGGATGTGCGCGGTCAGGCGGGCCGGAGTCAACCTGTTAGCAGGCCCAGGCGCAGACCGATCCCGAGGACCGCGAACGCAACGATCGCACCGGGCGTATTCCTGCGGACGCGGGCGCCACGACGAGGACGGAGCCGACCAGGATGATGATCAGAGCTAGGGCTTTCATGTCCAGTTGCGCTCCTGGGCTGCCCCGGGTTTCGTGGAGTCGCGTTTCTGGAAATCAGGCCACTGTCTCTGTCTGATGCCGAGTCTCGAACTCGACTGGGGTAAGCATGCCAAGCGCGGAGTGACGGGTAAACCCATAACCCCGAAACCCAACGCGCTCGCTGGCGGGTGTCTTATGTACGGCTGGCGCTTGCCGGTGGCTAGGCGCTCAACTTGGCCGCCACTCGTCCAAGGTCACCACTCAACCCAGGACTTGTCCTTCGAGTTCACGCTCCAGCAAGACCGTGACTGGTCCATCCTCGAAGGACGGATGGGGCGTCAGATCAACACTGGCCACGTGCCAGCCCTGACGCCCAAGCTCAGCCAGTCGCTCGACGAGCTGGAGCAGGCGCGGCTCGTCCCGGTTGAGCGGGATGCGTTCAATGCGGTATTCGACACGGGCCATCATGGGTTCCTCCGATCGGGCTCCGGCACCGAGGGTTTCCATTGGGTCCCCTCAAGGGCGAGAAGGCCGCTGAAGCATTGCTCGCGATTGGTGTCCAGGCGGTCGGCACTGTCACTGGGGCTGCGGCCACACCCGGACCCAAGGCGCTAGCTGAGCTGGCTGGCAGGTATGTCGATCTCCGGCCGGACAACGACCGTGTTGGCCGGGCACACATAGAGAGGATCGGCACGGCGTTGGCCGCCATCGCCGCGGCCGTGTGGATCATCAGATGGTCCGACGCTCCCGAGCATGGCGATGCGGCGGACTTCATCGCAACCGGTGGTACCCGGGAGGACGTGGGAGGCGCTCGTCGAGTCTGCACAACCGCCACCCGGCGTTGGGAGCGTTCCCGGGGCTGGGGTGGCGGAGCCGACCACGATGACCCTGTCCTCGACGCTCGACGCCGACTCGATCGCCTCGTCTCGAGAGGTGGTCACCCGAGCTCTGCATGAGATGCGGGCGGACGGCCTCATCGAGACGGGGCACGACCGACTCGTGGTCCTCCTCGACGCCACGCGGCTTGCGCGTGAGCTCGAGGCCGACAGGCCGGAGGCTGCGGGATGATCAGTGAGCCAGGGACGCGACGCGCTCAGACGTAGTGGTGGGGCTTTCGGTGCGGCCGATCGGCACCTCGCGTTCCGGCAAGACTCGCTCGGATCCGCTCAGGGGCCGGCCCTGCCAGTCCGGCTGCGCTAGGCGGTGACCTCGCGCATCAGGAGCATCGGGAGGCCTTCGCCCGGCTTCCCCTGCCAAACGCCCGAACGGCTGAGCCGAAGTGCATCTATGGCGATGAGGCGCCAGCCCTCCTTGCCCAGCTCGCTGAGCTGTGCCAGAAACGCCGCGCGGTGGTTCTCCTCAGTCTCGTGCTGAACGATAAACTCGACCTTGTACTCGATCCGTGTCATGGCGCTTACCTCCAGGTTCTTGGAAACGACCTCTACGATCCACCAGCTCGTCCGGTCTGTCGGTGATTTCGTTACCAACCAGAGGTGACCTTTGTCACGTGCATCCGCTCGTTATCGCGTGACGTACAGGTGTCTCAACTGGGAAGGATCCCCGGGGGTTGCTCTACACGGAGATCCTCAAGCCGACGGATGTCACAGCGGCGCCCCTGGCCTGGCGTAGCGTGTCGCGGAGGTTGCCATCCTCCTGTTCTAGGCGGCAGACCTTCGCCCTGCCTGCCGCGAGCGCCGGGCGGCTACCGCAGCCGGTTCCTCTCCGACCGCTGGCCGGTGGGCGCCGTTGCGAAGCTCTACGGAGTCTGGAACGAGGATGCGAGCCAGGCGGACCGGGGGACATTTATCCTGGATGCCGGGGGGGCGTGCGCTACGTGGTGCACAACTCGTCGAACCAGGCCGCGACGAGGGTGGCGTACGTCGCCGCGCTCGAAGGACGGATGGGGCGTCAGATCAACACTGGCCACGTGCCAGCCCTGACGCCCAAGCTCAGCCAGTCGCTCGACGAGCTGGAGCAGGCGCGGCTCGTCCCGGTTGAGCGGGATGCGTTCAATGCGGTATTCGACACGGGCCATCATGGGTTCCTCCGATCGGGCTCCGGCACCGAGGGTTCCCATTGGGTCTCCGGTGCGCTAGCGTTGTGAGAGCGTGCAGAGGCGAGGAGAGCGGTGGAGCACCACCCAAGAAATCGAAACGCGCCGCCTCAGGAGGCCATCCCGCCGGGCTTTCTCGCCACGCTCCCAGCGACCGCCGCCTTGCGCCTTCTCGATGACGCCGTTCGCATCGAGGTCCCAGCCGGCGGCACCGTCTACCGCGACGAGGAGCGCGGCCGTGTGATCGTGGTGCTCCATGGGCTGCTCCGGACCTACTTGAGTTCGGCCGACGGTCGGCAGGTCACGATCCGATATACACGCAGCGGCGAGGTAGTTGGCCTCGCGCTCGTCCTCGGCGGCCCGGCGCCGATTACGATCCAAGCCCTCACGAGCGCCTCGGTCGTAGCCCTGCGCCTCGACGTGATGCGGGCCTTGCTCAAGACCGATCCCGCCGTCGCACGCGCCTGCGCCGAGGAACTCGCGCGGCAGCTGTTCCGGGCCTTCGATGAGATCGCCGATCAGGCGTTCCTGGGCGTGCGCCAGCGGGTGGCAAGGCAGCTGCTCGACCTGGCGGTTCACAACGCTGAGGGCACACTCGTCGCGCACGTGCGCCAGCGGGAGCTGGCCGACGCGGTCGCCTCGGGCCGCGAAGTCGTGTCGCGAGCCATCCACGAACTGCAGCAGGCCGGACTCGTGAGCTCGACTCGCGCGGGCATCGTGGTGCGCGACCCGATCGGGCTCAGCGACGAGGCCTCCAGAACCGGTCGTGGCTGACGCCGCGCCAAGGGCGAAGCCCCTGGTTCGCGCACGGCAACTGTGGCGCGGTGTTGGCCAGTGGCGACGACCTGGCAGAGCACATCCGATCTGCTCCGTCTCATACGTGAAGGCCGGGAATGCGCGTGGTGGCGCTCTCGAGTGGGCCGCGAAGAAGGGGAGGATGAGGGTTCGATGCCTGGAACCGGGCGAGTCGCGCGATCGACCGCGTTGGTGGCGGCTGCTCTGTTGCTCGTCGCGCTCGCCAGCGTGGGTTGCACCGACGTGGAGAGTGGACGGCCAACCATCGGGCCGGTGAGCTACCTCGAAGTGGCTGGCGTTGTCGCGTCGGAACAGACAGGCGTGGAAGGGTCCACCGGCTACACGGGCTTCACGTTCGATGACGGACGCACGTACAGGGTGCCCCCGAACGTCGGCGGGGCGAGGCCGGCCGTGGGTGAACTGCTCTTGGCCGGGACGAAACCATCGCCGTGGGTCTACTACGCCGCCCCTAGGGACCCTGGATCCTGGCCCGCGGGCTGCTACGGACTTGGCCAGAACGGCTACGAGCTGGAGTCGACCATCGAGCTCGACAGCGGCCTGACGCTCGAAAAGGCGCCTGACTTCAGCTGGCCGGCGAGAGCGACTCACCAGGACAATCGGATCTGGGGCGCCGTTCTCTGCCTGGACAAGCAGGGCCGCGTCTTCGAGATCGTCGGCTGACCCAGGGAAGCAGTACTAAGGCAAGCGAACGATAGGAGGTTAGACGTGCTTGGTTCGATGTCGCCGGTGCGGTGGGTCGTCCGCTGCTCTATGGTCGCAGCGGTGAGATCGATCGAGCGTTCCCGTCGCGTGCGGACCCTGCGCCGCGCCGCCACGTTGCTCGCCGCGGGCCTTCTCGTGGCCGCGTGCTCGCAGGCCGCCGGGACCGTGGCGCCGGCCTCGCCGAGCCCCACCCTTACAGCCGTCGGCTCGTGCGCGTGCGGCTCCGGCTGGGACCCGAGCGCCTCGCACGTGACCGTCGACGCCGACGACGGCGCCCACATCAAGGGCGTGGACCCCATCTCGGATCGCATCGTGGACCTGACGATCCAGTCGCCGGCCATGGGCGGGTTCGCCGTAGCGCGACTGATACTTCCGGCCGACTACGACTCCGCGCCGCCCAGCAAGACCTGGCCGATCCTGATGCTCCTTCACGGGGCTACGAGAACCCACACGGACTTCAGCGACATCAACGCGGCGCCGGACGCGCTCATCGTGGCGCCCGATGGGGGAGCGTACGGCTACTACTCCGACTGGTGGAACGGCGGCAAAGGCGGCCCGCCGGCGTACGAGACGTTCCATCTTGTCGAGCTGCCCCAGCTTGTTCAGCGGAGCTGGCGCGCGAGCACGCGCATGGCGATCGCCGGGATCTCGATGGGCGGGTTCGGGGCGATGTCGTACGCGGGCCGGCACCCCGGCATGTTCGTAGCCGCCGCGTCGATCAGCGGCGTCGTTGACACGCGGCTGATGCCGCGGGACTGGCAGGACCCCAACCTGTGGGGCAGCCCTACTGCCCAGGCCGACATCTGGAAGGCGCACAACCCGGCGGACCTGGCGAGCGGCTTCCGAGGCACGACCCTCTTCGTCTCGTACGGCAACGGGCAACCGGGACCGCTGGACGCCGCGGGCGCCGGGTCGGATTCCGTGGAGACGCTGCTCGGCCAGATGAACGTGGCATTCACGGCCGAGCTCGAGAAGCTCGGGATACCGGCGACGATCGACGCATACGGGCCGGGGACTCACACGGGTCCGTACTTCGATCGTGAGCTCGCGAAGGCACTGCCGATTCTGAGGAGCGCGCTGACGGCACCGTAGGCAATACGATGACGCGGCATGGAACCGGGCCGACCCGCGGACGGTGCCCGAGCAGCCCTCGGCCCGCGTCAGCTGCCCGTCGAGACCGCTGGCTGGGCGATGCCCTTGGCTCGTCGGGCCAGTTCGACGAACGGCCGCAGCCGCGTGGCGACCTCAGTGCGAGTCCGTCGAAACGCTTCCAGCTTCTCCGCGTCCGTGCCGTCGACCTCGGCCGGGTCGTCCAGACCCCAATGGAGGGAGTTGTGCTGGCCCGGGAAGACCGGGCAGGTCTGACGAGCCCGGTCGCAGACGGTGATCACGTAGTCGAACGGCTGGCCCACGAACTCCATCACGGACTTGGCCTGGGCGCCGGACCAGTCGATCCCGATCTCGCCCAGAACGCGCACGGTGTATGGGTTCACTCCTTTGGGTTGTGTCCCCGCGGAGAAGACCGCGAAGTCGGCGGCGCCGAAACCCTTCAGCAGGGCTTCGGCGATCTGACTGCGGGCCGAGTTGCCGGTGCAGACGAAGAGAACGCGGATCGGATCGGCGGACATCTCTGTTTCCTTGCTCATGCGCCGGGCACGGCCGGCAGCCTGAATAGTCAACTCCAGGTCTGCTAACTCTGAATCCAAACGATCGAGATCGGCCCGTTGGCCTTCGATGGCGGCGCGCTGGGCGGCGACCATCGGCGCCAGGTCCGTGTCGATCTCGCCCCGCTCCATGCACAAGGCCGCGAGTCGTCCGGCATCCACGGGCGCGAGCCCGAGCCGCCGCAGCACCACGACCAGGCGCAGCCGCGCCAGATCGGTGGCATCGAACTCGCGATAGCCGTTGACGAGGCGCGCCGCGGGCGGCAGAACGCCCGTCTCCTCGTAGAAGCGGACGGCCGACGGGGTCACCCCGGCCTGTCTGGCGAGTTCGGCGACCTTCATGGGCAAACGCTACACCTTCAAGTAACTTGAAGGTCAAGAGGACCCGATTGAGGTGCGCCTGCCGAGCTATTCGGCCTGGGCCCGCCCGGGAGACGGCTTGACTCGAGGCGGACGGCGGCCGGCCTGTGGCGCGGCAGTGGCACCCAGCGAAGCGGCGAGCATCTTGGCGTGGCGCGGGGCGCCGGGCGAGATCTCCCCCGCCATCCCCCGGAACCGACTCACCGCATCCGGGCAGAGCGAGTACCAGATCCAGGTTCCCTGACGCTCGCTGGTGACCCAGCCCGATTCACGCAGGACCTTCAGGTGGTGCGAGATGGTCGGCTGGGCGACGTCGCAGCAGGCCGTGAAGTCGCAGGCGCAAACGTCGCCGTCCTCGCTGAGCTGGCGCAAGATGGCCAGCCGGGTGGGATCCGCGGCGGCTTGGAGAAGCAGGACGTCCGGGTCTGTCTGGCGCTTCATGACGCGATCATATCGACAAGAATGGATATTGACAAGTATCAATGTATGCCCTACATTACGCTCCGAAAGGAGCCAACGATGTCCCTCTACTACAGCCCTACACTCGTGAAGCTACTGACGGAGGAACGCCTCCGCGAGGCCGCTGAAGCTCGCCGGCAGCATTTCCACTGGACACCCGCTCGACCGTCCCGTTTCGTGGGCATGATCGACCGGCTCTTCTCCAGCCGCACCACCCGCACCACCCCCTCCACCTGCTCTTGCTGAGGGAGATCCGATGACCGACCAGATCCACGAGACCGTTCGCCGGCACTACGGCGAAGCCGCCCTCAGCGTGCTGAACAACGAGTCCTGCTGCGGTGACACCGGCGATTACGGCGGCAACCTGTACTCGGCTCTCGAGCGCGAGGAGCTGCCCGACGCGGCGGTCCTGGCGTCGCTGGGTTGCGGGAATCCGATCGTGGTCGCGGATCTCCACGACGGAGAGCGGGTCCTGGACCTGGGCTCCGGCGGCGGCATAGACGTGCTGCTCTCGGCCCGCCGCGTGGGTCCGACCGGCCGAGCCTTCGGCCTGGACATAACCGACGAGATGCTCACCCTGGCCCAGCGCAATGCCGCCCAGGCCGGCGCCACCAACGTCGAGTGGCTCAAGGGCCAGATCGAGGCGATCCCGCTCCCGGCCGCTTCGGTCGACGTCGTCATCAGCAACTGCGTCGTGAACCTCGCCGCCGACAAGATCGCGGTGTTCCACGAGATCGCGAGAGTCCTGCGGCCCGGCGGCCGGATCGGCATCACGGACATCGTCGCCGACGACACGCTCACCACCGAACAACGCGCCGCCCTGGGGACCTACACCGGCTGCATCGCCGGCGCCCTCTCGTTCTCGGAGTTCCGCTCCGGGCTCGAGGAAGTCGGGCTCGCCGACGTGTCGCTGACCGTCAGCCACCAGGTCGCGGACCGCATGTACAGTGTCATTGTCAAGGCGACCAAGCCGGTCGACGCCGGCGCAGCCTCGGCTGCCGACCTCGCGCCGGCGGGCGTCGTCCCTGCGGCCGTCGTCCCTGCGGTCGTCTTAGCTTCCGTCGGCTCAGGTGGAGCTTGCTGCTGATGATCTCGATAGAGCGCGCCCATACGGCCGATCGGACTGCCATCGAGAGCCTCCTCGAGGCCAGCGGGCTGCCGACTGCGGGGTTCGAACTTGCGGCCACCACGGCCGTCGTGGCTCGCGAGGAAACCCAGGGCAGCGAGATAGTTGGTTGTGCCGCGATCGAACCGTATGGCTCGATCGGGCTGCTTCGGTCGGTCTGCGTCGCTCCGCAGCTTCGGAGCACCGGTCTGGGGCGCCGACTCGTCGCCGAAGCGGAGGCCACCGCCACGAGCCTCGGCATCGGGCAGCTGTACCTGCTCACCGAGACCGCCGGCGACTGGTTCCCACGGCTGGGCTACTCAGTGATGGCGCGAGACACCGCTCCGACCCAACTCCGTGGCTCGCCCGAGTTCACCGGAGCGTGCCCGGATAGCGCCCTGCTTCTTCACAAGGTCCTGGATCGCTCTGCGCCGGTCGGGTAGCCCGTCGAGGTCAGGTGCCGTCGGCCTCCTCGGCGGCCGTTGTTGCGGCCCGCACACCGCCTACGGCGAACGCGATGACACGGCCGGCCCCAACGACGACGATAGTCGGGCATCTTCCTGAGGATCCATCAATGCCCGACTCGCAACCCGCCACCCCCGGCCGCCTGCCGGCCGTCTACCTGGGCCATGGCGCACCGACCCTCATCGACGACACGGTCTGGCCGGCTGAGCTTGCCGCTTGGGCGGCCGCCATGCCTCGCCCGAAGTCGATCCTGGTCGTCAGCGCGCACTGGCAGTCGGCCCCGCTGACGCTGGGCGCCACCGATCCGGCGCCGCTCGTCTACGACTTCTACGGCTTCCCGGAGCGCTACTACCAGATCCACTACAAGTCCCCCGGCGCGCCCGAGCTTGGGGAGCGGGTCATGGCCGTAATGCCCCCCGATGAGCCCGTGGCTCAGCGCAACCGCGGTCTGGACCACGGGGCGTTCATCCCGCTGGTGATCATGTACCCCGAGGCGGACATTCCGGTCCTGCAGATGTCCATGCCCGATCTGGATCCGGCGCACCTCTTCGCGATCGGTCAGCGACTGGCGCCGCTCCGAGACGAGGGCGTCCTGATCATGGGCAGCGGCTTCATGACCCATGGACTGCCATTCGTCCACGACTACTTCAGCGGCCGGCCCGGTGCGCCCGAATGGTCGAAGGAGTTCGACCTGTGGGCGGCCGAAAAGCTCGAGCGGGGCGACCTCGACTCGCTCTTCGACTTCCGCAGTCGAGCCCCGGGGATGCCGTACGCCCACCCCACGGTGGAGCATTTCGCACCCCTCTTCGTGACACTCGGCGCCGCCACCGAGCCGGGCTCAGCGCCCAAGTTCACGATCGATGGCTACTGGCTCGGGCTGGCCAAACGTTCGTTCGAGGTCAAGTAGAGCTGCCGCGCGGCGACCCGTCGATCGAGGCTTGACTCGCCCCTGAGCGGCCACTAGCATTCGAGCTAATTCCGACATAACTACTCAGGATTAGCGAGAGGGTCCATGAGCTTCGCTCAGACCGTGGCGCTGGCTGCGTTTGCCGGCGGGACGATCTTCCTCGGGTTGCCCGTCGGCAGGCTGAGAGGGCTTTCGCGCCGATGGCAAGCGGCGCTGACCACGACCGCCGGCGGAGTCATCCTGTTCCTCATATACGACGTGCTGTCACAGGCGGTCGAGCCGGTGAAAGTCGCCCTGGACTCGGCGCGTGCCGGCGGCTCGGCGGGGCAGTTCGCCGCCTACGCCACGACGCTGGGGGTCAGCATCGCGGTCGGGTTGCTGTCGGTCACGTACCTGACCTCCCGAATGGCCGCTCGTCAAGGCGGCGTCATCCCGATAACCCCGCGCCAGGTCGCGCTCGGGACGGCAGTCGGGCTCGGCCTGCACAACTTCTCCGAGGGCCTGGCCATCGGCCAGTCGGCGGCCACCGGCGCCACGGCCTTCGCCCTGATCCTGGTGATCGGCTTCGCCCTGCACAACGCCACGGAGGGCTTCGCGATCGCCGCCCCCTTAGGCCAGGGTGAGCTGCCGAGCTGGAGCTTCCTTGGCGCGGCCGGGGTCGTGGGCGGCGGGCCCACCTTCGCCGGCGGCGTGCTCGGCTACGCGATCGTCTCGCCGTTCCTCTCGATCCTCTTCCTGGGGCTGGCGGCAGGCGCCCTGATATTCGTCTTCAACGAGATGATGGCCGTGTCGCGTCGTTTCTCGGTGCCGATGGTGACCGGCGTGGCGCTGACAATCGGACTGCTGGCCGCCTTCGCCACAGACTTCGTTCTCACCGCGGCCGGAGCGTAGGTTTCAGCCTCCGACGACCGGATCGATCGGGTAGTCGAACAGGATTTCCGGGCCCCCGGCCGCGAGCCGGTAGACGTCTTCGAAGCGGACGCCGCCGAAGCCCGGGATCGCCAGGATGGTGTGGCCGATGGTGACGGTCATCCCCTCGATCAGCGGCAGATTGCGATGGGGCGGGATGATCGTCGACGCGGGCGGCTCCTCGAAGCGCAGCCCGATGCCGTGGCCGATCCCGTAGACCTGTTGCTCCGCCAGGCCGTGGCGGGCGCATGCCTCCTTGGCCTTCGCGTCGAGCTGGGCCGTGGTGACGCCGGGGCGCATCGCGGCGCGCACGTCGGTCACGATCTCGCGGTATGTGGCCAGAAGCTCGGCCTGGCGCGCGTCCGGCTCGCCAAGGATGAACGTCCGGGCGAGGTTGGCGCAGTAGCCGTCGACCTGGGGCGTCAGGTCGATCAGGACGAGTTGGCCACGCTCCAGCGGTGCCGGACTGAGGCGGCCGTGGAGCATGCATGTCTCGATCCCGAAGTTGACGTAGATGGGCGTGCTCGTACCCTCGGCCCCGGCTCGCATCATCGCGTACGTGGCCTCGGTGGCGATCTCCTGAGCAGCTACTCCCGGCCGGAGCAGTTCTCGTGCCCGGTCCATCCCGATGCCGGCGATCCGCTGGGCCTCGCTCATCAGGCCGATCTCCTCGGCATCCTTGACCATTCGCAGCGGGTCCATGACCGGATCCGAGGAGACGAGCTCCACCTCCGGGTTAACGTGCCGGAACAGGTCGACAAGGAACGCGGGGGTGTGGAACCACATCTGCATCCCGACATGGGGCCGACCCGCGGCGCCCGCGGGAATGCCCGCCGCCACGCCCTCGGCGACCAGCTCGCGAAGTCGACCCACTATGTCGTTGATCTGCCCACCCACGCTGCCGAAGACGCGCACCTTGCCATCGGCCAGGGCGGCCCGCAGCTCGGGCTCCTCGCCGGTGAACGCGATCAGCTCCGGCGGGCCCTGGAACGGGATCAGCGCCCGAGGCTGCGTGCGATCCTCGCCGAAGAGATAGCGGTAGTCGTCGTGGTTCATGACGACGATCGCGATGAGGCCCTGCTCGCGCATCCCTGCCTGGACGCGCGCGATGCGCTCGTATCGGATATGCATCTGGCCGCGCACCCGTCGACTCACGCTCAGATCTCGCTTGTGCAGGCTCGGCATTTTGTCGCCTCGACAGGCACCGCTTCCTTGCAGAACGGGCAAGTCTTGGTGGGCGGCGCGGGGGCATCTCTCACGAGCAGCGACGCCACGACATAGACGACGAGCGCAACGACCGCGAAGGCAATGACCAGGTTGATGAACGAGCCGTAGCGGATCGCCACCTCGGTCTTGGAATCGCCCGTTGCCTTCAGGACGACTTTCAGCTGCGAGAAGTCGATGTTGCCGAGAGCCATGCCGATGGGCGGCATGATGATGTCGTTCACCAGCGAGTTGACGACGTTGCCCATCGCCACGCCGATGATCACGCCTACGGCCAGGGCGAGCGCGTTCGTCTTGAGCAGGAACGCCTTGAAGCCGGACACGATGGAACCCTCCCGACCGCGATGGGCTACCTACGGCGGCGCCGCGCCAGCTCGGGGCGGCACCCGTCAGCATAGCTCAGACGACGGACGGCCCTCCGGGTTGCCGCGGAGGCAGCCGCGACTTCGCTCAGAGGCCCAGCAGCTTGCGCTTGGCGGCCGCGAACTCTTCCTCTGTCAGTGCGCCTCGATCGTGCATCTCGACCAGCTCGCGCAGACCCGACGGGGGGTCGCTCGATGGCCTGGGAGCCATAGCCGGGGACTGGGCGCCCCGGCCGGCACCCGCCAGCAAGGCCGCCACGACCAACACAATGACGAGTCCGACCAACAGGGCCGGGATGATGCCCCACCACCCGCCGACGCCCATTCCGAACTCCATGCCGCGATAGCCGCGCATCATCGGGCCGAAGACCACGTGGCCGCCGTTGCCCGCGTTGGTCACGCCCATGTTGTAGGCAATGACTCCGACAGCCGCCAGTCCGGCCCCCGCGACCACGATCGCGAGGACAGCCAACGCACCCTTGCGCTTCATGTTTCCGCCGATGTAGTTCGAGTTCCAACGCAACCGATTATGCACCCGACTACTGAAGTATCCCTGAAGCCCCGGTCGGGATGGACGATGCCGGTCGACTGGCGGGGCGGGGCAGTTGGCGATTCGTCGGCCTTTCGGGGTTGATACCATGGAACCGCGAGGCGGCATTCTCGGGAGCCGCACAGGAAGGGACGACGGGGATGGCGGCAGACGATCGCACCGGATCCGGGTCGGCCTGGCCGGGCGGTGACGTCGATCCGGGCGAAGGGGATCCGCAGGCCTCGAGGCCGAGCACCGAGCCACCACGGTCCGTGCCGCCACGGCCGCCCGTGCCCGTGCCGCCGCAGCAGTCCCTGCCGCCGGGCCACGGGCTGCCACCGGGCTACGGGCCGCTGCCGTCGTTCTCCGGGCCTCCGCCGACCGGCTGGGTTCCGGGCGCCCCGCCTCCCTACCCTCCGGCGGGATTCGGGCCGCCTGGCTATCCGCCGCCTGGGTATCCGCAGCCGGGTTACGGGCCCCCGGGGTTCGTTCAGCCCCCAGGCTACGGACCGCCGCCAGGCTACGGGCCGCCGCCAGGCTACTCGCCGCAGCCGGGCTACGGGCCGCCGGGGTTCGTTCAGCCGTGGGGCCCCGCTCAGCCGGGGGGCTGGTCAGGGATCCCATACCCGCCGATCGGCTGGGGCTACCCGCCCGGATTCGGCTTCACGCCCTTCGTGCCCGCCGGTCCCGCGCCGGGCCTCAGCTGGGGCGGCATCGGCGCCCGCTTCGGGGCGCTTCTGATCGATGCCGTTCTCATGGCCGTCACGTTCGTCATTGCCACGTTACTCGCGGATGCGGCCGGGATCCGCCGCTACGCCGACGATTCGGTCACCTATTCCGCGGCCGCCACCGCGATCTACTGGATCTGGATCCTCTTCTTCGTGGCCTACCACCCGGCATGTTGGTACGTCTTCGGGAGTTCTGTCGGACAGCGGGCGCTCGGGCTACGAGTTGTTCGAGCGTCGGATGGCCTGAAGATTGGCCTGGGGGCCGTCCTGATCCGCTACGTCATCTTCGCCATTTCCACGAGCACCACGATTCTCGGCATCATCGCCGCGGCGATGGCCAGCGACGACCCGTTCAAGCGCGCCTGGCACGATATAGCGGCCAGATCGGTGGTCGTTCGGGGGATGTGATCGGAGGCCGCGACGTGCCGCCCGGACCGGTGGCACGACTCGTGGCCATCCCGCCCAGCCAACACGTATGCCTCGGTCGTGGGCGAGACCGGCGGCGAATGGCGCGGGCGCGGGCGATCCATCCGAACCGTCCGCGCCCACAAGGGACCGCTACCTGGCCGTGATGGTCACGTCCGTGGCGGTTCTGCTGCCGTCGACGCCACCGGGGTCGGCGCCGGCGTTCGTGCTCGCGCTCGATCCGGCGGCCGTGCTCGAAGCGGCGGCCGCGCCGACGGTGGTTTGGACCGTGACCGTCGCGCCCGTCGTGACATCCGTGCTGGTCGCCGAGGACTGGCCGTGATACGTCGTCGATGAGCCCGTCGCAATTTGGACCGTCTGTCCGCTGGCCAGCTTGAGCGTGATCGAGTCGGCCGAGACGCTTACGACGGTGCCCGAGAGGGTCGTTGCCCCGAGCGCCCCGTCGCGGGCCGCCCCACCGAGGTCGCCGGGACCACCGCTGCCGTTCGGTCCGCCCCCGAACTGGCCAACGTCAGCGTTGCCGTTCGACTGGCTCGTGCCCGTCTGGCCGGTCGAGGTCGCTCGCCCGACCGCAAAGCCGACGCCGCCCAGGGCCACCAGGGCAGATAGTGCCAGCAGGAGGCTCACGGAACCTGTCCGGCGAGCCCCACCCGGTCGCGCTACCGTTGGGTGGGGGCGTGGCGCCCCCAGCGTCTCCGGGACCTCAAACGTCACCGGCGTCTCGGGCGGCGCATCCACGGGCTCGACCTCCGTTTCTGCGTCCGGCTCGACTTGCAGGAACTGAGGCTGCCAGACCGGGGCAGCCTCATCGGTAGTAGTCATTTGGTCTCCTTGAGCTGGCTATCGGGCACGACGACAAACGGATACGGCGCGTCGCCGTGATTGCGTTGGCTGAGCCGATCCGAGGAGCTCGCCGTGATGACGCCAGATTGGCGCAGGCATGCTGTCGATCGGGTTACGACCGTGGTCTCCCAACCATTCGGCCCGGGCATCGCCCGTCGGACCGCCAACGAGCCACGTTCAGTCGGGCGCGTGATCCTCTCGATGCCCGCTCATCGATCTGGGCCAGCTGACGGAGACGCTCGCCCCGCCCGCCGGTGAGGTGCCGATCTGCCAGCGCCCGCCCGTGACGCGGACGATCGCGTCGGCGATCGCCAGGCCAAGGCCTGCCCCACCCGGCATGTCCGTGGCTCTATGGAAACGGTCGAAGACGCGCCTGCGTTCCGCGTCCGGAATGCCGGGACCGGAGTCGTCGACGGTAAGGCGGATGCGCCGCCCCTCGGCCGTGACGCGCACGGACACGCTGCCACCCTCCGGCGAGTACTTGCAGGCGTTGTCCAGCAGAACGCCGATGAGGCGATCCAGCCACTCCGGGGACGCGGTCACGATGGCGTCCTCGACGCCGGAGTCGCGATCGACGGTCAGGGTTTGCCCGCGCGCCTCCGCCACGGCACAGAACCGGTCGGCTGTCTGGGCGGCCAGGACCTTGACGTCCACGGGTTCGGCCTCGGGAAGCCCGCCGGTCGAATCGAAACGAGCCAGCCAGAGCATGTCGTCTACCAGGCGCCGCGTCCTCTTCAGCTCCCCATCGATGCGGCCGAAGGCGGCCTGATCCCACGTCGCGTCGCGGCCGCGCGCCAGGGCCAGCGTCGCTTGCGCCTCGATGACCGAGAGCGGGGTGCGTAGCTCGTGCGACGCATCGGCCGTGAACTCAAGCTGGCGCCGGCGCGACCGCTCGATCGGAAGAGCAACCCGACGGCCGATGGCCACCGAGCCGAGGAAGACCACGATCAGTAGAGCGCACCCGATCCCCAACTCGGCCACGATCAGAGTCGACTCGGTCTGGGAGACGTCCTCCATAGTCAAGCCCACGATCACGTAGTCGTCGCCGCGCGACGCTCCCTCGATGCGGATATCGACGCCGCCGACCGAGGCAGTCGCCGGTCCGACCACGTGCCAGTAGGCCGCCGGCAGGTCGATGTTCGAAGTGTTCAGACTCGTGATCGTGCCGGTGGGGCTGATCCGCCACATGAGGACCGGCGGACCGAAGGGTCGATCCGGGGCGCCCTGTTGGCCGAACGGCTGGTTCGGCCCGGCCTGATTGGGCACCGGTGCCAGCGCCCGGTTCAGGCGGTCGTCGATGCCTGCGGTCAGATTGTTGGTGACGAAGATGACGACCACGACTGCGATCAGCACATATGCCACGCCCACGATCGCGCTCGCCGCCATCGCCACGCGGACGGTGAGCATGGCCACCGACGAGCCGTCGCGGCCGTCGCGAGGCTGAGCCTCGGAGAGCCCCCGCGACCGCGCGCGTGCCCGCGTGAGGGCTTTCACGCCTCCTCCAGGCGGTAGCCCGCGCCACGAACTGTCACGATTCGAACTCCGGCCGCCGGCAGCTTGGCGCGCAGACGGCTCAGCTGCACGTCGATCGCGTTCGAGCCGAGCGGGTCCGTTTCGTCGTCCCAACCGTGCTCGGCGATCGCCTTGCGGTCGACCACGGCGGGCGAGCGGCGGATGAGCAGCTCCAAGATCTTGTACTCGGTGGCGGTCAGGGCCAGCAGGCGATCCCCGACGGTCACCTCGCGCTTGACCGGGTCCAGCGCCAGCCTGCCACGGGCGAGGACGGGGGCGTCCACTCCCCGGGGACGCCGCTGCAGGGCTCGGATACGCGCCAGCAGTTCCCCGAAATCGAAGGGCTTGACCAGGTAGTCGTCCGCGCCCGCGTCAAGGCCACGGATTCGATCGGGCGGGGCGTCGCGGGCGGTAAGCATGAGGATCGCCGTGGGCTTGCCGTGCTTGCGAGCCCAGGCGACGACGTCTATCCCTTCGGCGCCGGGCATGCGCCAGTCGATGACGGCCACGTCGTAGTCGTAGAACCGCAGGAGGTCGATTGCGTCGTCGCCCCGCTCGGCCGCGTCCACCTGGTAGCCGTAGTCCCGCAGGCCAAGGACCAGGACCTGGCGCAGGCCCGGATCGTCCTCGGCCACGAGAACTCGCATCGGCGTTCTCCTTCGCGTTCGCTACGCGGCTCCGGCACAATCGTAGAGGTTGGACGAGGAGTCGCCGTAGTCCACGACCTTGCAGGTACTCGTGACCCAGGAGGTCCGGTCGGTCGTGTCGCTGCCGCCGAAACCGCCGCCGCCGCCGCCGCCGAGGCCGCCTACCAGGACGAAGCGCAGCTTGCCAGAGGCGACGTAGCTCTTGAGCTGGTCGAGAGTAGGCGTCGGATCCGAGCCGGTGAAGCCGCCCATGGCCATGACCGGAAGCCCGGTTGCGATCTCGATCGTGCCAGCTTGCTGTGAGGAGTTGGCCGCCACGATCCAAGCCGCTGTGCCGCGGTTGGCGACCAGGTAGTTGAGCATCGCCGTGTTCTCCGCGCCGGTGGCGAGGCCGCCGCCGAAACCGCCTCGGCCGCCGCCGCCGGAAAGTCCGCCGCCCGGGAATCCCCCGCCGGGGACGATGCCCAGGCCCCCGAGACCGCCCAGGCCGCCGTCGAACTGCGAGCTCGCCGCCCCGGGTCCCGGATGCGGATCGCCGCCGCCGTAGGCCGTCTGGATCGTCTCCACCGCGTACGCCGCCGGGGCGAGCAGAGCCGCGCTCAGACCCAGGGCCGCGGCCCCGAGGGCGATCCGACGTGCCACCGCGTTCTCGCTCAGTCGCGGCACCGAGACGGCCACGAGAGCCAGCATGGCAACGAGGGCTACCGCGACTGCGGCCGGCCCAACGCCCGCCGCGAATCCCGGTGTTCGGTCGAGAAGCTGCCAGCCGAACCAGGCCGTGGCCAGGCAGGCCAGACCCACGGCCACGCCGCCGAGCCAGATTCGGAGCCGAGCGCCCCACAGGTCGACCAGACCCGCGCCGACCAGCGCCGCAACCGCCGGCGCCAGGGCCACGGCGTAGTAGGAGTGGATTACACCGGACATGTAGCTAAAGACGATGGCCGTGGCCACGAACCAGCCACCCCAGAGCAAGTAGCCCGCCAGGGCGAGATCGGTCCGGGCCGCCCAGCGTCGTCGCCACAGGCCCACGACGAGACAGACGAGCGCGAGCGGGATGAACCACGCGATCTCGCCGAACATCTGGTCGTTGAAGAGTCGAAGCGGGCCGACTTCGCCGCTGAAGCCACCGCCGCCGAAGCCACCGCCGCCTGGGCCGCCGCCCCCGAAGACCCGACCGAGACCGTCGTAGCCGAAGATCAGGTCGAGCGGCGAGCCGGACGTGCTGCCGCCGATGAAGGGCTTGCTGCCGGTCGGGAGCATCTCGACGATGGCGACCCACCAGCCGCTCGTGACGAAGACGGTGACCAGCGCGACAACGAGTCCGATCAGTCGCCGGCGCAGTGTCGTGTTGGCCGAAAAGCCGAAGACGAGAGCGTAGCCGGGCAGGACGAGGTAGGCCTGCAGGTACTTCGTCAGGAATGCCAACCCCACGAGCGACGCCGCGAAGGCCATCCAGCGGAGACTCCCCTGGCCCACGGCGCGGAGCAGCGCCCAGGCCGAGACGACAAGCAAGAAGGTGAGAAGCGCGTCCGGGTTGTTGAAGCGGAAGATCATGACCGCGACCGGTGTCAGGGCCATCACCGCTCCGGCGATGACCGCCGCCGCAGGCCCGAACGAGTGCTTCACGGTCAGGAAGAGCACCCCGACGGTGCCCACACCGACAAGCGCCTCGGGCAGCAGGATGCTCCAGGCTGACAGGCCGAACACCCGGACGGAGAGGCCCATGACCATGGTGGAGAGCGGTGGTTTGTCGACGGTTATGAAGTTGTTGGCGTCGAAGCTACCGAAGAACCAGGCCGACCAGCTCTGAGACCCGGCCAGAGCGGCAGCCGAGTAGTAGGTGTTGGCGTAGCCGCTGACTGTCAGGTTCCAGATGTACAGAACGGCCGCCAGGGCCAGGACGCCCAGGAGCGCGGGGCGGACCCAGAGCGCTTCGTCTGACCGACCACGGACGATGCCCAGAAGCCGACCGCGAAGGTCCGCGAGTGGCCGCGCGCTCGGCGTGATGGTCGGTTCTGAGACGGCGGTCATCGGTGCGTCCTTTCGGGTCTTGAGAGCGTAGCGACTGCGGGCATCGGCGACAGGGAACCGTCTCGGCTGTCGATCGCCAGCCGGAGCAGCAGGAAGCGGACGAGAGTGGCGATCGCGTTGGCTGCAACGAGTACGGCGATCTCCCCGAGACGACCGCGATGCGGCGCGAGAACGTCCATCGCCGCAACACTCGCCGTCGTGATGACGAGCGCGACGCCCAGGGCCAGCAGGCCGGCAGCATGGTCGCGGGCCAGGCCCTGCCGGCCGCGCACCTCGAAGGTGAGATGGCGATTCGCGGCCGTGTTGCCGAGCGCCGTGGCCACCAGCGCGAGCGCGTTGGCGAGCCCGGCCGAAGCGGCCTGACGAAGCCACGCATACAGCGCGACGTACGCCAGTGTGCTGACCAGGCCGATGGCCCCGAAGCGGGCGGCCTGGCGGACCGTGTTGCGATGCGTCCCGAGCCCGCGGTGAACGTAGAGGGCTGTCATAGCCCTCACTCTGGCCGGCGTGCCTTTCGAACTGGTTACGCCGTGCGGAGCGGGGCCACCGGAGTCAAGAGGACGCCACAACTCTCCGCGGCCGCTAGGTTCGGCAGAGCTCGCCTCGAGCTAGTTGGGCGGACGCCGGCTGCGTGTAGCCAGGACGGCCGTCAGTCCGGCTGGCTGCTCGGGGAGGGGCCGCTGCGCGCCCGCATCCATCGAGCCAGGGCCATCTGGGCCAGAGCAAGTCGGCCCGGCCCAGACGGCCGGAGCCGGAATCCGTCCAGGACTCGCCGGCCCGGCATCCTGTCGAGCAGTATCAGCCCCGGAGCCAGCAACGGCATCAGCAGGAACAGGGCGACCAGCAACGGACCGGGCCTGCTCGGCGGCGCGGCCGGACCGACGACCGCCAGGCCCGACCAGGCGATGACGAGTTGCGGCGGATTCGCGCCCGTGCGTGACGACATCGCGAGAGCGGTGCTGTTGGTCGTTGAGAGCCCGAAGCTGACGGGGCCATTGCCGGTAACCGCGGAGGTCACGTCGACGCTCGTCCAGGTACTGGCAGTGACTTTGCCGGAGCTTCCGAGCTTGGTGGCGCCGAAGAGCGGCGCGTTCGCGTCGGTGATGGTGGTCTCGCCCCAGGTCGTATCTGCCACGGAGTAAGCGTCATAGCCCGTCGACTGGGCACTGGTGGCAAAGACGCGCAGCGTGGCCGAGGTCACGGTTCCGCTAACGCCTGTCACGTTGAAAGTCAGATACGAGCGCACGACTGGCGAGCCGTCGACCCTGATCTGAGCTGACGTGCCGAAGTTCACCGTCGGCTGCGAGGCATCGACATAGCTGTCGGCGGCCGGGGTGAACGTGCCGCTCCCGGGTGTCGGCGTGGGTGTTGGCGTCGGCGTGGGTGTCGGCGTTGGCGT
>PLMA01000028.1:34553-71918 GCA_003141455.1 Chloroflexota bacterium | reverse complement strand
GTCTTCTTGATCTTGTCCGGGACGTCGTCCCAGGACTTCTCCTCGCCCTGCGACGGCTTGCGGTAGTAGACGATCTTGTCGAGGTCGATCTGATTGAGGTCGCCGCCCCACTGCGGCATCGGCCGCGAAAGGAAATGCTCATACGCCCGAAGGCGGAACTCGAGCATCCAGGCCGGCTCGCCCTTGATCCGGCTGATCTCCTCGACCGTCTCGCGAGTCAGTCCGTGTTTGATCTCCTCGAGGTAGTCGACCTCGTCGTGGAAACCGAACTTGTATTCGCTTGAGACGATCTCGGGGCTGGTCGCCATCTTGCTCCTTGAGAAGGTCGGCGGTCCGAGCGGAGGGGGACGCCGGACCGCCGCCGCAGTGATGTTCTGAATTCCGACCTTTATTATCGGGATTACCCGGCGGCGAGTCAAATGTCCAGTTGCGGCGGCCAGACCGCGCCGATCCGGCGGACCGCGACGCGTGCTATTCTGCGGCCGGCCGGCGGCCGGACGCCCATCGAGAACGCCGATCTCGCGTCCGCCCTCGAATCCCGGACCCCTGCGGGCCGTCCCCTACCGAGCCTGCGCTTGGTCACCCCTGACGCGCATCCGGCGCCTCGAAGTCGCCCGCTGCCGCCCTCTCTTCCGTCGACACGGATCTGGACAAGAAGTAGCCTGGGCCTCCGACAGAGACGGAGCGTCACGCAAGTCGTGAGGAAGTCGTTGAAGCGATTGTCACCCGCCGCGATCGGCTTGCTGGTGGTGGCGGGTCTCGTCATCCTCGCCGACGGCGTCGTCATGGTCGCGCCCACGGTCCTGGCCGATCCTGAGCCTTCCGTAGTGGCCTCGCCGAGCGTCCCGGCCGTGGTCGGCTCATTGCCCGCAGAGATCGCCGAGGCCAGTCCCACGGCGTCTCCGACGTGGGATCTGTCGTGGCTGGGATCGCCTGCGGCGACCTTCGGGCTGCCGGCTCCATCGCCCTCCGTCACGAGACAACCCTGGCCCTCAGGGACCCCCACACGCAAACCGACGCCCGCGCCGACGCCTCGGGACACGGTCTGGAATGCCCGGATCTATGTCCAGAATCGCATCGGGGTGAAGCAATACGACTGCGTCAGCGCGATCTGGACCGCGGAATCCAAGTGGAACCCGCAGGCGGGCAGCCCAACTTCCGGCCCCTACGGCATCCCTCAGGCTTATCCCGGATCCAAGATGGCGGCTTTCGGTTCCAACTGGCGCTACAGCCCCCTGACGCAGGTCAAATGGGGCATCTGGTACGTTTACAGCCGATACGGAACGGCCTGCAACGCCTACAGCTTCTGGCGGGCCCACGGCTGGTATTAGCCGTCGGCGGGCCCGCGTCGGGCGGATCGATCTCGTCCGGGTCCGAGTCGGGACCACGGCGCATCGCGCCTGTCGGTAGCGGCCATGGGTCCAACGGATCAGGGGCAGGCCGCCGGCACGTAGCTACCGGTGCTGGTCGACCCTGGACGGCCGCGTCCGCGTGTGTCAGGTTGAGGCACGATTAGCACTTATTGGCGACGGAGAACAGTCTGAAGATCGAGTTATGGCCGGGCCGGCCATTCCCCCTGGGCGCCACGCCCGACGCCGACGGCACCGGTTTCGCCGTCTCCTCGGATGTCGCCGACGGCGTCTCCCTCTGCCTTTTCGATGCGGCCGGCGTCGAGGTCCAGCTGCCGCTCCAGGAAGAGGACGGCATCTGGCACGGCTTCGCCCCGGGGGTGCGACCCGGCCAGCGCTACGGCTATCGCGTCTTTGGGCCGTACGAGCCGGGGCGCGGCCTTCGGTGCAACCCCCACAAGCTGCTCCTGGACCCCTACGCGCTTGCGATCGACGGCGACGTGACCTGGGGCGACGCAGTGGCGGGCTACGCGCCCGGCAACCCCGAAGCGATGAGTGAGCTGGATTCGTCTCCCTACGTGCCGCGCAGTCTGGTGGTGTCGAGCGACTTCGATTGGGGCGCCGATTCCGCGCCGGCAGTCCCCTACTCCGACACGATCATCTACGAGACTCACGTCAAGGGCTTCACCCAGCGCCACCCCGCCGTGCCGCCGGAACTCCGGGGCACCTACGCGGGCCTCGCCACTCCGGCGGCCATCGACCACCTCACGAGCCTCGGCGTCACCGCCGTGGAGCTGCAGCCGGTTCACCATCACGCCGACGACGCCTTCCTCCAATCGAAGGGGCTCGACAACTACTGGGGCTACAGCACGCTCGGGTTCCTCGCGCCGCATGCCACCTACTCGGCCGAGGTCCGAGCCGGCCGGCCGGGCGGCCAGGTCGCCGAGTTCAAGGCGATGGTGAAAGGTCTTCATGCCGCGGGCCTGGAGGTCGTTCTCGACGTCGTCTTCAACCACACGGCGGAGGGCAATCACCTCGGACCTACCCTGTCGTTTCGCGGCTTCGACAATCCGGCCTACTACCGCCTCATGCCTGACGACCCGCGCTACTACCGCGACACGACCGGCACCGGCAACTCCCTCAACGCCGACAACCCCATATGCCTGCGCCTGATCATGGATTCGCTGCGCTACTGGATCACGCAGATGCACGTCGACGGCTTCCGGTTCGATCTGGCCGTAGCGCTTGCCAGGCGACACGGCCAATTCGACCGGGTCTCCGCCTTCTTCGATCTTGTGTCGCAGGATCCGGTGGTCTCGAAGGTCAAGCTGATCGCCGAACCGTGGGACGTGGGGCAGTCCGACAGCTACAACCTGGGCCGTTTCCCGGCGCTTTGGAGCGAGTGGAACGGCAGGTACCGCGACACGGTCCGCGACTTCTGGCGCAGCCATGACGGAACGTTGCCCGACCTCGCGACGCGCCTCACGGGCTCCGCCGACCTGTACGGGCCGTCCCGCCGGCGCCCCAACGCCTCGGTCAATTTCGTGACCTGCCACGATGGCTTTACCCTGCGCGACCTGGTTTCGTACGACCACAAGCACAACGAGGCCAACGGCGAGCTGAACAACGACGGAACGGACGACAACCGGTCCTGGAACTGCGGGGCCGAGGGCCCGAGCGACGACCCGCAGATCCGGGAGCTTCGTGCCTGCCAGGCCCGAGCCCTGCTGGGGACGCTGCTGCTCAGCCTGGGCGTTCCGATGATGCTCGGCGGCGACGAGATCGGCCGGACGCAGAGCGGCAACAACAACGCCTACTGCCAGGACAACGACGTCTCGTGGTACGACTGGGACGCCGCCGACCGGGAGATGCTGGCTTTCGTCCGCGAGCTGATCGCAGCCCGACGGCGACATCCCGTGCTCCGCCGCCACCGCTTCGCCCGCGGCGCGCCGGAGCACGACATCCGGTGGTTCGGCCCGGCCGGCTCGGCCATGACCGACTCGGACTGGCAGAGCAACGAAGCCCGAAGCGTCGCGGCCTACTTCGACGGCGCCCGCGATCCGGACCTCGACGAGCGGGGCCGGCCCATCCTCGACGACGACCTGCTCCTGGTGCTGAACGGTTGGTGGGAACCGCTGACCTTCACGCTGCCGGACGTTGACGGACCGCGGGCCTGGGAGCGAGAGATCAACACGTTCTCCGGAGAAGCGGGCGACTCGGCCCGGAGAGCAGCTCCGGACGGTGTCGCGGCGCCCGACGGCGGCGCGGCGCCGGACGGCCCGCCGATCGGTCCGCTGGCCGCCGGCGAGTCGATCACCGTGGGTCCGCGATCGCTGGTCCTGCTCCGCGCGGCGCGCTCTCAGACGGCAGGCAACGCCGCGGACGAGAGACCTGTCGGCTCCTGACGCCGGATTGCCCCACAATCGCGCCATGCCCCCACAGATCGACAAGGCCGTGGCTCGCCGGTTTCTGGCCATCAGGCACCTGCTCGCACCCCCGCGCGCGTTGCCCGCCACACCAGAGAGCGTGCTGGCCGTCATCGATCGGCTCGGCTCACTCCAGTTCGACCCGCTCGAGGTCGCCGGCCGCAACCACGACCTCGTTCTGAACGCTCGAGTCGCCGGCTACAGACGAGAGCTGACCGACGAGTTGCTCTACGGGCGGCGTCTGCTCTTCGAGGCCTACAACAAGTCCCTGAACCTGCTGCCCACGCGCGAGCTCCCCTACTACCGCATAGCGTGGGAGAGCGGGGACGCCGGCCGGGCGGGCGGGCTGCTGGTCGACCAAGCTCCCCTGGTGGAGAAGTTGCTAGCCGCGATCACCGTCCAGGGTCCCAAGAGCTCGGCCGACTTCGAGCGCACGGAGGCCATCTCCTGGTGGTGGGGTCCCACGTCGGCGGTCCGAGCGGTCCTCGAGGCCCTCGCGGTATCCGGTCGCCTGGGGCTGGCGAGGCGCAACGGAAACCGCCGCTACTACGACCTGACCGAGCGACTCTTCCCCGCCGATCTCCTGGAGATACGCGTGCCGGAGCGCGAACAGCGGCGTCACAAGCTCCTGTCGCGATATCGTGCCCACGGCCTGCTGGGCGCCTCGGGGAGCGGCGAGCTGTGGCTCGGCATCGGGCCGGCGGCCTTGCGGGGCGAGCTCCGGGCCGAGCTGGTAGATCGCGGCGAGATCGTCTCGGTCGCGGTCGAGGGGCTCAAGGGCCATCGCTACATCGTGGCGGACGAGCTTCCGCTGCTCGCCCAGGCCGAACGCGAGATCGCCGCGGAGGCCACCGGGGCCGAGCCTCGCCCCGGCGACGGAGGCCCGGGCTGCAGCTTCCTCGCCCCGCTCGATCCGATCATGTGGGATCGTCAGGCGCTCCTGCCGCTCTACGACTTCGACTACCGCTGGGAGGTCTACACGCCGGCGGCGAAACGCCGCTGGGGCTACTACGTTCTGCCGATCCTCTTTGGCGACAGGCTCGTGGGCCGGATCGAGCCGCGCATCGGCCGCGGCTCCAAGGAAGTGCGAATCCTCGGCCTCGGATGGGAGGAGGCGTTCCATCCCCTCGAGGCACCGGGCTTCGTGCCGGCCTTCGCGGAAGCGCTGAACGCCTACCTCGGGTTTGCCGGAGCCGACACGCTCGTCCCCGCCACGGATCGCGCTCATCGCCCGCTGTTCAACGCCCTGGCCGGGCGCGTGCGGGTCCGCCGCGGCTCCAGCCGGCCAGCGAGAGGCGCCACCAATTCAGCCACTCGTCCCGCCGCGTCCGCCTGAGTCCGCGTCCCGCGGGCCGGCGAGCCCCGTCGCTCGCCTTCGCTCGAGTCCGCGTCCCGCGGGCCGCAAGTTCCATCGCTCGCGTCCGCATCGCCGGTAGAGACGTGCGAAGATTCGGATGAAGAAAGCTCCTGGAGGAAATTCGATGGCTGTCGTTCGTCGTGCCGCAGTGGTCTGGAAGGGCAATCTGGCTTCGGGCTCGGGGCTCCTCGACGCCGTCTCGAGCAAGGCATTCGAAGGCCTGCCGGTGACGTGGGCGTCTCGCACGGAGGAGGCGAACGGTCGGACCAGCCCGGAGGAGCTGCTCGCTGCCGCGCATGCCAGCTGCTACTCCATGGCTCTCTCCAGCGATCTCACCAAAGCGGGGACGCCGCCCGACCGCCTGGAAGTCACCGCCGAGATCACGCTCGACCGGGTCGACGGCAAGTTGACCGTCCTCTCGAGCCGGCTCGAGGTTCACGGCAGTGTTCCGGGGATAGACGAGGACCGTTTCCGGGCCGCAGCCGGCCAGGCCAAGGACGGCTGCCCGATCTCTCGAGCGCTGGCCGGCAACGTCGAGCTGAGCGTGGAGGCGACCCTGGATCGGTAGCCGCCCGACGCGGTCGGGAGTCGCCGATTCACCCGCCGACTGGTACTCTCCATGCCATGAGCAGACCGGATGAGCCGCCCAAGGTGGTACGCGTCGACAGTTGGGGATTCGAGGGTAGCTGGGGCAGCCGCGGCGGAATACCTCTGGCGGGCATCTTACTGATCGTCCTGGGCCTTCTGCTGGCCGCCGGCCAACTCTTCCCCGACGCGCAGATCGGCGCATCGGCCTTCTTCCTCGCGGTCGGCGTGCTTCTGATCCTCACCGGGGTGAGAGACCGCAGCGATCTGGCCCTGTACGCCGGCGTTTTCGTGAGCGCCCTGGCGCTCTCGGATCTGCTCAGCGGCGCGGGACTCATCCACGGCCAGGGCTGGGGGATGTTCTTCCTGGGGCTCGGCGTCATGGCCATCGCCCTGATCCGATCCTCGGCCGGTCGGCGCTGGGGCTGGACCCTTGGACTGGGCGCATTGCTGGCCCTGTGGGGCGGCAGCGAGGTGGCGGCGGCGAATTCCAACTTCGCCGCGGACCGGCTCATCGGCCCGCTGCTGATCGTGCTCCTGGGCTTCTACATCATCACTCGAAGCCGCCGCGGACGGGGCTACTGACCGCAACAAGGCGCGAACGCCGCACCCGGGACGGCCCCGGCCGGGTCATCTCCGGCAGATATGGCCGTTTACCTGTGGCGGCCTGGCGTGGTGGTCTGGCGTGGCGCGCCTAGGCAATGGCGTTCGGTAATTGGACCTCGCCGATGAGAATCCGCTCGAGGTCCACGCCCAGCGGGCGCAGCGCCCCCTCTTCGTCCACGACCCGCTCGAATGCACTGACTAACTCCGGATCGAACTGCGATCCGGAGTTAGCCCGTAGCTCCGCCCAGGCTCGATCCAGCGGCAGCGCCGGGCGGTAGACGCGATCGCCGGTCATCGCGCTGAAGGCGTCGGCTACGGCGATGATGCGTCCGCCGAGGGGAATGGCGGTACCCGCGAGGGCGGCCGGATAGCCCCGACCGTCCCACCTTTCGTGGTGGTGGCGCACGATTTGGGCGATCTCCGACATGGCCTCGTGCACATCCAGAATGGCGGCGCCGATCTCGCTGTGGCGGCGCATCTCGGCCATCTCTTCGTCGGTCAGGCGGCCGGGCTTGAGAAGCACTGCATCGGCGATGCCGATCTTGCCGGTGTCGTGCAGGTAGCCGCCGACGCGGATGATCATCTGCTGCCGCTCGTCGAGGCCCAACACGGCGGCAATACGTTCGGAGAGAATGCCGATCCGGCGGCAGTGCTCGCCCGTCTCCAGGTTGCGGGCCTCGATCGCGGTGGAGAGCGTCAACGCGATCGAGTCCAGCACCGGGCTCATGTAGCGGTATTGGAGCGCCTCGTAGCGCACCTGCGCAGCGGCCAGAGCGCGGCGCACTTCGACCAGCAACTCTTGCCCGGTGAATGGCTTGACGAGCATTCCTGTGGCGCCTTCGCGCAGCGCCTGGATCGCCGTATCCACCGTGCCGTGGCCCGTGACGATGATCACGGGCAGCTCCGGCTGAATGTCTCGGAGAGCCCGAGTGAGGGCCAGGCCACCCATCCCGGGCATGTGGACGTCGGTCATGACAAAGTCGAACGCTCCCTCGGTGAACGTCGACAGGGCGGTTACCGCGTCGCCGCACGTCACTACCTCGAAGCCTTGGACTTCCAGCAGCCGGCGAAGGATGTGCAGGATGACCGGCTGGTCATCGACGCACAGGACGCGAAGACGGCGATTGCCCGACAGCGAGCGGGGCGACTCCCCGTTCATGCGGCACGCTCCGTCATGCGGCAGCTTCTCGGCCGGCATCCCGGGTCTCGGTCGACGGCTTCCTATCCTCGGGTTCGGTTACATCCGGGCTGACTTCAGAGGGGGTCGTCTCGACCGGAAGCCTCCGGTCACGGGCCGAATCCCCGTCCCGAACGACCGTTCCGCTGTAGAGCCCTGCCGACGCAACGGGCAACCAGACAGTGAAGACGGTGCCGCGGCCGGGCTCGCTCTCGACCTCGATGCTGCCGCCATGATTCTCGACGATCTGCAGGCTGACGGTCAGGCCCAGCCCGGTGCCAGCTCCGGTCGTCGCACGAGTCGAGAAGAACGGCGCGAAGATGCGGGAACGGGTCTTGGCGTCCATGCCTGGGCCGGTGTCACGGACAACCAGTCCAACGCGGTCCCGGCCACTCCTGGTGGAAACGCCGAGTTCGCCGCCCTTTGGCATCGCCTCGATGGCATTGTTGATCAGGTTCAGCAGAACCTGCTCCAGCGCGTCCGGGTCGGCTTCCAGGGGCGGCAGATCGGAGTAGTCCTCTACGATCCGGATGCCGGTCCCCTGAACCCGGCAGCGAACCAGATCGACGGTAGATCGCGCCAGGGCGTTCAGATCCGTCGACACTCGTTGGGGCGTTCGCGGCTGGGCGAACTCCAGGAGAGCCTTGACGATGGACCGCGCCCTGATGGCCTCGTCTCGGATGACCGCCGCTTCGTCGTGGCGAGCGTCGTCCGCGGGCAGCTCCGACACGAGAAGCTCTGCGTAGCCCAGGATCCCCGTCAGCGGGTTGTTGACCTCGTGGGCAACGGCGGCCGCGAGTTCGCCAACGGCTCCGAGCTTGGACGCCTGCACGAGCTGCTCCTGGACCCTCGGGACTTCCGTGAGCATGCGAGCCAGCTCATCGGCTCTGGCACGCTGTGCCGTCTCCGCCGATACCGCGCGGGCAAGCGCGGCGTCCGTCTTGGCCTCGGCGGCTCGAAGATCCCGCATGGTCGCTACCAACATCGCGACGGCCAGCCCGAGCACCACGGCCAGCGCCGCGTGGACCAGCTGGCTGTTCAGGCCGAAAGCCTCCTCGGCCGCGAGGATTGCCCCGAGCACGAGCAGAGACGTCACGGCCAGGAGGATGCCGGCGATCCTCGGTCGGTTTGGCAACCCAGCCCGCCCTGTTCGGCCCGGGTGGCGCCCGGGCATGTCGGGACCTTCGCTCGATGCGACCATGTGCGAACCCTACGGGTTCGGCCGGCCGGCGTCATCACCAAGATGGGCGATTGTTTGCCCGATCTGACAGCGCAAGGAACGGCTTCCAGCCCTCCCTCCGCCGCGACCGGCTAGCCGGCCACCTCGGCCGTCGCTCGCTCGACCGCTTCCCCCAGTGTCTCGGCGATCGTCGCCATCTCCGCATCGGTAACCACGAACGGCGGCCCCAGCAAGATGGTGTCGCCGTTCGTGCCGTCCGCGTTGCCCGTGCCGTGGTAGAGCAGCAGACCGGCGTCGCGGGCATGGGCCATCACGGCTTCCACGAGGCGCGCCTGGCGCGGGAACGGCCGGCGCGTGGAGCGGTCGGCCACTAGCTCGATCCCCACCAGCAGGCCGCGTCCGCGCACCTCGCCGACGTTCGCGTCACTTGCGAGGCGATCGCTCACCAGGCCCAGCAGCCGCTCGCCCTTGGTTCTGCTGGCGGCAACCAGGTCCTCGCGTTCCAGAATGCGGAGCACCTCCAGCGCCACCGCCGCGCCCACCGGGGAGTGGCTGTACGTGAAGCCGTGCACGAGGCCGCCGCCCGCGGCGATCGTGTCGTAGACCGCTCCGCTGGCCACGGCGAGCCCCAGCGGGAAGTAGCCGCCGGCCACGCCCTTGGCCGCGGCCATCACGTCGGCCCGGACGCCCCAGTGGTCCAGCCCGAACCAGCGGCCCGTGCGGCCGAAGCCCGTCATCACCTCGTCGGCGATCAGCAGCACGCCGTGGCGCCGGCACACCGCCGCGACGGCCGGCCAGTAGCCGTCCGGCGGCACCACGGCGCCCAGCGTCGCGCCAACGATGGGCTCAGCCACGAACGCGGCCACTCTCCCCTGCCCCGCTTCGACGATGGCCGCCTCGAGCTCCGCGGCGAGTTGGTCCGCATCGCCGAGGGCGTGGGCTGCGGCCTCTCCCCCGCGGTACGGATACGCGGCGCTGACGTGGCGGAAGCGGCCCAGCCACGGCTCGTAGGGCCGGCGCAACGGCTCACGTCCGGAGAGGTCCAGCGCCCCCAACGAGTTGCCGTGATAGCTCCCGTGGCGGGCGATGACCACCGTCCGATCCGGCTCGCGACGGGCCAGGTGATACGTCCGCGCCATCTTCAGTGCGCTTTCGATCGCTTCGGATCCGCCGCTGACGGGGTAGATTGCCGGGTCGTCGAGCGGAAGGTATCGCCCCACGGCTCGGGCGTAGGTCTCGAGCGGCTCGCTTGTGAAAGTGGTGCCGTGGACGTAGGTGAAATCGCGCGCCTGCTTCTCGGCCGCATCCACGATCGACTGCCGGCCGTGACCCACGTTGACGACGACGGCCCCGCCGGCGGCGTCGAGGTAAGCCCTGCCATCCGCGTCCCAGATGGTGCAGCCCTCGGCACGGACGGCCCTCGGCAGCTCGCGGCCAAGCACTCGCTGAAAGACGCGGCCGGTTGAGGTGACGGAACCGGCCGCCGGTTCGGTGGCACTCATGCGCCGATTGTAGGGGGAGCCGCGCAAGTCACCGCCGGCGCGTGTTCTCGTTGATCTGAAGTCTCACGGGGTCTTCTCCTTCAGTCGCGGTCGACGATCGGCCGCTCTACTCCAAGGACGAGATGGCGCTCGAAAAGGATACCGAACCTCTCAGGCAGCCGGCCCCAACGGTCTGATCGCACCTCGTCGTCCGATCTTCGATCGCGCCGACTGCTACGCTCGGACCATGGTGGACTCCGAATACTGGTCTCGCTACTACGCCGTGACCGTCGACCGTCCAGCGTGGGAGACGGTGAAGCTGGCGCTCCAGCTATTCGCCGCAGACGACGCCGAACACCCGCGCAAGCGTTTCGCCGTGGACCTCGGCTGCGGGGCTGGCAGAGACGCGCGAGAGCTCCTGCGAGCAGGCTGGAGCGTTCTGGCGATAGATCGAGAGGCCGGTGCGATCGAGACGCTCCGGGCCGCCACACCACCGCAGCTCCGTCTGGCTCTCGAGACCCGAGTCGCCGACCTTGCCTCCGTAGACCTGCCGGCGTGCGATCTCGTCACCGCCAGCCTTAGCCTTCCCTTCCTCACTTGCGAGCCCTTCTGGCGGACATGGGAACGGGTACTCGCAGAGGTACGCATCGGCGGGCGAGTGGCGGCGATGCTATTCGGAGACCGCGACGGCTCAGCCTCGGATCCCACGATGACGTGCCCATCGCCCCAGGTGGTCCGCGCGAGCCTCGCCTCCTTCGAGATCGAGCACTGGGTCGATCGCGAGGAGGAGAGCCAGACCGCGCTCGGGGAGCCCCACCACTTCCACCTGGTCGAGCTGGTCGCCCGCCGAGTGAAGTAGCCGTCGGGGCATCCTTGACGCTCACGCCGTTCGCTATCTACTGCCTGATGGCCGGCGTTCTCACGGGACTGCGGTTCAGCCTGTAGGGATGTGCCGCTCACGCAGGCAGCCGAGAGGAAGCGAGAGGGCGATCCCCAGAGTCAAGCCTCCCGGCCTCGACGGGCTTGGCGCCCGGAATACCTAAGCGGTCTACTCAGGGCCAAAGGGCTGGCACGACGTGACATGCGGAAGGGGACATATACAGATAGGACATCTATTCATATACAACGAATAGCTCCCAGCCCGGAGTCGCCGAATGCCGAACCACTTCCAAGTCTTGTGCGAACACCGCCAGGTCTTCCGGCTCGTGCCAACCGCGCCCACAGGAGAGGGCTGAGCCGTGTTGCGACCCGAGGACGGTATCTACGGCCTTCAGGCCTCGCTCCTCAAGACAATGGCCAGCCCTCGCCGCCTCGAGCTGATCCATCTGCTCAGTGAAACCGGACCGATCGAGGTCAGGAAGATCGCCGAGCATTTCGGAAGCCCCCAGCCGACCATCTCCCAGCACTTGGCCGCGTTGCGCACCGCCGGCCTTGTGGAGGCAGTTCGCGACGGGCGCGAAGTCCGGTATCAACTCGCCGACCCCGAGATCGTGGCCGCTTGCACCCTGATGCGCCAGGTTCTGATTCGACGGATTGCACGCCTGGGCGACGTCGCCGCCGCCTACACCAGCCAGGTCCAGGAAGCCGGAGAGCCGGTCGGAGCGCGCCGGTAGCGCCAGTTGCCAGGAGGAAGCACTCAGCTATGGCCGAGAAACTCGTCTTCATGGTCATCCACGGTCCGGACCACCCGGAGCATGTGACGATCCCGTTCGTAATGGCCGTTGCAGCACAGGCGTCAGACGTCGACGTCGTGATCGGGCTGCAAGCGGATGGAGTCGATCTGGCGGTCAAGGGCCGTGCCGATACGGTCGCCGCCGACGGTTTCCCGCCGCTGTCCAAGCTCATGAGCGACTACCGCGACCTGGGCGGAAAGCTCCTGGTCTGCAATCCCTGCATGAAATCCCGAGGCATCGACCCGACCACTCAACTCGTCGAAAACGCCGAGGTCGTCGCCGCCGCGCGCTTCGTGGCCGAAATCACCTCGGCTACGAACGCCCTGACCTACTAGTCACCTGCAGTAATCGGAGATCGAAGATGAGTGCCCTCAACGTAGCCGAACTCGAAGCTGTCACCGCCGCCGAGGTCATCGACGCCCGGGGAGCGGCCTGCCCTGGTCCCCTCCTCGACGCCAAAAAGGGGATGGGCAAGATCGCAATCGGCGACGTGATCGAGATCTGGTCCAGCGATCCGGCGACCAAGTCCGATATCGGCGCGTGGGCCGGCAAGGTGGGCCATGAGTTCCTCGGCGTCATCGAGGACGACGGCTACGACCGGGTCTTCATTCGTCGCGGCAAGTAGCGCGACCGGCGCCGATTGGGCAGCGACACGCTCGCTCGACCGCGCAAAGCATCGCAGGAGCACTGGATTGATGACTGCGCTCGCCGCCGCCCCGGTTGACAACAAGGCGCCGACCGCCGCACCGCGGATTCTCGTCTTCTCGACCAACAACATCTCCGATCCAGGCATCGACCTGGCCGGCAGCGCCCACCTGCACTACTCGCCCGGAGTGAGAGTCATCAGCCTGCCCTGCACCAGCGGCATTCGGCCATCGTGGATCCTTCATGCCATTCAGCAGGGATTCGATGGGGTCTTCATCGCATCCGACGGCGACGAATGCGCCTACCTGCCGGATTGTGCGAAGAGGGCGTCGCGCATCGTGGCGGAAGCTCAGACCCTTCTCAAGGCGAACGGCTTCGAGGGCCAACGGCTGAAGATGGCGGCCATCTGCTCGGTCTGCGCCGAGAACTTCGCCAAGCACATGACGCAATTCTCGGAGGCGCTCGCCGCGCTGCCGAGGCCCGGAGCCAGCTGATGACTGACTACGACGCCCTCGTCGTCGGCAGCGGCATCGCCGGCATGGAGTCCGCCCTCAAGCTGGGCGACATGGGTTACAAGGTCTTGCTCGTGGAGAAAGAGGCCAGCGTCGGCGGTCGGATGATCCTGCTCAGCAAGGTCTTCCCCACCCTGGACTGCGCCAGTTGCATCTCCACGCCGAAGATGGCCGCCTCGATTCACCATCCGAACGTGACTGCCCTGACCTACACCGAGGTCGACGGCATCTCGCGGGACGGCGCCGGAACGTTCAAGGCCACGATCCGCCGGAAGCCGCGCTTCGTGGACGAGGCGGCCTGCACAGGCTGCCAGCTGTGCGAGACGGCCTGCACGGTCGCCGTGCCGGATCAGTTCAACGCCGACATGGTCGCGCGCCGGGCCGCGTACATCGCCTTCCCACAGGCCGTGCCGAAGAAGGCCGTTCTCGAGCGCGCGGGCACGTCCCCATGTACGTATACGTGCCCGGCCGGCATCAAAGCCCACGGCTACGTCTCGCTCATCCGCAGCGGCGAGTACGAGAAGGCGTTCCAGCTCGTTCTGGAAGCGACGCCGCTGGTCGGCACGCTGGGCCGAGCGTGCTACGCACCTTGCGAGGGCGAATGCGCGCGCGGTTCGCTCGAAGGGACGCTCCCGATCCGCCGGCTCAAGCGCTTCGCCGCCGACCGCCACTACGAGGCGATTGACGGGCCCGGCGTGGAGGTCCCGCCGGCCAACGGCAAGGGAGTGGCAGTTGTTGGCTCCGGGCCGGCCGGCCTGACCGCCGCCTGGCAGCTCGCCCGCCGGGGTTACCGCGTCAAGATCTTCGAGGCCGCCCCGGTCGCCGGCGGTTTCCTGCGCCTGGCCATTCCCGCCTATCGCCTGCCGGCCGAGGTCGTGGATCACGACATCTCCAACGTAACCGCAGTCGGCGTCGAGATCGCAACGGACTCGCCGGTCACGGATCTCGAGGCGCTGCGGCGCGACGGCTTCGATGCTGTGCTCGTGGCGACCGGGACGCCGCTCTCGACCAGCCTGAACGTCCCGGGCGAGAAGCTCGACGGCGTCGTGAGCGGCCTGCAATTTCTGCGCGCCACGAGGCTCGGCTCCGCGGCCGACCTCACCAGCAAGCGCGTCGTGGTCGTGGGGGGCGGCAACGTCGCCATGGACGCCGCGCGGACGGCGGTCAGGTTCAACGCGGCCGAGACCACCGTGGCCTACCGCCGCGGCCGTGAAGAGATGCCGGCCCACAAGGCCGAGATTGACGACGCCGAGCGCGATCGCGTCCGCTTCTTGTTCCAGGTGGGGCCGGTGGAAGTCGTCGGCGATGCCGCCGGCCACGTGACGGGCCTACGCTGCCAGCGCATGGCCCTCGGCAAGCCGGACGCGTCCGGCCGCCGCCGCCCCGAGCCTATCAAGGGGAGCGAGTTCGTCCTCCTCTGCGACACCGTTCTGGTCGCGATCGGGATGGCGCCCGAAGGATCGGCCTTCGGCGGGCGCTCCGCCTCGAACACTAACGGCACCCTCGTCGCGGACCCGCGAACTCTCCAGACGGCGGTTCCCCACATATTCGCCGCCGGCGACGTGGCGACCGGTGCTTCCGACATCACGCGGGCCGTCGGCCAGGGGCGCCGGGCCGCGCACATGATCGACCGCTGGCTGAAGGGCGAGCCTCTCGCCGGGTTCGAGATGGACGACGTCCTGCCGGTCGCGGACAAGACGAAGGTCCTGGCCCGCCAGACCCGCTACACCCACAGCACGGCGCTCGACCAGGCGACGGACACGACCGCGCCTCGACCGGACTTCGCCGAGATCGAGGCGCCGATGACCGAAGCCGAAGCGCTTGCGGGCTCGAGCGACTGCCTCGACTGCGGCGTCTGCTCCGAGTGCCAGGAATGCGTCACGGCGTGCCCGTCGGATGCGATCCACCTCGACATGCGCGAGCAGATCCAAGAAGTGAGCGTCGGGGCAGTCGTCGTCGCCACGGGCTACAAACTCTTCGCCGCGGACGCCAAGCCCGAGTACGGCTTCGGCCGCTACAAGAACGTGATCACGGGGATGCAGATGGACCGTCTGCTCGCCCCGACGCGGCCGTACAACACGGTTCTCCGGCCCGGCGACGGCAAGGTGCCCGAGCGGATCGCCTTCATCCTCTGCACGGGCTCCCGCGACGAAACGGTGGGCAACCCGCTCTGCTCGCGGTTCTGCTGCATGTACTCGATCAAGCAAAACCAGCTGATCATGGGGGCCCTGCCACTCGCCGAAGTCACAGTCCACTACATGGACATCCGGGCGCCGGGCAAGCGCTACGACGAGTTCTACGAGGGCGCCAAGTCGATGGGCGCCACCTACGTCAAAGGCCGCGTCGCGAAGATCACCGAGAAGGACGATGGGAACCTGGTCCTGCGCTACGAGGACATCGAGCACGGCGGGGCGCTCGTCGAGGCCGAGTACGACATGGTCGTCCTGGCAGTGGGCGTCCAGCCCAACCGGGAGGTCGACCGCCTGTTCAGTGGCGACGATCTGGCGCTCGACGCCTACGACTACGTAGCCGAGCCCAACGAGGACATGGACCCAGGCCGCACCAGCATCCCCGGCGTCTTCGTTGCGGGCGCCGCGTCGGGCGCCAAGGACATCACGGACTCGATCCTGCACGCCGGAGCCGCCGCGGCCCAGGTGGCAGCTCACCTGGAGAGTCTGAAGGTGCCGGCATGAGCAAGCGGCCCGCCGGCGAGCGGCGGCTCGGCGTCTATGTCTGCCACTGCGGGGGAAACATCTCCGACTACGTGGACGTGCAAGCCGTCGTCGACGCCGTGAAGGACGAGCCCGGCGTCGTGGTCGCGAGGCACACCATCTTCGCCTGCTCGGACGCGGGCCAGCAGGAGATGGAAGAGGACATCGCGGCCAACGATCTGGATGGCCTGGTCGTGGCCTCGTGCTCGCCCAAGCTACACGTCGTGACGTTCCGAGGCGTGGCCAAGCGGTCCGGCATGAACCCCTACGACTACAACCAGGCCAACATCCGCGAGCAGTGCTCCTGGACCCACACGGATGACCCGGCCGGCGCCACGAGCAAGGCCATCGGCCTGGTCCGGGGCGTCATAGCGCGGACCCGTCTCTCCGAAGCCCTCGAGCCGCTCGTCGTCGAGACCACGCAGAAAGCGCTCATCATCGGCGGTGGCGTCGCAGGGCTGAGAGCAGCCATCGGTCTCGCGGACATCGGCCTCGGCGTCTTCCTTGTAGAACGCGAGTCTGAGCTAGGTGGTTGGGTCGGGCGTTTCGGCCCGATCTACCCGCACGAGCGTGACGGCCGCGAACTGATCTCCGGCCTGATCGCAGAGGTCAAGAAGCGGCCGGCGATCAAGGTCTTCACCGGGGCCGAAGTCGTCAGCAAGACCGGCAGCTTCGGCAACTACGCCGTCGGCATTCGCGTCTCCAACGACCCGCCGCAGACGATCCAGATCGAGGTCGGCTCGATCATCGTGGCCACCGGCTTCGACTCGTATCGGCCAGCCGACGGCGAGTTCGGCAGCGGCATGGACGGCGTCGTCACCTTGCCCGAGTTCAAGGAGTTGATCGATGCCGCCGCGGGAGCGGGCCTGCGCTACAACGGCAAGCCGGTCCGGAGCCTCGCCTACATCTATTGCGTAGGCAGCCGCCAGACCGACGGCAACGAGTACTGCTCGCGCTTCTGCTGCACCGCGACGGCGCATGCCTCGATCCGCGTCGCCCAACTGGACCCGAAGGTCCGCCAGTACCACCTGTATCGCGACATCCGAACCTACGGCACTTTTGAGCTGCTATATACCCAGGCACGCAAGGACGGGGCGATCTATGTCAAGTTCCCCGACAACGCGCCGCCGGTCGTGGCAGCGGACAAGTCCGGTGGGCTGGCCGTCACCGTCCGAGACCTGCTCTCCGGCGACGAGGAGCTGGAGATCCCGGTCGATTTGGTGGTCCAGGTGACCGGCATGGTGCCTCGGGCGAACACGGACCTCGTCGGCCTCCTCAAGCTGCCCCTGGGCAAAGACGGTTTCTTCAACGAGATCCACCCGAAGCTGCGGCCGGTGGAGACCATGGTCGACGGTGTGCTGATCGCCGGGGCATGCCAGGGACCCAAGAGCTCGGCCGAGAGCGTGGCGTCGGGTTTGGCCGCGGTCACGCAGAGCGCGTCGGTCCTGAAGAAGGGCTCAGCCGAACTGGATCCACTCGTCGCCACGGTCGATCCCGACGCCTGCACGTGGTGCGGCAAGTGCCTCGACGCGTGCCCATACGGCGCCATCGAGCAGCTTTCGCTCAACGGCCGCGAGGTCGCGACGATCAGCGAGGCCGGCTGCAAGGGCTGCGGCGGATGCGTCCCAGTATGCCCGGAGAACGCCATCGACCTGCGCGGCTACACCGACGCCCAGATCACGGCGATGATCGACGGCCTGCTGCAGGAGGCGATCGCGTGACCGCGCTCAAACGGGAGATCCGAGAGATCGTCCGCGAGGAGCCGTTTATGCGGGGCCGGATCCTTGCAGTCCTCGCCGAAGGGCCCCACACAGTCCCGGAGATCGCCGAAGCGATCGGTCGGCCAGCCAATGAGGCGATGTACTGGGTCATGGGGATGCGCCGCTACGGTTGGGTCCGTGAAGTCAAGGAAGCGGCGGTGGATGGCTACTTTCGATACCAGGCAGTAGCCAGGGAGCAGCGGCCATGACCACCCGCGTCGACCGAAACCTCTACCCCGAACTGCAGCGCTACGGCGCTACGGACATCTCTGCCTGCTTCAATTGCGGAGTCTGCACCGCGATCTGTCCGCTTTCCGTAGACGGGGCGTCGTTCCCGCGGCGGATGTCGCGCTACGCCCAGCTGGGGATGCGAGAGAAGCTCCTCTCCAGCCCCGAACTGTGGTCGTGCTACGGCTGCTCCGAGTGCACGGATTCGTGCCCGACCCAGGCGGACCCGGCCTCGTTCATGGCCGCGGCTCGCCGCTACGCCGTAGCCAGTTACGACCGGACGCATCTGGCCCAATACCTGGCGACCTCGAAGGTCTTCGCCCTCGTCTTCGTGACCGCTCTGGTTGGGCTGCTGTCAGCGTTCATGTACTCCGTCCACAAACCCGTCGACGGCTCGAGGCTGGCCTTCTTCGACTTCGTGCCCTCCGACGTGGTCCACAACATGGGCATCGCTGTCATGGCGATCATGGGATTGGCCGCCCTGATCGGGCTCCTGGAGATGGTCCGGCGTGTCTTGCGCGGCCCCGCCACGGGCGCGGCAAAGGCCACGGTTCGCAAGACAGTGGATGCAGCCTGGGACGCGGTGGCTGTGGAGTCGTTAGCCCAGACCCGCTTCCGCAGGGACTGCGCCGACGCCACCGAGTCTAGGCCGTGGTATCTGCGGCGCTGGTTCATCCATTTCGCCACCATGTGGGGCTTCCTGGGCCTCCTGGCCGCGACGATGCTCGACTACGGGCTGGAGTTGCTGGGCCTGAAGGCGACCGGAACGCCGGTGCCGATCTGGTATCCGGTCCGATTGCTCGGTACCCTGGCTGGCGCCGCGCTGATCTACGGCACCACCGTCCTCATCGTCCGAAGGCTGCGCCGCAGCGACCGTTCGAGCCTACACTCGACAACATCCGACTGGACGTTCCTGTCGATGCTGTGGATCGCCGGTGCGACCGGCTTCATCCTGGAGCTCGGACTTTATCTTCCCAGTGCGCCGTCATGGGGTTATCCGATGTTCCTGGTCCACGTCGCGGTAGCGATGGCCCTCGTACTGTTGGTCCCGTTCGGCAAGTTCGCGCACGTCCTGTACCGTCCGGTCGCGCTCTTCGCCATCCGGTTGCGGGGCTAGGAGACTGATCATGGCGAGCAAGCGAAGGAACAAGGGCCCGGGTTCGCGTTCGGTCGTACCGGCCAGCCGAGGTAGGGCCGCGCCGGCCGCCACCAACCGGAACAGGCTCTACCTGGCTATCGCCGGCGGTACCTTCGCCTCGCTGGCCGCGATCGCGATCGCTTTCGTCGCGCTCGGCGGCGGCGGCTCCAACGCCGCGCCCAGCCTGTCCACCGGCGAGACGATCGTCCAGGGCCAGGGCGGCCAATGGACCAACGTCACGCCGAACCGGCTGGCCCAGATGATCCAGAGCAAGGACTTCACGCTGGTCAACGTCAAGACGCCCTACATTGGCGAGATCGATGGCACCGATCTCTACATCCCGTACGACCAGCTCTCCGCTCGTGCGAGCGATCTTCCGTCCACCAAGTCGGCCAAGATCCTGGTCTACTGCCGCAGCGGGGTTGAGAGCGCCCAGGCCGCGCAGACGCTCCTGAACCTCGGCTACACCAACGTCTGGAACCTGGATGGTGGCATGAACGCCTGGCAGGCGTCCGGGCGAAGCCTCGTCCAGAAGAACCGCCAGTAGGCAGCCGACGGCGACTCTTGCGCGGCCTCGAGAGTGGCCGTAGGCTGCCCCGAAGCCTTTCCAGCGGTCTGAAATCAGCAGACCCAGGGCAGAAGACGCTTTGTGCGGCTGCGGTAAGCGTCGTACTCCTCGAACTGGCCGGCCAGCCAGATCTCCTCTCGCCGCGACTTGAGGTTGAAGAAGACGGCAAGCACAACGGCGCCGAGAAGAGCGAGCGGCGAAGCTGTCCACAGGCCCCAGCCCGCGGCGCCCAGGATCAGGCCACCGTAGATAGGGTGGCGAACGAGACTGTACGCACCCGACTCCACCAGGCGAGCGCCCGCCAGCGGCCTCGGGAACGGCGTCAGGTTCTCCCGGAGGTCGAACAGGCCCCGAAGCGCCAGGATGGCGCCGCAGCCGATCAGGAGCAGGCCGGCTGTCATTCCGACTGGTAGCGCCGGCCCGCCCCAGGCGGGACCTACTCTCCCGGCAAGGGCGATGCCGGCAAAGAGGACCAGCTGGATAAGGAACCACCCCTGGCCCTGGCTGCCCAGGTCCGGGAGCCGCGGTGCTCTCACCGCCTAACCCGCAAGGCTTGGCTGGCGCTGTCCCAGGGCGTCCGGATCGGCGTGAGGTCCCGTAACGACGACCTCGCCCTCGATCGGAGCCGCGCCGCCGAGGATGCGGTATCGGTGATGGATCTCCACTGTGCCCGCCGAGAGCATCGCCGCCACTGAGCAGTACCTGGTGGCCGAAAGCTCGATCGCCCGTCGTACCGGGGACTCGTCGATGGCTGGACCCTCCACGACGTGAAGCACGTCCGCGCTTGTGTAGATGGCCGGCTGCTGGTCGTCGCGCTGGTTTGCTGTGACGGAGACCTCGTAACGGGTCACAACTTGCCGCTTCTTCTGGAGGATCGACATCACGTCCATGCCGGTGCAGCCGACCTGGCCGACCAGGAGCATCTCCACGGGGCGCGGGCCGGCGTTGCCGTCGGCGTCGTCCAGCACGACCTCGTGGCCGGATCCGGTTCGAACGGTGAAGCGCATGCCGCGCCCGTCGAAGCGAGCTACGGACGACTTGACGGTCACTGGGAGTTCTCCTCGAGGGCGGGGCGGCGGACGATCAGAAGCGAGTCGATTGGGGCTCGGCCCGGGGGCGGAACGCGGCGGACGACTTCCGCGCGCTCGACTTCGAGCGACGGATCGGCTGCCAGGAGATCGGCGGCGATCTCGTCCGCGGTGAAGAGCCGCTGGGGATCGGGTCCACCCTCCCCTTCCGTGGCGTTCAGCCGGTCATGGCCGATGACGAGCAGCCGACCGCCCGGTGCCACGGCGGCCGCCGCTCCCGCGTAGATGGGCCGGCGCTCGTCCGGCGGCACGTGCAGGTAGACGATGACGACGAGGTCGAGCGATCGGGCCGGGGGAGTCCAGTCGAACAGGTTGCGCTCCAGCCACTCGACCGAGACACCGGCGGCATCCGCTTTCGCCCGTCCGTTGGCAAGCCCGACCGGCGACCAATCCACGGCGGTTGTGCGCCAGCCCTGCGCGGCCAGCCAGACGGCGTTGGTGCCGCTTCCGGCGGCTAGCTCGAGAGCGGTGCCACGCGGCAGGCCGGAGGCGCCCAGCACCAGCGTGGGATTCGGTCCCTCGCCCTCGAAATCGCCCGCCTCGTGTCGAGTGTCCCACTGGATTCGGCGCTCGTCGGCTACCACGGTCTATTCCCTCTCCAGCGGCCGATTGGTTCGAGCCCAGGCATCCGTTCCGCCACGGACCGAGGCCGCGCCCTCGAATCCCGACGTCAACAGGAAATCCGTTGCGGCAAGGCTCCGACTGCCGCTCTCGCAGATGACGAGGATTCGCTTGTCCCGGGGGAGGTCGGCGGCTCGCTGAGCGAACTGGCTCAGAGGGACGTTGAACGCGCCGGGGACGCGACCCCGTCGATACTCCCAGGCCTCACGGACATCCATCAGGCGAACGCCGCCATCGCGCAGGAATCTGTCGAGCTCTTCGACGCTTATCTCGGGCGTGGCCCGGCGAGAGGACGGCTGCACCATCTGCTCCAACTCCGTACAGGGTTCAACGTGGCTCCTTCTTGTCAATTGGCGAGCAGGCCGAGCGCGCTGTCGATCTGAGCCTGGTCAAAGCCCACGATCGGGCGACCGTCGATCTCGATGACCGGTACGCCCATCTGCCCGGTCCGACGCACCAGATTGCGCGCGGCTGCCGGGTCGCGGCTGACATCCACGTCGCGGAATGGAACCCCACGGGTGCGCAAATACGTCTTGGCGCGCATGCACCAGACACACGTGGGCGACGAAAAGACGATCACGCGATGCGTCCCGCCTGTGGAAGTGGCTTTGTGCGAGAGATAGCTACCCATCAGTCCGACTCCAGAGATGCGATTACTCGGCCGAGACGCTCTCGAGCCTCCGCGGCCACATTCTTGACTTCGATCGATTCGGCGATCCCGACGACCGCCAGGGGATCCATGGCCTCGACGATGGTGTCCGCGCCTTCCTGACGCAGGACGACGTTGCACGGCAGCAGCACGCCGACCGACGGCTCCGCTTCGAGCGCCCGGTGCGCCAGAATCGGGTTGCAGGCGCCCAGGATCAGGTAGGGCGCCCCGTCAACGCCGAGCTTCGCCTTCATCGTCGCTGCGACGTCGATCTCGGTCAGGACCCCAAAGCCTTCGGCCTTAAGCGCCGCCTCTACCCGCGGTCGTGCCGCAGAGACTGGGCCGCCCAGTCGAGTCCCGAGGGTATAGCCGGAAGCATTGGTCATGATCGGCTCGAGATCCCGGCGGCAGCACCGTCCGGCGGTGTGGCAATCGAGGACCAGTTTCTCGCCAGGCGCCGCTCCACGATCTCGTGGATGACATCGCAGGCCGCTATGAGAGACGGCTCGGCCAGGCGGTACCGGATCGTGGTGCCGTCGCGACGCGTATCGACGAGGCCGGCCGACCGGAGGACAGCCAGATGCTGGCTGGCGTTGGCGAGACTGCAGCCCAGTTCATCGGCAAGCTCGCCGACCGAGTGCTCGCCCTCGCGGAGGACATCTAGGAGCATCAGCCGCTTGGGATCTGTGAGGACTCTGCAGACTTCGGCATGGAGCCGGTAGCGCTCGGGGTCCCGATTCGCCTTATCGTTCATTGGTGCCTCTCGCCGTGCCTTGCCGGTGGGACCGACCCGGGTATACTAGCACTGGTTGCATACTTGCGCAAGTAGCTGACAAGGGATACCTCCGTGTCGATATTCCCTTTGTGCCGATGACCCCGCAAGCCGACCTCGGCATATTCGCCGTCAGCGTGTGCGCCGGCCTGATCGGGTCGCTGGCCGGAGTTGGGGGAGGGATTCTCGTGATCCCCGCCCTGACCTTCGTGTTCGGCGTGGACATCCACCTCGCGGTCGGCGCCAGCATCGTCTCGGTCATCGCGACCAGCTCCGGCGCGGCCGCCGCCTACGTCCGCGACCGCATGACCGACATGCGGATCGGCATGTTCCTCGAGCTGGCCACGACCTCGGGCGCGGTGACGGGAGCGTTGCTGGCTGCGATGGTTGCGCCGGCGCTGCTCTACTTGCTGCTCGGCGCGGTGCTGCTCCTGTCGGCCGGCGTGCAGCTCGGCCGGCTGGGCGAGGAGGTCCCGCCGAACGTGCCGCCATCCGCTCTGGCCACGCGTCTGAGGCTCTCGTCCTCCTACCCGGATCGCAGGCTTGGACGGGAGGTGCCCTATACGGCCCGGCGCGTGCCGCTCGGTTTCGGCCTGATGTGGATTGCCGGAGTCGTGTCCGGCCTTCTCGGAATCGGTTCGGGCGTGCTCAAAGTCATTGCCATGGACGCGGCCATGAGGTTGCCCATGAAGGTTAGCTCGGCGACCAGCAACTTTATGATCGGCGTCACCGCGGCGGCCTCGGCCGGGATCTACCTGGCCCGTGGCGACGTCGATCCGCAGATCGCGGCGCCGGTTGCGCTCGGCGTGCTGGCTGGAGCGCTGATTGGGGCGCGGCTGCTCAACCGGGTGTCCAACCGCGCAGTTCGACTGATCTTCCTGCCGGTGCTCGTGGCCGTGGGTCTCGAGACCATCGGCCGCGGATTGGGGTTTGGACTATGAGCCCGCAGCGCTTTCGCCTGGTGGTGAGCCTGGTCCTAGCGGTGGGCGTCGGCGTCAGCGCCACGCTCATCGGCGCGGGCTTCGTTGCGGCTTTGGCAGTGGGCTGGCAGGGGTCGCTTGTCGGGGTCGCCACGACGGCCAGCGCGCCGACCACCGACTTCGGCGGGCTTACCTCCCGCCTGGGGATCCTGGAGCCGCTTGCCATCGCCCAGCTCGGACTCCTGACGCTGCTGGCCACGCCCGTGGTGCGAGTGGCGGCGTCGGTGGTCGCGTTCGCGTCTGAGGGCGACCGCCTCTACACCGCGATCACGGCAGTCGTGCTGGCGATTCTGCTGGCGAGCATATTCCTGCTGCGCTGAAGCCGCGCCCCGTTGCCCAGTGGCTCGCCCACCCGGCCTCGGCCAGGTCGAACCTCGCCTAGATGAAGAGCGTGGAATCCGCCTCCGTCATCAGCTGGAGCGCCGTAGCTGCTCCGACCGGCTCTTCCATGCCGTCGATCATGTCCTCGCGCTTGAGGCCGAACATGTCCATCGTCATCTGGCACGGGTAGAACTTGACACCGAGGGCTTGAGACATCTCGAGCAGGTCCTTGGGCTTGGAGACGTTGTACTTCTTGGCCAGCTTGAACATCATCCAGGGCCCCATTCCCAGGAAGTTCATCTGGCTCAAGTGTCGATGGCTGGCGCCCGGCCGCTGCATGAAGGACATCATCTTCTGCATCCAGTTCTGGCCCGTGATGCGCTTCTTGTCCTTCACAAAGGTCTGGAGCCCCCAGAACGTGACGAAGACCGAGACTTCCATCTCCATGGCGGCCGCGGTGGAGGTCAGGATCATCGTCGCCCAGGTCTTCTCCAGCTCGCCGCTGTAGTCGATGATGACGAGCTTCTTGGTCTTGACTGCGCCTTCGGACGCAGCCTGGACAGTTGGAGCGGTTGCCACGGCGGTCATTCGGTCGATCCTTTCGCGGTCGGGCGGTCACCTGCCTGGGGACCACCCGGCGTCGTTCCTACTTGTGTCGAAATACGAAGCGGTACTTGCCGTCGGCCGAGTCGGACTCGACGAGAGCGTTGCCGGTCGAACCGGCCCATGCCGCGAAGTCCTTGACCGAACCGGGGTCGGTCGCGATGACCTCCATGAGTTCACCTGGGGCGATCGTCTTCACTCCCTGAGCAGCCTTGAGGATCGGCAGCGGGCACGACAGGCCGCTTGCATCGACCTTGAGCTTGATGTCGAGATTGCCCATCTGGTCTGTTCCTTTCGTCATAAGCCGTCTACGGCCCCGCCTTCCCGGGCAGGCTCGATCGGGGGATCTAGATGAAAACGATCTGGCCCTCGCCGGCGTTGATGTAGAAGGCGGCCACGCCTTCGATCCCGTCCACCAGGGGATCGAGATCCGACTGCTTGAGCTTCAGGAGATCCATTGACGCCGAGCAGGCCTGGATATCGACCTCGCCGAGCTCCTTGGCCATGCGCAGCGCGTCCGCCCAATGAGCCTGGCCTGTCCTTGCGGCAGCGTCGAACGCGAGCTTGCCCGCCTCTCCGGCCTCAGGTGCAAGGCCGTGATCGGCCGCGATCCGGTCGGCCCGGAACGCGCTCAGGCCCCAGTACTGCAGGAAGATCTTCACCGGCTTGCCGAGGGCGGCCGCACCGGCGACGAGGGTCGCGGCGGCCTGGAGCTTATCGTCCGTGCCGGAGAAGAGCACCAGGGAGATCGTTTCGTCCATGGTCGTCCTCAGCTAGTCGCTTTACTAGGAGCGGCCGCGGCCGCGCGTTCCGCCACGACTTCAGCCGGGGTTCGCGTCGCGGCCTGTGAGATGCGCGATATCCGGCGGAGGAGGACGCCACGCATGGTTTCGCAGGCGACGATGATCTCGGGGTCGCTCAGGCGGTAGTGAACCTCACGGCCCGCCCGCTCCGCTTCGACGACGCCTGCCGACCGCATCAGCGCCAGGTGCTGGGAGACGTTGGGCTGGCTGATGCCAAGCTCCTCGGCCAGTCTGCCGACCTCGCGTGGCCCCTCGGCCAGAAGGTGGATGATCTCCAGCCTCTTGGGGTTTGCGAGCGTCTTGAGCACTTCCGCTTGGAGTCGGTACACCTCATCCATGGCATGCATTCTTGGTCACATGCGCAGGTGCGCATAGGTACAGGAGTCCCCAGCTTGCGGGCCGAATGGCACGGCGGCCGGCGCGAGCGCGCTCCTGTGGCCGCTCGACCCGACGCTACGGGCGCGAACCGGCTGTAGTGCCTAACGAATGGCGGCGGGCCCGGCACCCACTTGGCTAGCAGATTCGGGGAAGCTGTTCTCCAACGAGCATGTCCACGATCCGCTGCGAGCCCACGATCGTGCGCATCGCGACCATCCCCGGATGGTCCGCCACGACGCGGCCGATCTCCACCGCTTCCGCTCCCTCGGGGACGGCGCGCATGGCTGCCAGGACGGCATCGACGGCAGAGGCGGGCACGACGGCCACGAGCTTGCCCTCGTTGGCGACGTGGAGCGGATCCAGGCCGAGCATCTCGCAGGCGGCGCGAACCGGACCGGGGATCGGGATCGTTTCCTCGCGAAGGTCGATGCCCACCCCGGAGGCGAACGCGATCTCGTTGAGCGCCGAGGCCAGGCCGCCGCGCGTCGGGTCGCGCAGGACGCGGACCTCCGGGCAGGCCGCCACGATCCTGGCCACGAGTCCGTTCAGCGGTTGCGTGTCCGAGGCGATCTCCACCTCGAAGTCAAGCCCCTCACGGACGCTCATGATCGCGACGCCGTGCAAGCCGATCGGGCCGGACAGGATGAGGGCATCCCCGATGGAGGCGCGATCCGCCCCAACCGTCACCCCCGGCGCCACCAGCCCGATGCCGGCGGTGTTGACGAAGAGCCCGTCCGCCGCCCCGCGGCCGACCACCTTGGTGTCGCCGGTGACGATTCGAACTCCCGCCCGAACGGCGGCCCGAGCCACCGATTCGGTCACGCGACGCAGGTCGTCCACTGGCAGGCCTTCTTCGATCACGTACGCAAGCGAGAGCGCCAGGGGTTGCGCGCCCATCATCGCCAGGTCGTTGACAGTGCCGTTGACGGCCAGCTCGCCGATGTCGCCGCCGGGGAACTGAAGAGGGCTGACGACGAACGAATCGGTCGTGAAGGCGAGGCGCTGGCCCGCCACCTCCACCACAGCCGCATCGTTCAGTGGACCGCCCGGGGCCGCGGCCGCCAGGGCCGGCCCGATCACATCGCGCATCAGCGCCGCCGAGAGCTGGCCGCCCGACCCGTGGCCCAGCAGGACCCGAGCCAGTTCAGGAATCGGAGCCGGGCAGACCAGGTTCGCCGGATCCGGGGCGTCCGGGGGCGACCCAAAAGGATCCGCCGCTGGTCGTCGCTCGCTCACGGCTCGCTCCGGGTCAGCTCGTAGAGCGGCACCGCCCTGGGAGTGGCGACTCCTCGACCCGCGGCGTGATACGCCGAGCACACGCCCTCGCTGGAAACCATCGGCGCTCCGAGCGGCTTCTGCGGGGAGCAGAGCACCCCATAGGCCGTGCAGTCGAGTGGCGTCTTGGTCCCCTGCAGGATCGCCCCGGCTATGCAGGCCGGGTGCTCGGCCGTGGTGATCGTGCCCACGTCGAAGCGCGCCTCGGCATCGAGCTTGGCGAACTCCGGACGAAGGTGGTAGCCCGACGCCGGGATCATGCCGATGCCGCGCCACTTGCGGTCGCCGATCTCGAAGACCCGGAAGACCGCCTCCTGAGCCTCGCGGTTGCCCTCCCGCTTCACGGCCCTGGCGTACTGGTTCTCGACGACCGCGCGGCCCTCCTCGAGCTGGCGGATCGCCATCAGGACGCCCTCCAGCAGGTCCAGCGGCTCGAAGCCGGTGACCACGATGGGGACGTGGTAGCGCTCCGCGATGGGTTCGTACTCGGTCCAGCCCATGACCGCGCACACGTGGCCCGCGGCCAGGAAGGCCTGGACCTGGTTCGTGGGCGACTCGAGGATCGCGCTCATCGCCGGCGGCACGAGCACGTGGCTGACCAGGACGGAGAAGTTGTCCAGGCCGAGGCGGGCCGCCTGCCAGACCGCCATCGCGTTGGCGGGAGCGGTCGTCTCGAAACCGATGGCGAAGAAGACGACCTGGCGTTCGGGATTGGCCGCCGCGATGCGAACCGCGTCCAGCGGCGAGTAGACGATCCGCACGTCGGCGCCGCGGGCCTTCAGGCTCAACAGGTCCGTCGTCGATCCGGGCACCCGCAGCATGTCGCCGTAGCTGGTGAAGATCACGTCCGGCCGGGCGGCGATTGCCAGCGCCTTGTCGATCTGCTCCAGCGGCGTGACGCAGACCGGGCAGCCGGGGCCGTGGATCATCCGCACGCCCTTCGGCAGCGCCTCGTCGATCCCCTGCTTGACCAGAGTGTGGGTCTGGCCGCCGCAGACCTCCATCAGCGCCCACGGCCGGGTGGTGACGCGGTGGATCTCGTCGACCAGCTTGCGGGCCAGCTGCGCGTCGCGGTACTCGTCGATGTACTTCATGCGGCCCCCGAACCGGCGCCCGGAGGCGCGCCCGAGCCGCCCACCGCCGCCTCGCCCACCGCCGCCTCGCCGGGGCCCATGGCGCCCAGCTCCTGCGCCATTCCTTCGGCGTCGATCGCGCGAATCATCTCAAGCGTCCGCAGCGCCTCTTCCTCGTCCAGGTGGCTGATGGCGAAGCCCACGTGGACGATGACGTAGTCGCCCAGCGCGACCTCAGGCTCGTAGGCCAGGCAAGCTTCCTTGCGCACTCCCCCGAAGTCGACGAGGGCCATCCGCAGAGGACCGTCGTCGCGGATCTCGACCACCTTGCCGGGGATGCCTAGGCACATTCGAAGCTCTCCTTGCCGTTCCCGCGGCCGCCGGGCCGCAGTTCCCGACTGCGCACTCTACGTATCTCCGGCCAGGCGAGCGGCTGCCACCGCGGCCTGACCGTAGCTGATCCCGCCGTCGTTCGCCGGGACACGCTGGTTGGTATGGACCTCGAAGCCGTCGCCGGTCAGGCGCCGGACGAGGCTGGTCGCGAGCCACTGATTCTGGAAGACGCCGCCGGAGAGCGCCACGGCACGCAGGCCCGTGGCCGTTCGCACCTCGCCGCACAGCTCGCGGGTGACGGCCGCTACGGTCTCCTGGAAGCGGGCCGCCAGGCGCTCCACTAGGACTCCCTCGGAACGGCCTTCCAGCAGCGCCCGGAGCGTCGGTCGCGGGTCGTAGACAAAGAGGCCGTCGCGCCGAACGATCTCGAACGGGAGAGGTCGGACGCTCCCCTCCTCCGCGAGCAACTCCAGCTCCACCGCCGCCTGAGCTTCGTACTCGGCGACGTCGCGGATACCCAGCAGGCTGGCCGCGGCGTCGAAGAGGCGGCCGGCCGATGAAGCCACCGGGGCATTGAGCCCGCGGGCGAGCTGGATTCGAACGACCTCGACCTCGCGAGGGTCCAGCCGATCCAGAAATGCCCGGGTCAGCTCCGGGTCGATCCAGTCGGCGACCCTGCCCTCGGGCTCGAAGGCCTCGGCCGAAAGCAGGTAGCCGAGCGCCATCCGATACGGTTTCTTGATCGCCAGCGCCCCGCCCGGCATCGCCGCCCGACCGAACCGTGCCGCCCGCCGGTAAGTGGCGAGAGTGGCCACGAGCACCTCGCCGCCCCAGAAGGTGCCGTCGTCGCCCATCCCCAGGCCATCGAATGCGACACCGATGAACTCGCCGGTCAGCCCGGCTTCGGCCGCCGCGGAAGCGACGTGGGCGTGGTGATGCTGCACGCCGATGCGCCGGTTCTCGGGGAAGTTGCGGACCGCGTACTGCGTCGAGAGGTAGCCCGGATGGAGGTCGTGGGCGACCCACGCCGGTTCGAGGTCCAGGAGGCGCCGCAGGTGAGCCAAATTCCCCTCGAACGCCCGGTACGTAAGCAGGTCCTCGAGGTCGCCGGTGTGAGGGGCAACATGGGCGCGCCGGCCGCGGGCCAGCGCAAACGTGTGCTTGAGTTCCGCGCCGACCGCCAGGATCGGCTCCGGCGTGGCGATCGGCAGGTCGAGCGGCTCCGGCGCATAGCCCCGGGCGCGGCGGATCAGGCTCTCGCGCCCGTCCACGACCCGGGTCACTGAGTCGTCGTAGCGAGCCCGGATCTCACGGTCGTGGGACAGGAACGAGTCGGCGATCCCCGACAGCCGCTCCAGGGCTTCGGCGTCGTCCGTGGCCAGCGGCTCGTCGGCGAGGTTGCCGCTCGTCAGGACGATGGGCCGGCCCAAGCCCTCGAGCAGCAGGTGGTGCAGCGGCGTGTACGGCAGGAAGAGCCCCACGCGCCGATTCAGGGCGGCCGCGCGCTCCGGTTCGGCGTTCACCACGCCATCGCACAGCGATGGCGCCGCATCGGCCAGCTGCGGCGCGCCATCAGCCAGCTGCGGCTCGCCCTGCCGACGCCGCTCCACGAGCACGATCGGCCGGGCCGGTGACGTCAGCGGCGCTTCCTCTTCCGGCGACAACTCGGCCTGGCGCCTCGCGCTATCGATATCCCGGACCATCACCGCGAACGGCTTGGCCCAGCGATGCTTGCGGTCTCGGAGCCGGGCCACGGCGACCGGATCGGTCGCGTCGCAGGCCAGGTGGTAGCCGCCCAGCCCCTTGACCGCGACTATCCGCCCCTCTCTAAGGTCGGCCAGAGCAGCCTGCAGCGCCTCTTCCCGATGTGCCGCCGGGGCAGCGTCCCTCGGTCTCCGGTAGCTGAGCTGCGGACCGCAGTCCGGGCACGCCACGGGCTCGGCGTGGAAGCGGCGGTTGGCAGGGTCGCGGTACTCCGCCTCGCACGCCGCGCAGAGCGGAAACTCGCGCATGCTGGTCCTGGCCCGGTCGTAAGGCAGATCTTCGATGATCGTGGCCCGCGGGCCGCAGTTGGTGCAGTTGGTGAACGGGTAGCGATACCGCCGATCGGTCGGGTCGAGCAGCTCGCGCAGGCAGTCGTCGCAGGTGGCGATGTCGGGCGGAAAGAGGCGTTCGGTCGAGGCGACGGCCTCGCTCTCTTGGATCTCGAACCCCGAGCCAGTGGCGATCTCGCGCTCTGCCTTCCGGACCAAGACCTCCTCCACGCGGGCGCGCGGAGGAGCGTCCGACAGGAGTCGACCGGCGAAGGCCTCGATCGCATCCTGCGGCCCGGCGATCTCGATCTCGACCTGGCCGGCTCGATTCACGACCGTGCCGTCGAGTCCGAGCTCAGCGGCAAGACGCCAGACGAACGGCCGGAAGCCGACGCCCTGGACGACGCCGTGGACCTCGATCGCCCGGACTACGCGTTCGACGTTCGGCGAGGGTCTCACGGGACCGCCTCCACCAGCTCGACGTCGATCTGCTCGTTCGCGAAGTCCGGGAGTGTCTCGGCACCGCAGCTGGGGCAGGGGGGAGCGAACTCAACAGATCCGAACTCGGCGTCGCAGGTCGGGCAGTAGTGACCGAACGGTACGCGGCGGATCTCGAGGCTCGCGACCGCAGCCGCGTCCTCGGGCATCTCGGCGACCAGATGAACTCGCATCCCGGCCTCGAACTCGGCCGGGTCGTGGTGGCCGCCACGCACGATTAGACGAACCTGCCCCACGCGCAGGCCGCTTTCGCGCAGCAGCTTCGCCACGCCTCGCGCCAGACCTGCCTCGTGCATTCGATCGAACCTCCGTTGGGGGACGTCCCGGAGCCGGGCGCAACCTCCCGCCCAGCGCGCGGACCAGCCGTTCGCCCGCGTCTATCTCACATCATCTCGCTGCAGTATCCGCCTGCCGAGCGGCCCGCACGTCGTGCCGAAGGTCCCGACTAGGTCCCCATCGCTAAGAGTGGGACGGGGAATCTCCGCGCGGCCGCCCGGCGCAGTCGCCGCGCAAGACGGCGCGTGGGGGCACGCGCAGTTCCGGCGCAGTTCCGGCGCAATTCCGGCGCGCGAAGGCCCAGACTGGCCCCCCCCTCAGCCGACGACCGGCGAGTCCTCCAGGCCTACGCCCGCCAGAGCGTGCTTGCAGCGAGGGCAGCGACCCGCCGCCAGCCACCACTCGGTGACCGCGTAGTCCGCGCGGGCTATCAGCCTCTCGCCGCAACGGGAGCAGGACGTGGTGGCCGCCTCGGCCTCCGGCGCATTGCCAACGTAGACGTGCCGCAGCCCGACTTCACGGCCGATCTCCGCGGCCTTGACCAGAGTCGCGGCCGGCGTCTCCCGGAGCTCGCTTAGCCGATACGCCGGCTGGAAGCGGGTCAGGTGCCAGGGCGTCTCGGGCCCGACCGCCGTGGCGATCCACTCGGCCATGGCCCGCAGCTCCCGCCGATCGTCGTTGAGGCCGGGAATCAGCAGTGTCGTCAGCTCCAGCCAGATGCCGCGCCTGCGCATCTCGAGCACCGCGTCGCGGACAGGCTCCCAGCGCGCGCCGCAGACCCGCCTGTAGAAGCGATCGTTGGCGGCCTTGAGATCCACGTTCGCGGCGTCCAGATACGGCGCTACCAGTTCGATCGCCTCGGGAGTCTCATAGCCGTTCGTGACAAACACGTTGCGGAGGCCGGCGGCCCGAGCCCGGACCATCGAGTCGAACGCAAACTCGATGAAGACCGTCGGCTCGACGTACGTGTAGGCGACGCTTCGAACGCCCGCCGCCACAGCCTCCTCGACCACTTGCTCCGGAGTGATCTGCCGGCTCTCCGGAACGACGCCCTCTCGGTGGGCCTGGGATATCGCCCAGTTCTGGCAGAACGCGCAGTGGAAGTTGCAGCCTGCAGTGGCGACGGAGAACGCGGTGCTGCCCGGCAGGAAGTGGTAGAAGGGCTTCTTCTCGATCGGCTCGACCTTCGACGCGACGACCTGGCCGTAGACGAGCGTATACAGCCAGCCGCCGCGGTTCTGGCGAACGCCGCAGATACCGATCCGACCCGGCCGGAGGACGCATCGGTGAGCGCAGGCCACGCAGCGCACGCTGCTCGGGGCGAGTGGGTCATCGTAGGGCTCGTCGAGGAGCGCACGGCGGATGTTCGGCTCCGATTCGCCACCGGGCCCCAGATCGCCCGCCCGCAGGCCCTCAGGCGGCTCCTCGCCGGGGAAGCGGGCACGGATCGGCTCGGGCCGCGCGGCGTCGGGGTCGAAACTCACGGCCGGCGCCTTGGTGAAGGTGTCGGGACCGTCTGGCCGGTCCGATTCGTCGTCCATCAAGAGCCCTTTCACCGTTACTCGGTGGCAGGGCCTACTGTCACCGCCCAAGTCCACTTGCAGTATGTCGTCAGAGTGCCGTTGCCGCGGAACTCGCGGGCTCATCCGATAGTTCTAGCGGAGGCAGGTCGTTCGGCCCTTGCCCCCGGGCTACGCCGCGCGCGACGCTACGGCCAACAAGTCCCGTGCGCGGGACTGCCACGGACCGCGAGGTCCGCGGCCCGTTCGGCCACGGGTTCCGCACCCGAAAGCGAATAGCGAATGGCGATCAGTCCAATTGCCATGGCAACCCGGCAACCCTTGCCGTGGACGCCTCTCGTTGTCGCCGTGGATCACTGCAAGGGCTGCGAGCTATGTGTCGCCGCATGCCCCAAGGCGGTCCTCGCCCTGGACCGAAGCCGGGTCAACCTCCTCGGCTACCACTCCGTCGTGCTGACCGACGCCACGGCCTGCACCAGCTGCGCACTGTGCGCCAGGGTCTGCCCCGATGCCGTCTTCACCGTCTGGGCCGCGCCTCGAGAGGAGCGCCGGTAATGGCCCCGCGGCAGGAGATCGAGATCGGCCTTCGCCGGACCGAGGCGGAGTTGGAGGCCGGTCGTCGGGCCCGAGTGCTCATGAAGGGCAACGAGGCCATCGCCGAGGCGGCGATACAGGCAGGCTGCGACGCCTACTTCGGCTACCCGATCACGCCTCAGGCCGAGTTGCTGGAATGGATGGCTCGCCGTATGCCCGAGGTCGGGCGGGTCTTCGTCCAGGCTGAGAGCGAGCTCGGCGCCATCAACATGGCCCTGGGTGCGGCGGCAACCGGCGCCCGAGTGATGGTCTCGTCGTCGAGCCCGGGCATCAGCCTCATGGCCGAGGCGATGAGCTACATGGCCGGCTCGGGCACGCCGATGGTGCTGGTCAACGTCATGCGCGCGGGCCCCGGTCTGGGCGGCATCGGCCCGTCCCAGAGCGACTACTTCCAGGCCACGAAGGGTCACGGCCACGGCGACTACCGCGTGCCGGTCCTGGCCCCGGCTTCGATCGGCGAGGCGATGAAGTTGATGGCGACCGCCTTCGAGCTGGCGGAGCGCTATCGGACGCCGGTCATGCTCGTCGCCGACGGAATCCTCGGCCAGGCAATGGAGCCCGTCGAGCTTCGGTTCCGAACGCCCGAGCGTCAGGCGTTCGACTGGGCACTCACCGGCGCAGCAGGCCGCCCGGCTCGGATCGTCAAGTCGCTCGACCTGGACCCGGAGGTCCTGGAGCGTCGCAATCTCGCCCTCCAGCAGAAGTATCGCGAGATTGCCCGCCATGAGACCCGCTGGGAAGGCTGGCAGCTGGCGGACGCCGAGTTCGCGATCGTCGCCTATGGCACGGCCGCCCGAGTCGCCCGCAGCGCCATCGCCAGGGCTCGTGAGAAGGGCATGAAGGTCGGACTCTTCCGCCCGATCACGCTGTGGCCGTTCCCAGAACGCGAGCTGGCCCGAATGAGCCGCCAGCTGCACGGCATCCTGACCGTGGAACTCTCGTCCGGACAGATGATCGAGGACGTCCGGCTGGCGGTCGAAGGTCGCTGCCCTGTGGCCTTCCACGGGCGAATGGGCGGCCTGGTACCGACTCCGGACGAGGTGCTCGGCGCCCTGAAGGCCCTGCGCGGAAGAGTGGAACGAACTCGAACCACAACTTCCCACGATCCCGCGACGGAACATCACCCTGGAGACGCATCGGCGAACGGGACCGGAGTCCGCACCGGCGCGCGACGCAGAGGCCGGGGATGACGCTTCACGCGCGCAGTTCGTCCGTTGAGACTCAGAGAGCGGCTGCGGCGCGGCTGGTCTACCGCAAGCCGGACGTGCTCATCGACCGCGCCACCCACTACTGCCCCGGCTGCGGCCACGGCGTGATCCACCGCCTCCTGGCCGAGGTCATGACCGACCTGGACCTGCCTGCCCACACCATCGCCGTCGCGCCGGTTGGCTGCGCGGTCTTCATCTACGACTACCTCGACGTGGACTTCGTCGAGGCGCCGCACGGCCGCGCCCCGGCCGTGGCCACGGGTATCCGCCGTGTCAGGCCGGAGGCCTTCGTCCTCACCTACCAGGGCGACGGGGACCTTGCCGCCATCGGTACGGCGGAGATCGTCCACGCCGCGGCCCGTGGCGAGCGCATCACCGCCATTTTCGTCAACAACGGCATCTACGGCATGACCGGCGGACAGATGGCCCCAACGACGCTCCTCGGACAGCGGACCACCTCCTCGCCGAGCGGCCGAGACGCGGAGCTCATGGGGTACCCGATCCGGATAACCGAGATGCTGGCCCAGCTGCCGGGCGTCACGTACGCGGCCCGCGGCAGCGTTGCCGATGCCGGGTCGATCGGCAGGCTCAAGGTGATGATCAGGCGAGCCTGCCAGGTCCAGATCGAGGGCGGTGGATTCGCCATCGTCGAGGTCCTCTCCAACTGCCCGGTCGGCTGGGGCATGACGCCGCAGGAATCGCTCGAACACCTGAAGGGCTCTGTGGCGGAGGCCTATCCCCTGGGTGTCATCGTGGATCGCTCTGCTCCTTCGACCGCTCGTCCGGCGGCGGCCGCCGCCACCAATCCGGAGGCCTGAGATGGAGCGATCTGTCGTGTTCGCCGGTTTCGGCGGCCAGGGTCTTCTCTTTACCGGCCAGGTTCTCGCGCGGGCCGCGATCAAGGACGGCCTGGAGGTCTTCTGGATCCCCTCCTATGGTCCCGAGATGCGCGGCGGCACAGCCTCGTGCACGGTGATCGTCGGCGATGAACCGATCGGCTCGCCGGTCGTCGACGAGTTCGACGCGGCGGTGGTCATGAACCTCCCGTCGCTTCGCAAGTTCGGTCCGCTGGTCGCCCCGGGCGGGCTGGTGATCCTCAACAGCTCGCTCCTCGGCGATCACGGATGCGGCCGGAGCGACGTCGACGAGATGCGTCTGCCCTGCACCGAGCTGGCTGCCCGGGGCGGCGACGACAAGCTGGTCAGCGTCGTCGCCCTCGGCGCTCTGGTGGCCCATCTCGGCTGGGTCACCCGGGAGTCGATTGGCGCCGCTCTGCGCGAGATGGCGGGCCGCAAACGGCCGGAGGTGGTCGACGCGGACCTCGGCGCCTTCGCGGCCGGTCTCGAAGCCGGGGATGTCGGGCGGGCCGCGTAGCCGGCGCCCTCGGGTCCGCTGGAGCGGAGGCGATTCGGAAGGGACGGTCACGGTAGACTGCGGGCGCACCGCTCGGAAACCGTGCGCGGGCGGCGAGCAGAGGACTCCGCATCTATGGTGGACGCCGCCCTTCGGCTAGTGCCGGACCCAATCGCGCGTCTCTACGCCGCGGCCGCAAAGACCGCTAAGCGGCGCGACGTCCGGCGAGTGGCTCTCGTCCTTGCCCTCCTGCTGGCCGCGGCGGCCTTTGCGTACCTCATGGTCAACATCTACCTGGGCGACTCCTACGGCTACTGGCAGGCCATCCGCTTCGACCACCTCTACTACACCGCGGTCGTGGATACGGCTCCACACGGGTATCTGTACGCGCCGGTCTTCGTCCAGATCCTGTGGCCACTGCTGTCGCTGCCCTGGGAGGTCTTCCACGCCATCTGGCTGGCGGCAATAGTCGCGCTCCTGTTCTGGATCTCCGGCCGATGGGTGGCCCTGCTGATCTTCGCCCTGTTCTTTGCGCCATTTGCCATCGGGGTTCTGGCGGCCCCCAGGCACTACCTCTCGAGCGGCAACATCTTCCTGCCGATGGCTCTGGCCGTCGTTGCCGGCTTCCGATGGCCGTGGACGTACTCGTTCTTGCTGCTGACCAAAGTCACGCCCGGGATCGGTCTGCTGTGGTTCGTGGCCCGTGGAGAGTGGCGAAACCTCCTCATCGCCCTCGCGGGGACGGCGGCCGTGGTACTCGTGTCGTTTTCGTTCTCCTGGAGCCTCTGGTTCGACTGGCTCACGGTTCTCAAGAACAACGTCGGGAACCCGGAGCCTGGGTTCGCCATCCAGCTCATTCCGTTGATGCCCCGTCTTGTTCTGGCGGCCGTGATGACGGTCGTGGCGGCCCGATACGACGCCCGATGGGTCGTCCCGATCGCGGCCATGATCGCCCTGCCGTACATCACCGACACGGCCTTGATCATGGTCGTGGGCGTGGTGCCTCTACTCCGCCACGACGCCTGGACCGAGGGTCGGACGCGCCGCTCGGACACCGTAGCGCAGGCGCCTCCGGCGCTGCCCGCGGCGTAGTCCCCTCCAAGACAGAATCAGAACCGGGGCCCCTTACGCGGCCCCGGTTCTGTCGTGACGGCGGGTCTGTTGGCGGCCGTTCGCGGTTAGCGGCCGTTCGCGGTCAGCGGATGCCGGCCATCTCCTGGAGGGTTCGCCAGTTGCCCAGACGGTCCTCCTGGGAGGCCTGCAGCTCGACGGAGGCGTTGCCCTCCTTGTCGAAATGCTGGCCAAAGCGGCCCTCGGTGTGGGCGAAGGCGATGAAGTCGAAGACCGTCCCGTCCGGATTCTTCGACCAGTCCTCCTTGACCGCGGGGTTGCCCTGGAGCGACAGGCGCTCCGCGAGCGATCCGCCGCGGCGCGGGTCGTAGGTGAAGAGCGGGAAAGCCCGAGACTCGACGGCCAGCTTGGCCTGCCGGTTGGCCGCGTCATCGGCGATGCCATGTTCCGGCATGCACGGGGTGTAGGCCACGATGACGGCCGGACCCGGGTAGGCGTTGGCCTCCATGACCGCCTTGTA